>NZ_JBFUAB010000013.1:0-196318 GCF_056406535.1 Roseateles sp. P1_C1_2
GTGGCAGAACTGCGTAGCGGCTTGCGTCGCTACATCCACTACTACAACCACCACCGCATCAAACTCAAGCTGAAAGGCCTGAGCCCGGTGCAGTACCGAACTCAGGCCTTGGGCCACTAGATCAACTGTCCAACTTCTTGGGGTCAGTTCAATCGGGCGGCCTTCTTGTTTCTCTCGGCAGCAGTTACTTCTTCGGCGGCATCAGCACGCGGTCGACGACATGGGCCACGCCATTGGTCGCGACGATGTCGGCCTGCTGCACGACGGCGTCGTCCACGGTGACGAAGCTGCCGGCCTTGGCCAGGGCCAGGGTCGCGCCCTGGTGGGTCTTGGCAACGCCCGGTTTCACATCGGCGGCAGCCACGCGGCCGTCGATGACGTGATAGCCCAGCACGGCTTTGAGCTGGGCCGGGTCGGCGGCCAGCGCTTCCAGCGTCTTGGCCGGCACGGCCTTGAAGGCCTCGTCGCTGGGGGCGAAGACGGTCAGCGGGCCGGCGGCGCGCAACTCGTCCACCAGGCCGGCCTGGGCCACCAGGCGGTTGAAGGTGCTGAGCTGCGGGTCGCGGGCCAGTGTGTCGGCCAGCGGCGCCGGGGCGGGCGCTGTGGGCGCAGAGGCGCAGGCGGCCAGCAGGGCGCTGGCGGCCAGGGCGATCAAGGAGGTGCGGCGGATCATGTCGGAAGCTCCGGTTGGGTCGGTAAACGGCTGGCCGGGACTCTAGAAGCGGGATATGACGATTGCATGAATCGAAAATGACAGTGTCACAAAGCGGTTCAGAGCGCTTCCCAGCCGCCCCTCGACGCGCTCCAATCTCCGGGTAGATGACGGGGAGGTCACTGAATCGTCACATTCGATCCCTAGGATGACGGTCATCGTCAAAACCGCCACGCGGAAGGTGTCTCAGATGAACTTTGTCCAGGTCAGCAAGTCGCTCGCAATCGTCGCGAGCCTGTTTGGCGCCCAGGTGGCCCTTGCCCAGGACGTGACCGGCGCTGGCGCCACCTTCCCGGCGCCCATCTACGCCAAGTGGGCCGATGCCTACAACAAGGCCACCGGAGCCCGCATCAACTACCAGTCCGTCGGCTCCGGCGCCGGCATCCGCCAGATCAAGGCCAAGACGGTCGACTTCGGCGCCTCCGACATGCCGCTGAAGGACGACGAACTGGCCAAGGACGGCCTCGTGCAGTTCCCGATGGTCATCGGCGGCGTCGTGCCCGTCGTCAACATCAAGGGCATCGCCCCGGGCCAGATCAAGCTGACCGGCCCTGTGCTGGCCGACATCTACCTCGGCAAGGTCACCAAGTGGAACGACGCGGCCATCACCGCGCTGAACCCGGGTGTCGCGCTGCCTGACGCGGCGATCGCGCCGGTGGCACGCGCCGACGGCTCGGGCACGACCTTCATCTTCACCAACTACCTGTCCAAGGTCAGCGAAGACTGGAAGACGAAGGTCGGCGAAGGCACGACGGTCAAGTGGCTGGCTGGCACGGCCGGCAAGGGCAACGAGGGCGTCGCCGCCTTCGTGCAGCGCCTGCCCAATTCCATCGGCTACGTCGAGTACGCCTATGTGAAGCAGAACAAGATGAACTACGTCCAACTGAAGAACAAGGACGGCCAGTGGGTCAACCCGAGCGACGACGCCTTCAAGGCCGCCGCCGCCGGCGCTGACTGGAACAAGACCTTCTACCAGATCACGACCGACCAGCCCGGCAAGACCGCCTGGCCGCTGACCAACCCGACCTACATCCTGATGTTCAAGTCGCAGGACAAGGCGGCCCAGGCCAGCGCCGCGCTGAAGTTCTTCGAGTGGGCCTATGTCAACGGCGACAAGGCGGCCGACGACCTCGACTACGTGCCCCTGCCCGCCGCCGTGAAGGACCTGGTGCGCAAGCAGTGGACCGACCAGATCAAAGACACCGCCGGCAAGGCCGTCGCCTTCAAGTGATCCCTGGGCGCTGACGCTGACCTGAATGCAGCCCGGCCCCGGCCGGGCTCCGCCACGTCCCAGCGCCCATCCCCTGACCCGACTTTCGGAGGTTCCTTGGCAGCCATCCTTCCAGCCGGCAGCGCAGGCGCTGATCGAGGCGAGCGGCGCTCGCATACTTCACCCATGGAACCCAAACCCCAGCGCCGCCGCGTCGCCCCCTGGGCCGACACCTTGTTCGCCGCCCTGTCGCAGGGCGCCGCCTGGCTGACGCTGGCCTTGATGGTCGGCATCATCGGTTCCCTCATCATCGGCGCGGCGCCGGCCCTGAAGGCCTTCGGCCTGGGCTTCCTGACCAGCGCGGAATGGGACCCGGTGCAGGAGAAGTTCGGCGGCCTGGTGATGATCTACGGCACGCTGGCCAGTTCCTTCATCGCCCTCGTCATCGCCGTACCGGTCAGTTTCGGCATCGCCATCTTCCTGACCGAGCTGTCGCCCAGCTGGCTCAAGCGCCCCCTGGGTGTCGCCATCGAGCTGCTGGCTGCCGTGCCGTCCATCGTCTATGGCATGTGGGGCCTGCTGGTCTTCGGCCCCATCCTGGCCACCTTCGTGCAGCAGCCGCTGCAGGCCGTGCTGAGTGGCGTGCCCCTGCTGGGTTCGCTGGTCTCCGGCCCGCCGGTGGGCATCGGCATCCTGTCGGCCGGCATCATCCTGGCGATCATGATCATCCCCTTCATCGCCTCGGTGATGCGCGACGTCTTCGAGGTCACGCCGCCGATGCTGAAGGAATCCGCCTACGGCCTGGGCGCGACGACCTGGGAGGTCGTCTCGCGCGTCGTGCTGCCGTATACCAAGACCGGTGTCGTCGGCGGCATCATGCTCGGCCTGGGCCGGGCGTTGGGCGAGACGATGGCCGTCACCTTCGTCATCGGCAACATGAACCAGCTGAACTCGCTGTCGGTCTTCGAGGCCGCCAACAGCATCACGTCCACGCTGGCCAATGAATTCGCCGAGGCCGGCGAGGGCCTGCACCAGGCCTCGCTGATGTACCTCGGCCTGGTCCTCTTCCTCATCACCTTCGTCGTGCTGACCATCTCCAAGCTGCTGCTGCTGCGCCTGAAGAAGAGCGAAGGAGCCCGTTCATGAGCTCGACCCTTGACACTCGCCGCCTGGCGATGCACCACAAGCGCAAGCGCACCAATGTCATCGCGCTGGCGCTGTCGCTGGGCGCGATGGGCTTCGGCGTGTTCTGGCTGGTCTGGATCCTGTTCGAGACCATCTATCTCGGCATCGGCGGCCTGAGCCTGGCCACCTTCACCGAGATGACGCCGCCGCCGCAGGGCGAGGGCGGGGGCCTGGCCAACGCCATCTTCGGCAGTTTCGTCATGGTCGGCCTGGCCACGCTGGTCGGCACGCCGGTCGGCATCCTGGCCGGCGTCTATCTCGCTGAATACGGCCAGAAGACCTGGCTGGGCAGCGCGGTGCGCTTCATCAACGACATCCTGCTGTCCGCCCCGTCCATCGTCGTCGGCCTGTTCGTCTACGCCATGGTCGTCGCCAAGCTGAAGAGCTTCTCCGGCATGGCGGGCGCGCTGGCCCTGGCGCTGCTCGTCATCCCCGTCGTCATCCGCACGACGGAGAACATGCTCAGCCTGGTGCCCAACGCGCTGCGCGAGGCCGCCTATGCGCTGGGCACGCCGAAGTGGAAGGTCATCCTGACCATCACGCTGAAGTCGGCGCGTGCCGGCGTGCTGACCGGCATCCTGCTGGCCCTGGCCCGCGTGTCGGGCGAGACCGCGCCGCTGCTGTTCACGGCGCTGTCCAACCAGTTCTGGACCAGCGACATCAGCTCGCCGATGGCCAGCCTGCCGGTCACCATCTTCAAGTTCGCGATGAGCCCCTACGAGAACTGGCAGAAGCTGGCCTGGGCCGGCGTCTTCCTGATCACCGTCGGCGTGCTGCTGCTGAACATCCTCGCCCGCGTGCTCTTCAAGAACAAACACTAAGGACCCGATCTCATGGACGCCAAGATCGAAACGCCCGTGGGCGAGCGCGCCAAACTCTCGGTGCGCAACCTGAACTTCTTCTACGGCAGCTTCCACGCGCTGAAGAACATCAACCTCGACATCCCCGAGAACAAGGTCACCGCCTTCATCGGTCCGTCGGGCTGCGGCAAGAGCACGCTGCTGCGCACGCTGAACCGCATGTACGAGCTCTACCCCGAGCAACGTGCCGAAGGCCAGATCCTGCTGGACGGCGAGGACGTGCTGGCCAGCAAGGACGATGTCTCGCTGATCCGCGCCAAGATCGGCATGGTCTTCCAGAAGCCCACGCCCTTCCCGATGTCCATCTACGACAACATCGCCTTCGGCGTGAAGCTGTTCGAGACGCTGCCGCGCGTCGAGATGGACGAGCGTGTGGAGTGGGCCCTGAAGAAGGCCGCGCTGTGGACCGAGGTGAAGGACAAGCTCAACCAGAGCGGCTCCGGCCTCTCCGGCGGCCAGCAGCAGCGCCTGTGCATCGCACGCGGCATTGCCATCAAGCCCGAGGTGCTGCTGCTCGACGAGCCCTGCTCGGCGCTGGACCCGATCTCCACCGGCAAGATCGAGGAGCTCATCCACGAGCTCAAGGCCGACTACACGGTCGCCATCGTGACCCACAACATGCAGCAGGCCGCGCGCTGCTCGGACTACACGGCCTATATGTACCTGGGCGACCTGATCGAATTCGGACCGACCGCTGAGCTCTTCATGAAGCCCAAGCGCAAGGACACCGAGGACTACATCACCGGCCGCTTCGGCTGATCAAGGAGGACGGTATGGTGGACAAACATCTCTCGACCCAGTTCGACGCCGAGCTCAGCGGCATCTCGACCCGCGTGCTCGAAATGGGCGGCCTGGTGGAAGCCCAGGTGGCCCAGGCCGTGCAGGCGTTGGTGGACTTCAGCGCCGCATCGGCCGACGAAGTGCTGACCAAGGAAAGCCGCGTCAACACGATGGAAATCGAGATCGACCGCGATCTCTCGACCATCATTGCGCGCCGCCAGCCGACGGCCCGCGACTTGCGCCTGCTGATCGCCATCAGCAAGAGCATCGCCAACCTCGAGCGCGTCGGCGACGAAGCCGCGCGCATCGCCCGCACGGTGCAGCGCCTGGTGGCCAGCGGTGTTTCGAGCCGCATGCGCCTGCCGATGTCCGACCTCAGCTTCGAGGCCGAACTCGCCACCACCCAGCTGCGCAAGTCGCTGGACGCCTTCGCCCGCCTGGACGTGGAGCGCGCGCTGGACGTGCTCAAGCACGACGACGAGATCGACAAGGAGTTTGATGGCCTGCTGCGCAAGCTCATCACCTACATGATGGAAGACCCGCGCACCATCTCCTCGTCCATCGACCTCGTCTTCGTGGCCAAGGCCATCGAGCGTGTCGGCGACCACGCCAAGAACCTGGCCGAGGTGGTCATCTACGTGGTCAAGGGCCAGGACGTGCGACACAACTCGCCCGAGGCCGTCGAAACCATGGTGCGTTGATCATGAGCCGAGTCCTTGTCGTTGAAGACGAATCGGCGATCGCCGAGCTGATCTCCATCAATCTCCGCCATGCCGGCTTCGAGGTGACGATCGCCGGCAGCGCCACCCAGGCCCAGTACGAGGTGGACCGCGTGCTGCCCGACCTGGTCGTGCTGGACTGGATGCTGCCCGGCCAGAGCGGCGTGGCGCTGGCGCGCCAATGGCGTGGCGTGGCCCGCACCAAGGAGCTGCCCGTCATCATGCTGACGGCGCGCGCCGAGGAAGGCGACAAGATCGCCGGCCTGGATGCGGGTGCCGATGACTACATCACCAAGCCGTTCTCGACCAACGAGCTGCTGGCGCGCATTCGCGCCGTGCTGCGTCGCAAGGCGCCCGAGGCGCTGGACAGCGCGGTCGAGGTCGGCCCCTTGCTGCTGGACCCGGGCACGCGCCGCGTCAGCCGCGATGGCGCCGAGGTCAAGCTCGGCCCCACCGAGTTCCGCCTGCTGCATTTCTTGATGACGCACCCCGAGCGTGTGCACAGCCGTTCGCAGCTGCTGGACCGCGTCTGGGGCGACCACGTCTTCATCGAGGAACGCACCATCGACGTCCACGTCAAGCGCCTGCGCGAAGCGCTGGAGCGCGTGCAGTGCGCCCGCATGATCGAGACCGTCCGTGGTGCCGGCTACCGCTTGACCCAACAGAGCAGCGCGCTCTCTGCCTGAGTTTCATCCGCCGACATGACCTGGTTACTGCCGCGACTCCTGATGGCCCTCGGGGCCGCGCTGTTCGGGTTTGTCATTGGAGTGGGGGTACGCACGGCCACGGGTATCGACAGCCTTGGGCTGGGCGTCGGCGTCGTCAGCGGCGTCGTGCTGACTTTGCTGGTCGACGCGGTGCGTGGCCACCGCCTGCTCAGCTGGCTGCGTGGCAACCAGCTCGAGAACGCGCCGCGCGACACCGGCCTGTGGGGCGAGGTCGGCTACCGCATCGAGCGTGCCGTGCGCGATCGGGACCGCAGCGTGGGGCGCGCCCGGCTGGAGCTGGAGCAATTCCTGTCGGCCATCGAAGCCTCGCCCAACGGCGTGCTGATGCTGGACTCGCACGAACAGATCGTCTGGTGCAACCGCGTCGCGGCCGACCACTTCGCGCTGGACCCGCAGCGCGACCTGCGCCAGCGCATCACCAACCTCGTGCGTGCGCCCGCCTTCGTGGCCTATCTGCAGGCCGGCACCTTTGCCGAGCCGCTGGTGCTGGGCAATGGCCGCGGCCCGGGCACGCTGTCCATCATCGTGCGCGAGTACGGCGAGGGCATGCGCCTCGTGCTGTCGCTGGACATCACCGAGCGCGTGCGCTCCGAGGCCATGCGGCGCGACTTTGTCGCCAATGTCTCGCACGAGATCCGCACACCGCTGACGGTGCTGTCCGGCTTCATCGAGACCATGCACACGCTGCCGCTGACGGCCGTCGAGCGTGAGCGCGTGCTGGTGCTGATGAACCAGCAGACCCAGCGCATGCAGACGCTGGTGGCCGACCTGCTGACGCTGGCCCAGTTGGAAGGCAGCCCGCGCCCGGCACCGGACCGCTGGGTGGGCCTGGACGGCCTGCTGCTGCGCATCGCGGCGGATGCCGAGGTGCTTTCCGCTGGCCGTCACCAGCTGCATCTGAGGCCGGAGACCAACGTCGAGCTGGCCGGCATCGAGAGCGAACTGCTCAGCGGCATCGCCAACCTCGTCACCAATGCCGTGCGCTACACGCCGGACGGTGGCGAGGTCGAGGTGGCCTGGCGGCTGCTCGAGGGTGGCAATGGCGAGCTGACCGTCATCGACACGGGCCTGGGCATCGCGCGCGAACACATCCCGCGGCTGACGGAGCGCTTCTACCGTGTCGACGGCAGCCGCTCACGCGAGACGGGGGGCACGGGCCTGGGCCTGTCCATCGTGAAGCACGTCATGCAGCGCCATGGCGGCGAGCTGATGATCCAGAGCGATGTCGGCAAGGGCTCGCGCTTTCGCCTCGTTTTCCCGGCCGCGCGCGTGCGCCAGGCCAGCGACTCGGCGCTGGGCGACGAGGCGGCCTTCAACGCGGCCGCGCTGTCGGATCACTGACGCTTCAGGAGCACGAGACTGGCGCTGCCGCTGCGGTCCGTTGGCCGCTTCACCTGCGCAACCACCTGCCAGCCCTGGGGTGTCGGTTGGCCGGCGCTGATGACGGCGTGGCTGCATGCGGAGGTGGTCAGCGAGCCACGGCCGCGAACCAGCCAGCCGCCATGCCATTCCAGCGCCGCCAGCGTCGCGAGGTTCTGGCCCGGTGCGGCCAGGCAGTTGGCGTCGGCCGGCACGCGCGCCTTCAGCCGGGCGACCAGCGGTGCCAGGCTGCGCGCATAGTCCAGCGGCGGCAGCAACAGGCTCATGACCAGCAGCCAGCCCAGGGCGACGCCGCCGGCCGGCAGGGCCAGGCTCTTCCACAGCGCATGGCGATGGCGGGCGGTGCGCCAGCGCACCAGGGCCAGCCAGGACAGCGTCGCGGCGATGGCGAACAGCAGGGCCAGCACGCTGAACTCCGGCTCGAAACCCTCCGCCAGGCGGCGCAGATTGGCCATCGGCCGCGCCGGCCAGCCGGTGTGCATGGACACGTAGTAAAGCCAGCCGAACAGCGCCACCGCGGAGAAGATGAAGACGCAGAACCAGTCCACGGCGGCCGAGACGCTGCGGCTCAGCGTCGGCAGTGCGAAGGCGGCCAGGATGGCCAGCGAGGGCAGGGCCAGCAGGAGCGCGCGCTCCGAGCCGTCCATCGTGATGCAGGCCACCAGCGGCACCAGCAGCGCAATGGCCGGCACGGTGATGTGGCGGCGCAGGCCATGGCGGCGCCAGCGCCACAGCGTCCACAAGGCCAGCGGCCCGGACGGCCAGCAGAACCAGGCCAGCAGGCTCAGCAAAGAGGCGAACTGCAGGCCGGGCCTGACGCGCCAGGCCCAGCCGTCGAAGGCCCAGGCCGCCAGCACGGCCAGCGTCAGCGAAGCCAGCAGCCAGAGCCTCTGGGCCTTGGCTTCGTCATAGCTGGAGCGGTGGTTGAGCAGCAGGCCGAGCAGGCCGAGGGCGCAGGCCACGGTCGGGGCGCCGCTGGCAGCCAGCGCAGGCAGAGCCAGCAGGATGGCTGCCCGTGCGCGGCCCTGCTTGAAGGGCGCTGCGGCCAGGCCATAGAGGTAGCCCGCGATGGCCAGCAGTTGCATCAGCTCGGGGGTCGTCTCGTGGCCCAACTGCAGCAGGCCGAGCGACGCCATCAGCGCCAGCAGGGCGCCGTCGGCCAGGGCCCGGGCGTAGTCGATGGCCTGGGCTTCGCCGCCAAAGGCGAAGGCCACCGGCTGGGCCGCCTCGGTGCGGGCCAGATGGAAGCAGGTGTACCAGACCGCCACGAGCACGCCGACCAGCACCAGGGCATAGGGCAGGCGGGCGGCGACGGGCGCGTCCAGGAAGGGCAGGATCTTGATGGCCAGCGCGCCCAGCCAGTAGGGCAGGGGGCCGCCCTCGGCGGGGATGCCGGCGATGGCCGGCTGCCACCAGGGCGCGTGCCCCTGGGCGATGCTGGCCATGAAGCCGAAGCTGCTCAGGTCGGCATTGCGCCAGGGGGCGCGACCGAAGATGCCCGGCAGCACATAGGCGGCGCACAGCAGGATCAGCGCCAGGCGTGGCAGGCGCTCGACGCCGCGCTCGGCGACGATGGCGGGGGTGGGGAGATTCACTCGCGAAACTTCGATGAAACCGGCCGGCATCATGCCGTCAAACGCCGGCCGAACGGCGGAGTCGGCAGTTTTGAGCTGCCAAAAAGCAAAAGGGCAGCCTGGGCTGCCCTTTGGACGTTGGTGCGGCGAAACAGCCGCGAGCCAATTTACTTCTTGAGGTGAGCGAACTTGTTGCGGAACTTCTCGACGCGGCCGCCCAGGTTGTCGATGCTCTTTTGCGTGCCCGTGTAGAAGGGGTGCGACTCGCTGGTGGTTTCCAGCTTCACCAGCGGCAGCTTCTTGCCGTCGATCTCAATGGATTCCTTGGTCTGCACGGTCGAACGCGTGACGAACTGGAAACCGTTGGACTGGTCGACGAACGCGACGTCGCGGTAGTTGGGGTGAATGCCGTCTTTCATGGGAACCTCTTGGCTAGGTCGGGAGCCACGCCGACGATGTCAATCGCTTGGTCGGCGCACTTTCCGGGGGTGTCAGGGCGGAAAACCCGCGATTGTAGCGGGCTTCCTTGCGGTTTGGCCAGTTTCGGGCTGAAGTTACCCGCCGCGCCGCATCATGTCGAAGAAGTCATGGTTGTTCTTCGACGCCTTCATCTTCTCGAGGATGAACTCCATCGCCTCGATTTCGTCCATGTTGTAGAGCAGCTTGCGCAGGATCCAGCTCTTTTGCAGGATCTCGGGCTTGAGCAGCAGTTCCTCGCGGCGCGTGCCGGACTTGTTGATCAGCAGCGACGGGTAGACGCGCTTCTCGGCCATGCGGCGATCCAGGTGGATTTCGCAGTTGCCGGTGCCCTTGAACTCTTCGTAGATCACCTCGTCCATCTTGGAGCCGGTGTCGATCAGGGCGGTGCCGATGATGGTCAGCGAGCCGCCTTCCTCGATGTTGCGCGCCGCGCCGAAGAAGCGCTTGGGGCGCTGCAGGGCGTTGGCGTCCACACCACCGGTCAGCACCTTGCCGGAGCTGGGCAGCACGTTGTTGTAGGCGCGGGCCAGGCGCGTGATCGAGTCCAGCAGGATGATCACGTCCTTCTTCAGCTCCACCAGGCGCTTGGCGCGCTCGATGACCATTTCGGCCACCTGCACGTGGCGGGCGGCGGGCTCGTCGAAGGTCGAGCTGATGACTTCACCGCGCACGGTGCGGATCATTTCGGTCACTTCTTCCGGGCGCTCGTCGACGAGCAGCACGATGAGGTGGCAGTCCGGGTGGTTGGCCACCAGCGCGTGCGCCAGGCTCTTCATCATCTCGGTCTTGCCCGTCTTGGGCTGGGACACGATCAGCGCGCGCTGGCCTTTGCCGATGGGCGCCACCAGGTCGATGATGCGACCGGTGATGTTCTCTTCACCCTTGTAGCCTTCACGTTCGAGCTTGAACTGCTCCTTGGGGAACAAGGGCGTCAAGTTCTCGAACATGATCTTGTTCTTGCTCTCCTCCGGCGTCTGGTTGTTGACGCGGTCGACCTTGACCAGAGCAAAGTAGCGTTCGCCGTCCTTGGGCACGCGCACTTCGCCTTCCACCAGGTCACCGGTGTGCAGGTTGAAGCGGCGGATCTGGCTGGGCGACAGGTAGATGTCGTCCGTGGAAGCCATGTAGCTGGCCTCGATCGAGCGCAGGAAGCCGAAGCCGTCGGGCAGGACTTCGAGCACGCCATCGCCGAAGACCTGCTCGCCAGCCTTGGCGCGCTTCTTCATGATGGCGAACATCAGTTCCTGCTTGCGCAGGCGGGTGACGTTGTCGATCTCCAGCGCCTCGCCCATCTCGATGAGGGCGGAAACGTGGAGCGCTTTGAGTTCGGAAAGATGCATGGGCGAATACCCGTCAGGGGCCGCAGCGCCAGCCAAGGCGCAACGGCGATTCCACGGCCGCCCCGGAGTAGGACCGAATAGCTACCGTCAAACAGCGAACGGCGCGGATCCGGAAACTAGCAAAGTGGTGGGAGGGGGAGCCGAGTCCACGCTGGCTGGGTGCTGAATTTGTATCCAGGAACCCGGGGCGTGTTGGCTTTGGCTGCTGCAGTGATCGCGCTGAGGGCGCCGGAATCACTGCAGCAGTTGGACGCGATTATAGGTTCGCGTCGAGGAAGGCGGTCAACTGGGCCTTGGAGAGGGCGCCGACCTTGGTGGCGGCGAGCTGGCCGTCCTTGAAAAGCATCAGCGTCGGGATGCCACGGATGCCAAACTTGGCCGGCACTTCGCGGTTCTCGTCGACGTTCATCTTGGCGATCTGCAGCTTGTCACCGTAGCCGGTGGCGACCTCGTCCAGGATGGGCGCGATCATCTTGCAGGGGCCGCACCATTCGGCCCAGTAGTCCACCAGCACCGGCTTGCCGGACTGGATCACGTCGGCGTCGAAGGACGCGTCGGAAACATGCTTGATCAATTCGCTGCTCATGGGAGGGTTCCTTGGCCTCAAAGGGTTGGCGGTCGCCGCGCAGGCGCCGTCCGAATAGGCAAAATCATTGTGACATAGCCACTTTTGCCCGGACGGTCACGAGGGTGACCGAAGCAATGGCAGACATCAGGGCGGGAGGCCCGCTTTACAAGTGCAACAAGCCATCAACCTGGGTCTGATCCCCGGGGAAGACATCGAAGCCTTCTGGCGCCGGGTTGCCGGCACCTGCGCCGGCTGGCTGCTCGAGCAGGGCGCGCCGCTGCGCGACGCCGTGCTGCTGCTGCCCTTCGCCCAGCAGCTCGCCCCGGCCCGGCGCGCCTTCCTGGCCCGTGGCGGCTGGATGCCGCGCATCACCACCAGCCACAGCCTGGCCTCGGCGCTGGGCCCGACCGCATTGGCCACCCCCGACCAGCTCTCCGGTGACGCCGTCATCGACGCCTTCACGGCCGACCGCCTGCTGGCCGAGCAGAGCTGGGTGCAGCCCCTCAAGCGCAGCAGCCCGCGCGACTACCGCGTGGCCCTGGCCCGCCTCGTCGACACCGCCCAGGCGCTGACCCGCGCGGCCGCCCAGGTGCCGCCGCAGGAGCGAGCTGCCTTTTTCGACACCGCCCACGAGCGGCTTGCGGCCCTCGATGCCGGCCCCGGCCTGCTGGAGCGTGCGCTGGCGCAGGTCGCGCTGGCCTGGGTGGCCTCCGACGAGCGCCGGCCGGCCACCGACACGCTGTTCGCGCTGCGGCCCAGCGCCTGGATCTGCCTGCGTGTGGGCGGCCCTGACCTGCTCGCCCGAACGCTGCTCGCCCAGGCCGGCGACGTGCCCACCCTGTGCCTGGACGGCGACCTGGACATCGACCAGGCCTGGGCCGGTTTCACGCCCACCGCCCGGGTGGAGGAGGCCGTCGCTCCCGATTTCGAGAACCTGGCCGAGCAGGCCGCCACCGCCGTCATCCAGCACCTGAACGCCGGCCGCCGGCCGGTCGCGCTGCTGGCCCAGGACCGCGTCGTCATCCGCCGCGTGCGTGCGCTGCTGGCACGCCAGGGCGTGCCCGTGCACGACGAGACCGGCTGGACGCTGGCGACGACGCCCGCCGCCGCTGCGGTGATGGCCCTGCTGCGCGCGGCCCTGGCCGGTGGCGCGGTCGACGACTGGCTGGCCTGGCTGAAATCGGCGCTGGCAACGGACTGGGACCTTGGCGACCTGGAGTCGCGCTGCCGCCGCTTCGGCTGGCGCCAGGCCGCCCAGCTCGACGCGGCCACGCTGCCGCCGGCCACCGGCGCCGCCTGGCAGCGGGCGCGGCGCCAACTGGAGCCGCTCGCAGGCGGCTCGCGTTCGCTCGGCGGCTGGCTGGTGGGGCTGGGCCAGGCGCTCAACGGCCTGGCGCCGCTGGCCGAAGTCGAAGGCGGGGAGGCGCTGCTCGAGACGCTGTGGATCTCTCGCAACCCCTGGGCCGGCAGCGCCCACGAGGCGGCGTTGGCGCAGACGCGGCTGCGGCCCGATGAATTTCTCGCCTGGGTCAACGACACGCTGGAGGCCGCCCAGTTCGAGCCCGCCGAGGAAGCAGGCGCGCCCGAAGTCGTCATCACGCCGCTGGCTCGCGCCATGCTGCGGCCCTTCGGCGCCATCGTGCTGCCCGGCGCGGATGCCGCCACGCTGGGGCCGGTCAACCCGCAGGCCGGCCTGCTGGCCGATGCGGACGCGTCCGCCCTGGGCTTGCCCAGCCTGCTTGAGCGGCGCGAGGCCGAGGCCCTGGGCTTTGCCCAACTGCTGCGCGCGCCGGTGCTGACGCTGTTGCGCTGCGCCTTTGCCGGCGCCGAGCCGCTGCCGCCCAGCCCCTTGCTGGAACGCCTGTCCGGCGCGGCGGCCAAGGCCGGGCAGGCGCTGCCGGCATGGGCCGACGAGCGCGAGACGGTCGTGCCGCCGCTTCATCCGCAGACCCGGCCCGCCGCCGACGCCGGCAGCCGCCTGCCCGCGGCGCTGAGCGCCAGCGCCATCGACGCACTGCGCAACTGCCCCTACCAGTTCTTCAGCCGCGTGCTGCTGGGCCTGCGCGAGGCGGATGAGCTGGAGCAGGAGCTGAGCAAGCGCGACTACGGCACTTGGCTGCATGCGGTGCTGAAGCGCTTCCACGAGGCGCGTGATGGCGACGACGACACCGCCCTGCGCGCCGCGGCAGAGGCCGAGCTGGCGCTGCTGGATGCGGCCGATTTCCTGCCTTTCTCGGCCGCCTTCGCGCGGCTGTGCCCGCTCTACCTGGCCTGGCTGGCCGAAACAGAAGCTGGCGGCCAGCGCTATGCCGAGGGTGAAGTCGCCCGCGAAGCCCGCCCTTTCGACGCGCCACTGGATGGTCTAGTCGTGAAGGGCCGCATCGACCGCATCGACGAGGCCGGCGGCCAGACCTGGCTGCTGGACTACAAGACCGGCGACGCCAAGGGGCTGAAGGACAAGGTGGCCGGCAAGCTGGAGGACACCCAGCTCGCCACCTATGCGCTGCTGACTGGCGCCGAGCCCGGGTTGAAGGCGGCCTATCTGGTGCTGGACGACGGCAAGGGCATCGCGCTACTGCCGCACGAGGATGTCAGCGACACGGCGCTGGCCCTGCGCGATGGGCTGCAAGCCGACCTCATGGCCATCAGCGAGGGCACGCCCTTGCCGGCGCTGGGTGAGGGCAAGGTCTGCGACTACTGCGAAGCCCGCGGCCTGTGCCGTCGCGACGACTGGAGCGCGACATGAGCGCCGAACTGGCCTACTGGGCCGACGGCTACCGCATCCCGCGCGAGCGCTTCTACGCGCTGGCTTGCGACCCCGCGCGCAGCATCGTTGTCGAGGCCTGCGCCGGCGCCGGCAAGACCTGGATGCTGGTCTCGCGCATCCTGCGTGCGCTCCTGGCCGGCACCGAGCCGCAGCAGATCGTCGCCATCACCTTCACGCGCAAGGCCGCTGGCGAAATGCGCCAGCGCCTGGCCGAATGGCTGGCCGAGTTCGCGAAGGCGCCCGAGGCCGAGCAGATCGTGGCGCTGCGCCAGCGCGGCATCTCGGCGGAAGACGCCGTCACGCTGCGGCCGCGCCTGGCCATGCTGCAGGCCGAGCTGTTGCGCGGCGGCCGGGCCGTCGAGGTGCGCACCTTCCACGGCTGGTTCTCACAACTGCTGCGTGCCGCGCCGCTGGCCTTCCTGCAGGCGCAAGCCATCGCCCCCGAGCTGCAGCTCATCGAAGACGAAGAGGAGCTGATGCCCACGCTGTGGCGGCGCTTCCACGTCGCCGTGTTGGCGGATGAGACGCTGCGGGCGGACTTCCAGGCGCTGACGCAGTCGCGCGGCCGCTTCAATCTGCGCGAATGGCTGCTGGGTGCCTTTGCGAAGCGCGTCGAGCTGCGCCTCGCCGAAGCCGCTGGCGTGCTCGAGGGCAGCCTGCCGGGAGCGGTGGACCTGCTGGGCACGACGCCGGAACAGTTCTTCGGGCATCTGCGCGAGCCGTTGATCGCGCTGGCCCGCCAGCTCGGCCAGGCCAAGGGCAAGAAGGCGCAGGACGCCGCCATGGCGCTGGAGCGGGCGCAGGACTTTGACGCCAGTTTCGCCGCGCTGTTCACGCTGAAGGGTGAGCCGCGCAAGCTCGGCGTCGACAGCGCGGACCTGGACGAGCTCTGCGAAGAGCTGCTGCTGCTGCGCGCGGCCATCGCCCAGCAGCGCGCCGCCGACGAACACGTCGCGATGCGCCGCCTGGCCCTGCAACTGGTCAACGCCTTCGAGGCGTTGAAGCGCGAACGCGGCCTCGTCGACATGAACGACCTGGAGCGCGGCGCCCTGGCCCTGCTGGCAGACGCCCAGACGGCTGGCTGGGTGCAGCAGCGGCTGGACGCCCAGGTGCGCCACCTGCTCATCGACGAATTCCAGGACACCAGCCCGCTGCAATGGCAGGCCCTGCATGGCTGGCTGCAGGCCTATGCCGGCGCGGGTGCGGGCTCGGCGCTGTCGGTCTTCATCGTCGGCGACCCCAAGCAGAGCATCTACCGCTTCCGGCGTGCCGACCCGCGCGTGTTTGCCGCGGCCCAGGAGTTCGTCTGCGAAGGCCTCGCCGGTGTGCGCCTGGCCTGCGACCACACGCGCCGCAACGCGCCCGAGGTGCTGGCGGCCGTCAATGCGACTTTCGACGGCGCCCAGCGCGCCGGTGCCTACGAGGGCTTTCGCGTCCACACGACCGAGCAGGCCGGTGTGGACGAGCTGGCGGGGCTGTGGGCGCTGGATGCCGACGTCAGGGCCGCGCCGGCCCAGGCGGACGTCGACCCGCTGCGCTGGCGTCCCAGCCTGACCGAGGCCCGCGTTGAAGCGGAGATCAGCCGCCGTGCGCCGGAGTGCGAACGCGTCTGCGGGGCCATCGTCGGCCTGCTGCGTGAGCGCCCCGAACTCAAGCCCGGCGACATCTTCGTGCTGGCCCGCAAGCGCGACCCGCTGCGCCAGCTCAGCGAAGCGCTGACGGCCGCCGGCGTGCCGCACGCGGCGCCCGAGGAGCAGCCGCTCGCCGAGCTGCCCGACGTGGCCGACCTGCTGGCCCTGCTGGACGTGCTGGCCTCGCCCGGCCACGACCTGTCGCTGGCGCATTCGCTGCGCAGCCCGCTGTTCGGCGTCACCGAAGCCGAGCTGCTGGCGCTGGCCGAAGCCGCCGGCACGGCCGAGTGGCTGGGGCGCCCGCCCGCCGAGCGCCGCCGCTGGTGGGACGCGCTGCAGGGTCTCGAATCACCCAGCCCGGCGCTGGCGCGCGCCCAGGCCCTGCTGCGTGACTGGGCCGCGCAGGCCCGCCAGCGCACACCGCACGAGCTGCTGGACCGCATCGTCGACGAAGGCGATCTGCTCGCGCGCATCGCAGCGGCCGTGCCGGCTGCCGATGCGGCAGTGCGCCTGCAAAGCGTGCACGCCCTGCTGCACGCGGCGCTGGACCTGGACGGCGGCCGCTACGCCCAGCTCTACGGCTTCGTGCGCGCGCTGAAGAGCCGGCCCGTCAAGTTCGTGCCCGCCGCAGCGCCCGATGCCGTGCAGCTGCTGACCATCCACGGCGCCAAGGGCCTGGAGGCCGAGGTCGTCTTCCTGCTCGACACCGATGCCGCGCCGCCCAAGGCCGAGACGCTGGGCCTGCTGCTGGACTGGCCCGTCGGCCAGCTCGCGCCCAAGCGCGCGGCCTTCCTGGCCTCCGAGGCCCGGCCGCCGCCTTCGCTGCAAGCCCTGGTCGACGAGGAACGTGTCGCTCGCGAGCGTGAGGAGCTGAACGGCCTCTACGTCGCGCTGACGCGGGCGCGACGCGCGCTGGTGCTCAGCCACACGCCCGGCCGCAGCCAGGCCACGAGCTGGTGGGACCGGCTGCAGCCGCTGGCGCGCCCCTGGCCTTTTGCGATGGACGCCGGCGCGCGCACCGACATGTTGGCACCTCGCCTCGCACCGCTGCCGCGCTGGCAGCCACCGCCCGCCGCGCCCGTGCGCGACGGCACGGCCCGCAACGAGCGGGAGGCCAGGGTCGGCGAAGCCCTGCACCGCGTGCTGGAGTGGGTTTCGGCACCCGGCCAGACCCAGGCGCTGGACGTGCTGCTGGCCGCGTCGGCCCAGGCTTTCGGCCTCGACGCCAAGGCCCGTGAGCAGCATGCCCAGGCGGCCCGGGCCATCCTGGCCAGCGCCGACTGCCGGCCCTTCTTCGATCCGGCCGACCTGCTCTGGGCCGGCAACGAGGTGGCCGTGGGGCAGGGCGGGGAAGACCAGCGCATCGACCGCCTCGTGCAGAAGCGCGACGGCACCTGGTGGGTGCTGGACTACAAGCTCGGTGCCACGCCCGAGCGGGAGCCGGCCTATCTGGCGCAGATGCGCGGTTACGTCGCGGCCGTGCAGCTGCTGCAGCCGGGAGAGCCGGTGAAGGCCGCGCTGATCAGCGGCACCGGCCGCTTTGTGCCGGTCGAGCTCTAGTCAGGCCGCCACCGCCGCTTCCAACCCCGGAAAGCTCAGGCGTTGGAACAGTGCGTTCAGGTCCTCGGGCGCCAGGGGTTGGGCGCTCTCCATCCACCAGATGAAACTGGACCACAGCGCGCCGACGACGTAGTGGGTGGCGAGGTCGAGCCGCGCGCCGGTGATGGGTGCGTGCCGGCGCCGCAGGTCCTGACGCACGAGGTCGGTCAGCATCGCCTTCACATGGCGCTCGACGCTGACCTCGCTCTCGCGCGCCACCGTCATCTCGTAGATGCGCCGATGGCTGGCCAGGTGCTGGAAGAAGGGCAGGGTGAAGCCCAGGGGCTCATCGCCCTGCGCCCGGCCGGTCTGCTCCAGCCAGCCGCGCAGCCGCCCGATGCTGGCGGCCAGCAGCTCGTCCTTGCTCTGGAAATGGGCGTAGAAGGTCGCGCGGCCGACGCCGGCGCGGTCGATGAGGTTCTGGATGGTCAGTCTCTCGTAGCCGCGCTCGAGCATCAGCGCGAACAGGGCTTCGAGGATGAGCTCGCGCGAGCGCTGGGCGCGGCGGTCGGTCTTGGCAAGCGTCTCTGGCATCGGAAGAGGGGTTTGCCGAACAAAGCGCAGGCGGTTGTTCGGTAGCGAACAACCGCCTGCGGCCTGTTCGGGCCATCGGCGGGGGCGCTGAGTATGGTCGGTTTCCTCATCGTTTCATTCCAGGAAACCGCTTCATGCACCATGACTCCCACCCGCAAGCGACCGCCCCGGCGGGCACGCGTGCAGCCGGCATCGCCATCGGCCTGGCCACCGTGCTGTCCACCGTCTTCGTTGCCCTCGATGAAAGCGGTGGCGGCCAGGGCCAGCTTGAGATCCTGCAGAGCATCGCGCGGCTGCAGTTGCTCAAGGCCGTGGTCCACGGCGTCRCCATCGCCAGCCTGTGCGCTTACGCCTTCGGCTATACGGCGTTGGCCCGGCGCCTGTCGCTGCGCCGTCCCGCGGTGCTGGCGGGCCTGGTTTGCTATCTGATGGGCTGCGTGGCCCTGGCCGGCGCCACCGTCGTTGACGGCTTCGTCATCCCGCACCTGGCGGCAGACGCAGCGGCCGGCTCGGCCACCCGGCTGCAGGTCGGCTATGAGCTGGTGCACGCCGCTGGCCTGGCCCTGACCGATGCGGCCAAGATCGGCTGGCTGCTGCAGGCCGCCGGCGCGCTGCTCTGGGCTGGCGTGTTGCTGGTCGAGGCAGGAGGGACTCGCATCGTCGGCACGGTAGGCGTTGTCGCCAATCTCGCGGTCGCTGCGGCGGTGCTGGGCGCAGGCGTCAACATGACGATGGCTTCCATCCTGACGGTGCTGCTGGCCCAACTGGTTTGGAACCTCGCGGCGGCTTTCTGGCTGATACGTGCACCCAGGCTTGGTGACGATCGCGAAACTGGCACTAGAATGGCGGGCTTGATCGGGGCGTAGCGCAGCCTGGTAGCGCATCTGCTTTGGGAGCAGAGGGTCGCGAGTTCGAATCCCGCCGCCCCGACCATCTATAACTGATTGATTCCCTTAAGGAATCTTGTGAAAGGCCCGCTTCGTGAGACGCGGGCCTTTTTCATGGCCGCGCCTACTTGCGCGACCTCAACGCCGTGCGTGCCTGCACAAAGTTGAACGCATACGACACCGCCTCAACAATCGCGTTGTCGATCTCCAGGCGTTCGTGCTCGGTCAGGTAGAAGCTGAAGTCCACCTCGTGGCGGATGTAGCGCGGGGGCAGGCGGTTCAGGGCGACGCAGGCGACGTCGCACAGCAGGTCTGCGCTGGCGGCAATGTCGGGATAGTCGGGTGCCGAGGCCAACACCGCCGCGAAGATCTCGCGCTCATGGTGGTTGTAGAGGGAGCTGAAGTCGGCGTTCATGGCGGGCCTCGTCAAAGACGTTGAATGCCGATTTATAGCCCCATCAGGCCGCGCCGATACCTGGGGTCATGCCCGCCGCGGCACTCTTTCTCGCGGCGACGAAATCCAGCATGCGCGTGATGCAGGCCTGGGCCTTCAGGCGCACAGCCTCGTCGACCTCGATCTCGGGCTGGCCGCTCTCCAGGCAGTCGACCAGGTTGGCCAGGCCGTTCATGGCCATCCAGGGGCAGTGGGCGCAGCTCTTGCACGTGGCGCTGTTGCCTGCCGTCGGAGCCTCGATCAGCACCTTGCCCGGCGCCAGCTGGCGCATGCGGTGCAGGATGCCGTTGTCGGTGGCGACGATATAGGCCGGCGCCGTGCCTTCGACGACGGCCTTGATGAGCGCCGAGGTCGAGCCGACGACGTCGGCCTGCTCGACGACGCTCTTGGGCGACTCGGGATGCACCAGCACCAGGGCGCCCGGGTGCTGCTCGCGCAGCAGCTCCAGCTCCAGCCCCTTGAACTCGTCGTGCACGATGCAGGCGCCGTTCCACATCAGCATGTCGGCGCCGGTCTGCTCCTGGATGTAGCGGCCCAGATGCCGGTCGGGCGCCCACAGGATCTTCTCGCCCTTGGCATGCAGGTCGGCCACGATCTCCAGCGCGCAGGAGCTGGTCACCATCCAGTCGGCGCGGGCCTTCACGGCGGCGCTGGTGTTGGCGTAGACGACGACCTTGCGGTCGGGGTGGGCGTCGCAGAAGGCCGCGAACTCGTCTTCCGGGCAGCCCAGGTCCAGCGAGCAGGTGGCGTCCAGGTCGGGCATCAGCACGCGCTTCTCGGGGCTGAGGATCTTGGCCGTCTCGCCCATGAAGCGCACGCCGGCCACGACCAGGGTCTGGGCAGCGTGGTCGCGGCCGAAGCGGGCCATCTCCAGCGAGTCGGACACGATGCCGCC
Source organism: Roseateles sp. P1_C1_2 (assembly GCF_056406535.1). NCBI lineage: Bacteria > Pseudomonadati > Pseudomonadota > Betaproteobacteria > Burkholderiales > Sphaerotilaceae > Roseateles > Roseateles sp. P1_C1_2. The sequence continues at coordinate 20,304 of NZ_JBFUAB010000013.1, forward strand.
GGTCTCCAGCGCCAGGTCCTGCAGGGCGCCGTCCACGTAGTAATGGGCGACGAGGACGGCGTTGTGCTTCTTCAGCAGGGCCTTGGCTCGCGCAGTCAGCGCAGTGCGCTCGGGCGGCGTCAGCGGCGCGGGTGTCTTGGCCCACGCAAAGGCCGTGGAGCAGGCGCCGGCGGCGTCCTGCTTGGTGTAGTCGAACAGCTGGGTTTCCATGGAATGCGAGCGGGTCTCTCGAGGGGATGCGGTGTGGCGGCGGCTGGGCTTCCTACACTCGGGGCATGGCGATTTCAGCGGATTGTCCGCCCGTGAGGGCCTTGCCCAGCGGCGGCGCGACAAAGCCCCTGATGCGAGGCCTGGCCACGGTCCTGGCACTCTGGGCCGGGTTGGCCGGTGCACAGGCGGCGCCAACGCTGCGCTTCATCGTCGGTGAGGATTGGGCTCCGCCCTATCTGGTGCTGCGCGACGGCCAGCCCGTCGGCGGCCTGGCCTTCGAGTTGATGGAGGCGGTGGCCCGCGCCGCCGGCGCCCGCCCCGAGTACCTGATGCTGCCGCCCAAGCGCACCCAGGCCGCCCTGCACGCCGGCGAGGCGGACCTGATGTGCATGATGAGCCCCAAGTGGCTGGCCCAGCCGCTGGGGCGGGATCGTGTCGGCCCGCCCATGGTGGTGGTGGAAGACGTGCTCGCCGTGGCCGCGGGGCGGGGCGATGGCAAGCCGCTGGACCTGTCGGCCCAGCGCGGCCTGCGGGTGGGCACGGTACTGGGCTATCGCTACACGGAATTGGGCCCGCTCTTCGATGACGGCCGTCTCGTGCGCGAAGACGCCGCCACACAGCAAGGTGTGCTCGACAAGCTGGCTCGCGGACGCACCGAAGCGGCGGTGGTCGATCGCTTCGTGCTCACCCAGTACAACCGCGGCCGCGCGCCCGCTGAGACGCTGCAAGCCCTGCAGGTCGTCAGCCAGACGGTGACGCATTGCCTGCTGGGTGGCAAGACCCGGTTGCCGGCCGGTCGCCTGCAGCAGGCGCTGCGGGCCGTGGTGGAGCGCGGTGAACTCACGCGGCTGATGCAGCGCTACCGTTGAGCCTCAGCCTTCCAGCCAGGCTCGAAAGGCCGCAGCCCGCTCCTGGCTGATCAGCAGCTCGCCGTCCAGGGCCGGGCTGAGGTCCAGCTTCAGTCGCCCCTTGCCGGCCGGCGCGAAGCGCTGCACGGCCCCGGCCGCCACCAGCAGCTGCCTGTTGGCGCGGAAGAAGCGCTGCGGCCCCAGTTCCTCTTCCAGCACACCCAGCGTCGGCTCGACCAGATAGCGTTCGCCCGCCTGGGTGACGGCGAAGCTGAGCTTGTCCACGGACACGAAATAGGCGATGTCGGCCAGCTCCAGCGCATGGAACTGCTGGCCCCCCTTGCGGCCGACGATGCGCTGGCGGCCAGTGGGCGGGCTCAACCGCTGCAACAGGCCGTCGAGCTGGTGATTCCAGCGCGCCTGAGCCTGCGCATCGAAATGGCGCCGCCACTGCTCGGCCTTGGCCAGCGCCTGAGCGAGTGCCGTGTCCGACACGGGCTTGAGCAGATAGTCCACCGCCAGGGCCTGGAAGGCCTGCAGCGCGAACTGGTCGTAGGCCGTCGTGAAGACCGTGGGCACGGTCAGGCTGCGGTCGCGGAACAACTCCAGCGACAGGCCGTCGGCGAGCTGGATGTCGAGCAGCAACAGGTCGGGCTTCGCGTTGGCAGCCAGCCAGGCCAGCGTGCCCTGCACCGTGTCGCTGTGGCCCAGCACGCGGGCCTCGGGCGCCACGCGCGTCAGCGTGGCCGTCAGGCGCTCGCGCGCCGGGGTCTCGTCTTCGGCGATGAAGATCTTCATGGGCGGGCCAGCAGCGGAATGGAGACTTCGAACACGCCGCCCGCGGCGCTGCGCTGCAGCGCACGGCCGGCCAGCAGGCGGCAGCGTTCGTCGAGATTGGCCAAGCCCAGTCCTGACGAGGGCAGGGCGCTGCGGCGCGGCTGCAGCGCATTGCGTGCGTTCACGTGGTCACCTTGCAGCGTGAAGCTGACGGTCAGCGGCTGGGCGATGCTCGCTTCGTTGTGCTTGATGGCGTTCTCCAGCAGCGTCTGCAAGGCCAGCGGCGGCACCAGCCACTGCGCGGTCTGCAGGGCCGGGTCCAGCACCAGCGGCATGGCGGCGCCAAAGCGCAGGGCCAGCAGCCGGTGGTAGTGGCGCAGGAAGGCGAGCTCCTCGTCCAGCGGCACCAGGTCGCGCTGGCGGCTGTCCAGCACATAGCGGTAGATCTCGGCCAGGGTGTCGCTGAACTCGCGGGCGCTGCGCGCGTCGCTTTCGATCAGATGGCCCAGCGTGTTCAGGCTGTTGAACAGGAAATGCGGATCGACCTGGGCCTTCAGCGCACCCAGCTCGGCCTGCGTGCGTGCGCGCTCCAGGCGCTCGACGCGCAGCATGTCCGACTCCCGTTCGCGGATCAGGAACATGGTCTCGTAGGCATGCGTCACGAACAGCACGCAGATGACATTGGTGGCCACGACGAGCTTGAGCGCATTCACGTCCAGCGGCAGGCCCGCAACCTGGAACCAGGCCCAGATGGCGGCCAGCGTCAGCGGCGCGGTGTAGAGCACATTGGCGCTGACCAGCATCAGCAGCTTGCGCAGCGGGTGGGCGAACCAGTTCAGGTGCTCGCGCTGCTTGAACAGCAGCCAGCGGTTGCCGCCCCAGATGGCAAAGGCCAGCGCGATGAAGCCGGCAAAGCCGACCCAGAAGCGCGCGTCGCCCGGTCCCAGCGGCCCGAACAGCCCGGTCAGCCAGGGGATGGCCAGGCCGAAGGCCAGCGAGCCGCCCGTCATCAGCAACCGGTCGTCCAGGCGTGCCTGCGTGGGCGGGTTCGGCAGCGGTTTGTCGGGCTTGGGCGTGCTCATCTTCGACTTGGGCGTGCGGCCACTGTTGCCGGCGACCGGCGCGCCTCAGCATCGCCGCACCAACAACTTCACGAGGGGACTGCGATGGACGCAGTGCAATTCAACTTCCCGGCGGTCATTGTGGCGGCGTTGACCAGCTTCCTGATCGGCGGGCTCTGGTACTCGCCCATCCTGTTCGCCAAGTCGTGGATGGCCGAGGCCGGCCTCACCGAAGCCCAGACCAGGCAGGCCAGCCCGGCCAAGGTCTTCGGCCTGTCGGGCCTGGCCTCGCTGGTGATGGCCTTCAACCTGGCCGCCTTCCTCGGCGCCAAAGCCACCCTCAGCTTCGGCCTGTTCGCCGGCTTCGCCACCGGCCTCGGCTGGGTGGCCATGAGCCTRGGCGTCATCTACCTCTTCGAGCAGCGCCCGCTCAAGCTCTGGCTCATCAACAGCGGTTACCAGGTGGTGGCGTACACGGTGATGGGCGGCATCCTGGGGGCATGGCACTGACGCGAGTCCGCGTCAGGCTGGCTGCTGCCGCTCGGATTCGTCAGTCGTGGGGCAGCAATGTGCCCATAGCGGACGTCGGTCGAACTACGGGGCCAGGCTGGTTTGCGACGTTCGCAGGCCGATGCTTGAGCCGCAGGAACCACGAACGACGTTAACCGTAAGCGTCCCGGCAAGTCAGGTTGACTCGTCGGCCAGTGACGCGCTAGACCTTCGAGGCAGTAGCCAATGCGCGAAAGCTCGTTAGGGAGACGACGACACAACCGACAACCGTTGGTACGCCCCAGAGCCACGTTGCGCCTCTTTGGAGTCTCCATAGGCCGAGCAAAGCCTCTGACCAGCCGACCTTCGCGAAGTTCGAATCAGCCACAAATGTTAAGTGCCGGGCAAGATCGCCGAACAACAAGGCGACGCAGATATACGTCAATGCGCCGAGTACCAGACCGGTGGTTGCTCGCTTCCAAGCGTTCGAGCTCGGCAATGTTGGCCAAGCCTTTGAACACGCCTTGAAAATTGCCGCCACCAGCACTCCGTTGGCTATCGCTGCTATGAGCAATACAGGAAGGGTTGCCGGCAATAGCGCCATGGTCACAGCCAGAGCATCAAGCCCTTGCGCGCCTTCGCGGGCTGCCATGACGGTAAATCCCGTGAGTGCTGCGGCAGCAACAAAGAGTACCGTGGAACGCCTGAAAAAGTCGCTGGTCTTCACCGAGTCATTGTGATCCTGAAGGCGTCCAGCGATGGGGCAACAGCTCGTCAATACTGCATGCGCGCTGCGTCGGCAGCCGCTGCAGAACGTCCCGAAGGTAGGCGTAGGGGTCGTGACCGTTGAGCTTCGCCGTCTGGATGAGGCTCATGATGGCCGCGGCACGCTGCCCGGCGAGCAGCGTTCCGGCGAAGAGCCAGTTCTTGCGGCCGGTGGCCCATGGCCTGATCTGCTGTTCGTCGAAATTGTTGTCGATGGGCAAAGTAGGGTCGCCGAGGTAGCGTGTGAGCGCCGCCCAACGGTGCAGGCTGTAGTCCAGGGCCTTGGCGGTCGCCGAGCCGTCGGGCACCTTCGGCCGGTACTCCAGCAGCCACCGGTGCAGGGCCTGCGCGACCGGTGTCGCGCGCGTTCGTCGCTCTCGTAGCCGATCCTCGGCTAGCAGGTCCTTCACTTCCCGCTCAATGCCGTAGAGCTGCCCGATGAACTCGATGGCGGTGGCCGCCAATGTGCTCTTGTTGGTCAGGTGCAGCTCCACGAACTTGCGGCGCGCGTGGGCCATGCAGCCTGCCTCCTTGATGCCGCCGTCGAGGAACAGCGCCTTGTAGCCCGAGTAGTCGTCGCACACGAGGCTGCCCTTCCAAGCGCTCTCCGAGCCGTGACCGAGGAAGGTCCGCGGATGCTGGCCGGAGCGGCTCTCGGTGAGGTCGTAGACCACGGCGCGCATGGCCTCGAAGGCGCCGCTGGCGTAGGCCCAAAGATAGGCGCGATGGGTCTTGCCCGTACCGGGCGCCAGCATGGCCACCGGCGTCTCGTCGGCGTGCAGCACCGGCAGGCGCAGCAGGTCAGCCTTCATGGCGTCCACCAACGGCTGCAGGCGCACGCCGCACACGCCCACCCAGGCCGCCAGCGTCGAGCGTGGGATAGCGAGGCCGGCCCGCTCGAAGATCGCTTCCTGCCGGTAGAGCGGCAGGTGGTCCGAGTGCTTGGCGACCAGCACATGTGCGAGCAGGCCCGAGGTGGGCAAGCCCTTGTCGATGATCTCCGCCGGCACGGGCGCCTGGGTCAAGGTGCGGCACTTCGCGCAGGCCCACTTGCCGCGCACATGGCGTTCCACGGTGAAGCTGCCGGGCGTGTAGTCCAGCTTCTCGCTGACGTCCTCGCCGATGCGCTTCATCTGGCAGCCGCAGGGACACATCGTGTCGCTGGGCTCATGGTGGCGCTCCACGCGCGGCAGATGGGCGGGCAAGGCGGCGCGCTTGGGTCGCTCGGGAGCCGGCTCAGCGTCCTTGCGCTTGGCTGCCATCAGCTCGGCCAGCTGCGCTTCCAGCGCGGCGAGGTCAGCATCGACCGCCTCGTCGAAGAGCGCCTTCTGCTCGGCATCGAGCTGCTCGCTCTTCTTGCCGAACTTCACGCGACGCAGCTGCGCCATCTCGAAGGTCAGCTTCTCTATCTTGGCGTCGCGCCATTCGATCTCGTGACGGTCGTGCGCCTGGCGGTCCAAGAGCGCTCGCGCCTTGGCGCCGATGTGCCCGAGCCCCGCGGCTTCCAGCGAGGCGATGTCTTCGGCACTGACGGGCTCGGCGACTGCCATGACGGCAGTGTGGAGCGTCGGCCAGTCACGCGCATCGGCGCGAGCACCGATTGCGTCACAGCAGACGGATCGAGCCGTCGTCTTCCACGCGCTGCCACGGCAGGCCCAGCACCAGGGCTTGCAGCTGCGGCTGCGTCAGCGGCATCTGGTCCAACGTGACTTCGCGAGGCCACACGAAACGACCCTGGTGCAGGCGCCGCGCCGCCAGCCACACGCCGATGCCGTCGTGCACGAGCACCTTCATGCGCGTGGCCCGCCGGTTGGCGAAGAGGTAGGCATGGTGCGGCTTGGCGCCGCCGAAGACCTGGACCACGCGAGCCAGGGCGGTCTCGGTGCCGGCGCGCATGTCCAACGGCGTGGTCGCAAGCCACACGGCGTCGATGCGGATCAACGCAGCAGCTCGCGCATCCAGGCTGCGCACGCATCGGCAGCGCTCGCTGGCCACGTCAGAGCGATGGTGGTCGAGCCGCGGCGGACCTCAACGCGGATGGGCTCAGCGCTTGGCGCAGGTGGCGCGGGTGGCGCGGGCATCGGCAGCGCGATGAAGCCAACAGGCTTCTCGCTGACGGTCACCGCATCGACAGGAGGCTGAGCCCTCTCATGAACCCAGCGCCGCAGCAGGTTGGCGTTGATGCCGTGAGCCATTGCAACAGCGGCCATCGACACGCCCGGCTGCTGCGAGGCCTCTACTACCTGATCCTTGAACTCGGTGCTGTGAAGTCGCCGCCGACGGCCTGGCACTGCTTGGTCCATAGTGCGTACGTACCCATCAAGTCGTTGATGGATACGAGCATCCTAGGCACCGGTCAGCGGATCAACGTGACTTGCCTGGACGCTTACCGTTAACCAGCCTCAACGAACCGTCCGATGCGTTCCACGCCTAGCGCGCGTCCAAAAGCATGTCGCACAGGTTCGCGGAATACGCAGCCAATGTCTCACCACTTGGAGACGACCCCTCAGGCAAGCGGCCGGACGGAGAAAGGTCCTGCCAGAGCTTGCGCATGCGTGTGTGGTCCTCTTCGTCGGGTATGCCAGCAGCCAGCCCTTCGAGCGCCTGCGTATCCCCCGCGGTGGGCTGGTAGCGCGCGATCTGTTCGCAGAGCGCCAGCGCCCAGTCGCGCGCGATCAACCACCGCCCGCTGACCGGATCGAACAGCCTTGCCTGCAGACCATCGCGGCAAGCTAAAAAGCGGCTGACCTTGCTTTCTGTGACGTGCTGGCCGGGCCTCGGCAGGTCGAGCTTGCCGCCCAGCACGAGGCCGGCGAGTGCGCGCGTCCAAGCAGCCAAGTTGACTGCCTTGGTCACGCTCAGAGGGGTATCGAACACCCGCACTTCCACAGTCCCGAATTCGGGCTTGGGCCGAACGTCCCAGTAGATGTCCTTGAGTGCGTCGGCGATGCCGGTGTCGAAGAACTCCTGCACGACCGACTCGAAATGTGGCCAATCCGCCAGGTGCGGCATGGGGCCGCCATGGGGATAGACCAGCGTCTCAAGAGGGCGGCAGGCGGCATAGCCCGAGTCGCCGTGCTGAAGGAATGGCGACGAGGCTGCCATTGCGATGAACAGCGGTGCGTGGGCTTGGAAAACGTTCGCCACTCGCAATGCGCTCTCGGGATCCGGCATACCAACGTGCACGTGCATTCCGTAGGTCGAGAAGCGCTTGGGCAGGAAGCCAAACCGGTCGTCCAGCTTGTAGGCCCGCTCCGAAGGGGTCAGTACACGCTCGTTCCAGAACTGCGCGACATGGGTGCCGCCTCCGCACACCGCCATGCCCTGTGACCACGCGACATCCTGGAGCTGTTTCACACGGTCAAACACCTCCTGGCGCATGGACTCCGCGTCCTTGTGAATGGACGAATTCAATTCGATCGTCGCCTGGGTCGCTTCCAAGGCGAACTGCGCGCCGTACGGGCTGGCTTGCAATTCCTGCCATATCGGCATGCTGGATGGCGACAACTGCCCGGTGGCAGGCTCGATCACCTCAAGCTCCAGTTCGAGCCCGAACGTCAGACTTTCTGATGCAGCGAAATCCATTTTCAGGACTGGCCCGACCCGGGCTCTGCCATCTTGCGATGCTGGGCCGCGAGGACTTCGGCCGGCATCACGTTGGCCAGGATCGCTTGAAGCTTGTTCTTCCATCCGGCGACAACGTCGCTTTCGCCGTCCAGCATCGCTTCGTAGCCGGCCTTGGCGACGTCGGCCGGATCGGCCTTCTTGTCGGTGCCGACCTTGGTGTCCGTCATGTCGGCGCGTTCGAAGAAGTGCGTGTCCGTCGGCCCGGGCATGAGGCAAGTGACGGTCACGCCGGTGTCCTTGAGCTCGTCGCGCAGCGCGTAACAGAAGGAGTCGATGAACGCCTTGGTGGCGTTGTAGACCGCCTGGAACGAGCCGGGCATCAACCCAGCGATGGAGCCCGTCACGAGGATGCGCCCTTGCCCCCGGTCTCGCATGCCGCGCGCCACTTGCTGGATCAGATCCACTGTGCCGGTGATGTTGGTGTTGATGACGTGACGGATGTCGTTGAAATCTTGGTCCAGCACGCCGCGGCCCAGGCCGTGGCCGGCATTGGCCATCAGTACGGCGACCGGGCGAGCGCCAACTGCTGCTAGAAGTTGTTCCACACCGTCTGCGGTAGCCAAGTCGACCTGCAATGCTTCGACATGTCCGCCGTGGGTGCGCATATGCGCGGCGACTTCCTCCAACGGTCCCTGGTCCGCGGCGAGGAATAGGTCGTAGCCGTCCTTTGCCAGCAGGTGGGCGAGTTCGCGACCGATACCAGACGAGGCGCCCGTGACGATGGCAATGGGGCGATGGGGAACGGTGGTCATGCTGCAAATCCTTGAGTGTGGGTGCACCAGGACTGACGTTGCATCGTTCGGGCGCCTCGCAGGTGTAGGACTCGACCGCCGTTACAGCCCTATCACTAGGGGCAGGTTCTTCTATCCGCCAGGAGGTTCCTGCCCGCTGGCTCTTCGGCGCCAGCCGACTCCTACATCTGAACATCGCTGCAGCCCACGACCATCGGCCCACGTCAGCACGAAAGTGCAGCTCTCTTTCAACCGGAGGCTAACCTTGAAAACCACCGCACGTATTGCCGCTTCCCTGGCACTTGCCGCCGCCTCGTACGCGGCGGTCGCGCAGACCACGGGCACGCCATCAGTAGCCGCGTCGCAGCCCAATGCCGTTGGCGTGACGCCGGAAACCGCGAAGGCCGCCAACGACAAGGCGATCCAACGTTCCGACGTGGCTACCGTCGTTCAGACCGGCCCCACAGCAGCGGATCGGGCGCGCCAGGCTGGCCACAAGGTCAAGACCACCACGGCTCGAACCACCAACGCCGACGGGACGACGGTGGCGGCCGCTGATGGCACCACGCTCGCTCCTCGTCCCGACCGCCACTGATCCACCCTCAACCTTCTGGAGTTCCCATGAGAACCACTGAAAGCAATCGCCTGGTCACTGGCCTGTTCCCCGACCGCACGAGCGCCGAAGCTGCGTACAACGCCACCAGCGCTCGCGGCTACGGCAATGAAGATGTCGACGTTGTGATGTCCGACGAGACCCGCAGTCGACACTTCGTGCCCGCCGGCACCGAGACCGAGCTCGGCAACAAGGCCGCCGAAGGCGCTGGCATCGGTGGCGCCATCGGCGGCACGCTGGGTGCCATCGCCGCCGCCGTCGCGGCCATCGGCACCAGCATTGCGATTCCGGGCCTTGGCCTGGTGGTCGCGGGCCCGCTTGCCGCAGCCATCGCCGGCGCAGGTGCAGGTGCCGCCAGTGGCGGCCTGGTCGGCGCCCTGGTCGGTTGGAACATGCCGGAAGAGCGCGTCAAGCACTATGAAGAAGGCATCAAGAACGGTGGCATCCTCGTCGGCGTCCGCGCCAAGAGCGATGAGGATGCCGAGCACTTCGAGCGGGAGTGGAAGGGTGTGAACGGCCAGCACGTCTATCGCTGACCGACCACGCTTTTAAAAGGGGGCGGCCTGGCCGCCTCTTTCCGTTTCCGGGCTGCTGGCCCTGAGGAGCCGCCATGGATCTGATGTTCGATGCCGTGCAATGGCCGGCGATGGTGGTGACCATCTGGGCGGCTTGGTTCGTGGGCTCCTCTGGCGAACGCAGGCGCGGAACCGGGTTTTGGTTGTTCCTCGTCAGCAATGTGCTGTGGGTCCTCTGGGGCTTGCACGCGCACGCCTACGCGCTGATCGTCCTGCAGGTGTGCTTGGCAGCAATGAACATTCGAGGCGCGTCGCGCACGCAGGCCGCCAGGTAGCGTCCGGCTTGCCGACCTCCCGGATTGCTCGGGCTAGGCATGCACACAAGTGCCATCAAATCCCCAGTCAACGAAACCAGACCACAGCCCACGATGCGAGCTCGGTGAGTTGTCGCTAGGCCTGTCACGCAGCGGTGTTCGCCCGAAGCGTATGCTCAATCATGCGCTTAGCCGAGTTCATCGAGTCCAACATGGAGGCAATCCTCTCCGAGTGGGAGCTTTTTGCCAGAACCTTGTTGCCGGCGGCTGGCGGGTTGGACATGGGTGCGCTGCGAGACCACGCAGAGCAAATCCTCCAAACTGTCGCGCGTGATCTTGGAACTAGCCAAAGTCTGCGTGAGCAGTCCGCCAAGTCGCGTGGAGAAGCTGTTCGGCCGGCTCAGGACCCGGAGACGGCAGCAGAAAGCCATGGGCTGCTGCGCGCCAGCGGTGGATTTACCTTGAAGCAGTTGGTGGCTGAATACCGTGCCCTTCGCGCTACCGTGCTGAGGCTGTGGGCGGATGCGCACGTACCGGGACCTCACACCATCGATGACATGACCCGGTTCAACGAGGCGATTGATCAAGCCGTTGCGGAGTCCGTCGATTTTTTTGCTCATGAGACCGAGCGTTGGCGCAACGTATTCCTCGGGGTCCTTGGCCATGACCTACGCGGCCCCCTGAATGCCATCCTGCTGACTTCCCAGCTGCTCTCCAAGCTCAACGACGGATCTCCGGGCGACAAACTCACAGCCCGCTTGATCAACGGTGGTGAGCGGATGAAGCGGTTGCTCGACGATTGCTGGACTACAGCCGCGCCTCGCTTGATCTGGGAATTCCGATTTCACCAATCGGCACCGATCTGGCACAGGTTTGTGAAGAAGAGATCGAACTCCAACGCGCGATCTGGCCGGCGCATGCGATTGACCTGACAAAGGTGGGCCCCACCCACGGGGTATGGGACGCGGCTCGACTGAAACAGGTCATCGGCAACCTCATATCCAATGCAGCGAAATACGGCGATCAAGGAGCGCCGATCATGATCCGGCTCGTGGGAACCGACCGTGACGTGGTGCTTTCCGTTGAAAACAACGGTCCAACAATCTCACCCGCGAACGTGGAAGTGTTGTTTCAGCCTTTGCAACGGGACTCCCATGGCGATGCCGAGAATGAGCGGACGAGTCTTGGCCTCGGCTTGTTCATCGTGCGCCATATCGTCAAGGCCCATGGCGGCACGGTGACGCTGACGTCGGTCAATCGACGAACAGCGTGCACGATTGCGCTGCCTCGAAACCTGCCACCATGAATGGCCGGACAGCTTGGGCTACCTGCAGCGTAGCGGCGTTTGGCTGCTGCTGGGCGTCTGGATGTCTGGCCAGTGCCGCTCCTTTGCGCCCAGCAGCCTCACCTCGAGAGCGTCTCGCTCGGTAGTGGCGAGACGCTGGACGTGCACGGCTGTAGGCCAGCCTAGTTCATTGCTGTCGAGGCTCGTCACCATCGCAGCTGCCTCGACGGCACGAGTTGCCGCTCGGCGAAAGTTTTGGGTGTCGATGGCGAAGCGTGCCGCGCTTGTTGCGTCATCAAAGGCTAGCTGCTCCGTAGGCCAGGACTTTGACAGCCCTACCCAAGCTGGAGACTGATCCTCACCCAGCAGAAGGTATTGCCCGAAGTAGGGCCCAGCACCAGTGGCGCGCCTCACAAATTTCTGCCCGTCATGAGTGAATATCACACAAGCCATAGGGCTCTCCTGATGCACCCGCCTTGGTCTCGCCGCCGCAGTCGTGCGCTGACATGCAGCCGTGCATGTTCTTGCTTCTGCCACGATCGGTCGGTGCGGTAACGCACTCACGGCGCCAGCGACAGGCGGAATGGCCCGGAATCACCGTCTGGTATGGCATAGGGGACAGCACGGGCGCCCGGGGTGCGCTCAGCTTCGCGCCGTTGTCCGACACAGGATATTGGCCGTTGAACCTAGCCTTGCCCTTGCCAGCAATCATTTTGTTTGCCAGATGACCAATTCCAATGCTGCGGTCGAGGTTGTCGGCGCTTCTTGAGGAAATGCCTGGTGCCCATTGCAGATAGACAGCCGAGCGAAGATCAGCACGACGTGTCGCGCGAGCGTGAAGACCGATTCCGACTGCTCGTCGAGGGTATTCAGGCCTACGCGATTTTCATGCTCGACCCCACGGGCCACGTTGTGACCTGGAACGCGGGAGCGGAACGGCTGAAGGGCTATCGCGCCGAAGAGATCATCGGCAAGCACTTTTCAACGTTCTACCCGTTGGAAGCGCTGGCCAGGAAGCTTCCCGAGCATGAGATGAAGGTCGCCGCCAGCTCAGGGTCGTTCGAGGATGAAGGCTGGCGCTTGCGCAAGGACGGGTCACGGTTCTGGGCCAATGTCGTCATCACGGCCATGAGGGAAGCGAACGGTCAACTCGTCGGGTTCTCCAAAGTGACGCGGGACCTGACGCAACGTCGCGTTCACGAAGAGGAGCTGAGACGTAGCGAGGAACGCTTCCGATTGCTTGTTGAGGGCGTGTCGGACTACGCCGTCTTCATGTTGGATCCGAACGGCCACGTCGCGACATGGAACGTCGGTGCAGAACGCATCAAAGGCTATTCCGCCAACCAAATCATCGGTCAACACTTCTCGAAGTTCTATCCGGCCGAGGTTCGCGAGGCGGGCTGGCCGGAGCACGAGTTGATGATGGCCACTGCAGAGGGCAGCTTTATCGACGAAGGCTGGCGCGTGCGCAGTGACGGCACGCAGTTCTGGGCCAACGTGACCATCACGGCTCTTCGAGATGATGCAGGCCGCTTGATAGGCTTCGCCAAGCTCACTCGCGACCTCACGGAACGAAAGCGGGCGGAGGCTGTCAAGCTGGCCAGTCAAGAGCGCGATGAGATACTCGAAGCCGAGCGCAGCGCTCGCATGACTGCGCAGCATGCGGTCCGGATCAAGGACGAGTTCTTGGCGACGCTGTCGCATGAGTTGCGCACACCGTTGAGCGCCATCCTGGGTTGGACCCAGGTGCTCCTGCGGCAGGGGGCGCCAATGTCACCGCAGCAAGTGCATCGAGCCCATGAAGTCATCGACCGCAACGCTCGCGCACAGGCGCAGTTGATCGACGACCTGCTGGATCTGAGCCGCATCGTCAGCGGCAAGGTAAGGCTAGAAGTCCAACAGGTCCAGATCGCGGACGTCGTTCAAGCCGCCGTCGATTCCGCCCGGCCTACTGCTGAAACGAAGGGCATCAAGCTGCGGGCCATGCTTGAGCCGATGCAATCGCTAATAAGTGCCGACCCATCACGACTGCAACAGGTCGTGTGGAATCTGCTCACGAATGCCATTAAGTTCACGCCCAAGGGCGGCCAGGTGCAGGTGCTCCTGCAGCGCGTGAACTCGCACGTTGAGTTGAGCGTTAGCGACACCGGCATCGGTATTCCGCCGAGCTATCTGCCTCATGTGTTCGAACGTTTCTCGCAACGGGAGGCCTCAACGACACGGAGCTACGGCGGACTGGGCTTGGGCCTGGCGATCTGCAAGCAATTGGTCGAGTTGCACGGCGGGACCATCCGGGCGGCCAGTCAAGGCGAGAACCTGGGCGCTACGTTCTTTGTCGACCTCCCGCTGTCAATCATTCAAATAGACCAAGAACAAGAGAAGCGCACTCATCCCACAGCACCAGTTCACCCGGAGCCCTTGAACTTGCTAAGGCTGGATGGCGTTCACATCTTCATCGTTGACGACGAACCCGATGCTCGAGAGCTGATGCGCCGGGTGCTCGAGGACCAAGGCGCCCAGGTGACAGACTTCACCAGTGCCGAAGACCTCCTGGTCGCGCTCGAGAGCACGAAGCCTTCCCTCATCGTGAGCGACATAGGCATGCCGAAGATGGATGGATTCCAATTCATGCGAGCGCTGCGAGCCGCGGAGCTAAGCAATCAGCGCATTCCGGCTCTTGCGTTGACCGCCTTCGCGCGCGCCGAGGATCGCAAGCGGTCGCTACTGGCTGGATATCAGGCCCACTTGGCAAAGCCTTTCGACGTCGCAGAGTTTCTTCTAGTTGTCGCCGATCTCGTTAGCGCGGCGCGCAGTGCACCTCGCTGACTGGGATCATCCGATCTGATACCTGCGGGGCGGTGCGGTCGAGTGGCACATGCCGGGCGGCGGAGGGGTGCCGGGCGGTGGAGGGTGATTGTCTGCTCTATGCCCGGCGACTGATCTCCTCTGGGGGAGAGATCGAAGCTACGCTCACTCAGACAGCGCCTGGTCGCAGGATCACCTTTCGGCAGTCCTCCAGCTTGTCGTTGAAGATCTCATAGCCACGGGCGGCGTCCTGTAAAGGCATGCTGTGCGTGACGATGACTCCCGGCTGCAGGGCTCCTGCGGAGATCCGTTCCAGCAGCTCCGGCATGAAGCGTTGGGCGTGCGTCTGGCCGCTCTTGAACGTCAGGCCCTTCTCGAAGGCGTCGCCGAACAGGAAGCCATGGATGAAGCCGGCATAAACGCCCGGCACGCTGACGATGCCGCCGCGGCGCGTGGCTGCAATGGCCTGGCGGAGGGCCGCGCCACTGGACCCTTCGAGCCGCATCGTCGTTAGCACGGTCTCGGTGGTGCTGCCCTTGGCCTCGAATCCCACCGCATCAATGGACGCGTCCACGCCATGGTGTCCGGTGGCATCGATGATGTAGGCGGCTGGATCATCGATCTCGTCGAAGTTGATCGGCACCACACCGTACGTCGCCACCGCGAAGTCCAGACGGTACTGGTGGTGGTCGATCATGAAGATCTGCTCGGCACCCAGCATGCGGCAGCAGGCGGCGGCCATCAGTCCCACTGGACCGGCGCCGAAGATTGCAACCTTCGACCCKGGACCTACCTCGGCGTTCACTGCCGCCTGGTAGCCCGTGGGCAGGATGTCGGACAGGAACAGCACCTGTTCGTCGCGCAGCGTTGAATCGGGAATGAGCAAGGGACCAACATTGGCCTTGGGAACCCGCACAAACTCCGCCTGCCCGCCCGGGTAGCCGCCGTACAGGTGGCTGTATCCAAACAGGCCTGCGCCGGGACGGATGTCTTTCTTGTTCAGGATGGCGCCACGGCCGGGATTGGTCGTCTCGCACGCAGCAAAGAGCTTGCGGCTGCAAAACATGCAGTCGCCGCATGAAATCGTGAACGGGACGACCACCCGATCGCCCTTACGGAGCTGCGTCACCCCCGGCCCGACATCCTCGACGATGCCCATGAACTCGTGGCCGAGGATGTCCCCGGTCTTCATGTCGGGGATCTTGCCTCGGAATATGTGCAGGTCCGAGCCACAGATCGCAGTCGCCGTGATGCGCAGGATGATGTCGTCGTCGGCATAGCGCACCGGGTCGGGAACGGTCTCGACGCGAACATCCTTGGAGCCGTGGTAGGTCAGTGCTTTCATGTGGGGTTCTCGGTGGTGAGCGCCGCGGAGGGCTTTCGGGTGTTGAGATCGATGTGGACGTCAAGGGCAAGCGCCATGCCGTTCTCATCGAAGGACCACCTACGTTCGCCCTGGTTTTTGTTGTTCGCGGGTGTTGAGGAAGTTTGCGCAACCGACGGCCTGCCGATTGCCAGGACGCGCCCATGAGCAAGATCAGGACCGACGCGTTGCAGCCGAGCAGAACTGTGCTGTTGCTGGTGGACTTCATAAACCCGCTCACCTTTGATGGCGGGGAGGCCTTGGCCCCGTCTGCACTTGAGGCCGCAAAGAAAGCCAGCAAGCTGCGTCGTCGACTAGGCGCCGAGGGCGTCCGCACCATCTATGCCAACGACAACTACGGGCAATGGACGTCTGACTTCCAAGCGCTCTGGCGGCACTGCCTGGCCGCACCAGGCAACGCTGGAAAGATTGCGAAACTCATGACGCCCCGGCGCGATGACTTCGCGCTGCTTAAACCGCGCCATTCAGCCTTCTACGCCACGCCGCTGGATCTGCTGCTGGGGCAGCTCCGCTGCAAGCGCCTCATCGTCACGGGTATCGCCGCCGACAGCTGCGTGTTCTTCAGCGCTATGGACGCCTATCTGCGCGGCTACTCGGTGTGGGTGCCCATCGACTGCGTGGCCGCCGAATCCACCGACGCGCGGGACAAGGCGCTGGAACAGATGGCGCGCGTGCTGAAGGCCGACATCAGGCCTTCAGAGGTTGCCCGAACGAGGTAGTTCCCGCGCCAGAGTGTGTTGACCCGCGTGGTTAGACCGGTGTGGTGTGCGGCTTCGTGGCCGAAGGCTCCACCGCCACCTCTCCGGCTGGTGTACTACTCGACCCAGGTGTTCCCGGTCGCCTGCGAGATTCAATTGGGTGTACGACCAGCGTATCGGGTCACGCCATGAGACGTCGCAGCAAGAACGGCGGTATCGGTCAGCTGAATCGCTTGCTGAGGAAGGAAGAGTTGGCCATGCCGAACCGCCACGGCAGATGCCCGGCTTTCGAGATGCCGATGCGCACCCCGACAGCCAACTCGATGTCGCTCCTCGGAGCCAGCAACCGAAACGGCGGCTCATCGAACGCCAAGGAGTTGAACGAGCGGTCGATTGCCAGCGCCTGGCCGACGCGCCCCGGACCGGATGCCAGCAGCTCCACGCGATCCACCCCGCGGCGTTCGCGCATCACGTCCAACCCCTGGGTGGGCTCAAGCGCGCGGATGAGCACCGCTGCACCGTGATGGGCCTCCCGGCACACGACATTGAGGCACCAGTGCAGGCCGTAGCTGAGATAGACGTATGCGCGGCCAGGCGGGCCGAACATGGGTGCATTGCGTGGCGTCGGACCTCGGTAGCTGTGTGACGCCTCATCGCCCATGTCATAGGCCTCCGTCTCGACAATGACGCCGCCGATGCCATCCACCAGCAGCGTCCAGCCGATGAGCTGACGCGCCACGGATTCAGGGCTCTGCGCGAAGTTCACGAAGGTGCATGCAGGCTTCACAACTTGGGCTGACGGTGTTCACCACGCGACGCCAGGCCATTGGCCGACAGGCCGTTTATGGCGGGTCGCGATCACGATTCTGGAGAGTGACCTTCCTCAGGGCTCACCATCGTCTGACGACACGTCGTTGCTCCGCAACGGCAGGGGTAGGCCATGGGTTGATCTGTCACGTCGACTATCAGCGAGTAGTCGAGAAAGAGTTCTTCCGCTATCGAAATAGCACGGAGCGTCTTGATGCGCACGCCCAGGCGTCCACCGGGCATGCGGTATTCCTCAGCGTGACAGTTGGGCTCGCAGGAATGGTTGATGAAACGAGTCGCGTTGCCTCCTTCCGCCCCGTCGATGTACCCGCCCTCCGATAGGGCGAACAGATAGGTCAGTCCGTCATCGCGGCACACGGTTTCATCGCTACCGATCAGCCGGCCAGCGTAGTCCCCGACGAGCTGCCCCCGCTTCAATTCCGACTTCGAAAAAGCTCCCATGCCGTGGACGCCGCTGGACCGGATTTCTATTGCATCGAGATCCAGCGAGCTTGGGTTGGTATTGCGAGCTTTTCTCATGGCGGAGCTGCAAGAATTTTTTGGGCCCCGATGCCAGAGCCTTGTCCGAAGCTAGGCCGGCCGAGCGGCCGTGCTGGCGCACGCTTACGACGCGCTTAACCTTGGCAACCGGCTCACGGATGCTTGGCTCCGCGGCCACTGTCAGCCCTTCTTGCCCGGTCCTGGCGTAACTCCCTTGGCGCCTCCTGTTATTCCCTTCGCGGTTTCCGACTTCTCGGCGGCCTTTGCCTTTTTGTCGTCCTTTGCAGGACGCTGCCCACCGACGTCCGCCTTCGAATGCTGCTGCCCGGATTTGGCCATGTGAAGTTCTCCAACGCGGCGAAGCTGCCGCAGCCAGCTCTGGCAAAAGATGTACCCGTTGTCTCGATCGCACTCACGAACCGGCCGCCGCTGACAACTTCTTCGCCATGCGGCGGAGGGCTTGGTCCAAGTGGTTCTTCCGCCCCTCATCGATGGGAAGGGCGCTGACCTGAACGCAGATCTCACTGGTTCGCTCCACGAGGTGATGGAGTGCGCAGTCGAGGTTTGCAGGGCCTTCCGAGTGCCTGTACATAGTGAAGCTAGGGCCGGCCATCAGGCCTGGCTCGTCACCCGCCACCTGCTCGGTCAGCGGGTCCGCCAACTCCCCAAGCAGGTGCATGCACGAGAGCATGTGCTCGACCAGAGCTTCGGCGGCGGTGGTGTTGGACCCGCTCGCGTACAGCGCGGTCAGAGTGCGGAGCATCATCCAGTACACGGCATTGAACGCGTCCAGGCAGGCCAAGGCGTGCTCTGCTTTGACCGGCATTCGCTCAGTGTCCTGGGGTGGCCGCATGACTGGGTTCGCGCCGACATTGCGTGACGGCTCGAAAGCCGGCCTCGCGCTTTGCAGGCGATCGAGTTCCTCCAACATGTCGGTGAACCGCGCAAAGTGCGAGTCCTCTGCGTGGTCGCTCCCTCCCTCGCCCTGTTCGACGATGCGGTCTATTGCAAGCAAGGCGTCGTCAAGCGTTCTGACGACAAGCAAGTCTTCCGATTCGATCAGCGCGCCTTCGAGTTGATACACGTCGGACACAAACGCGCCGTCGCCCTGCTGAGCCGCGAACGATTCAAGTGAGCGGCGCAGCACGCTGTAGAACTCGCCGATGGTCTCGTACTCCGGCGCCACCGGAATCAGCTTGGCACGCACTCCGCCCCGCTCGACCGCCGCGTCTGCGCTTGCGGAGAATCCGTCGGAATCGTGGCAGTCCGCGCTGTCCGGACGCTCAAGGAAGACAAAATGCTTCAGCGTCTCGACGTTGAAGGGCGTCAGCGCCACCACGATCGAGGCCGGGTGGTAGCCAGGTGCGGCGGGCAGGTTGGGTCGGTTGAAGTGCGGCGCGGCACCCAGCGACGCGGTGAGGTTGGCGACCTGGGTGAGGTGGACCATCTCTTCGACGCATACGCTCAAGAGCAGCTTGCGCCACCGCTGGACCGCGGCATGCTCTGCTTCAGACAGCCCCTCGTCCAGCCGCCGCTTCAGACTGAAGTAGGCGAATAGATAGCTGCAGAGCAGGTTGTGTTCGAGCTCGCTTGCTTCCGCGAGCAGATGCAGAAGCCGCTCCCGCGTAGCGGTTGGAAGTGTTTTCAGGTTTGGTACCGGCATACCTTGGAGAGCTCTTCCTGGTGTTCGCTGACGGCGACGTATCTGCGTTCTCAAAGCCGGCTAGGCAGACTTCTTGACCTTGGTGGCAGCGGGCGTGTCGGCCGTACTGCGGCCGGCGGACGTTTTCTCGGAGTGGGATGCCTGCTTGTCAGAATTTCGGCCCTTGTTGGCGCCAAGGCTTTGACGCAGCAATTCGCTGAGATCCACCACGTTCGACCCACTGATGTCCGGCGCTTCTTCAAACGGCGTGACCGCCTCCTTATCGCCAGCCTTGGCCTTCTTGTCGATAAGCGCTCTTACTGCGCTGGTGAAATCGTCCTTGAACTCCTCTGGGTTCCACGCCGACGTCATCTCGGCGATCAGTTGCTGCGCCATCTTGAGCTCGGCCGGCTTCAGGCTGTTGGCCTCCGCTCCTTCCTTGGGCAGCTCCAGCGCGTCTGGTGAACGGATCTCCTCAGCCCAGCGCAGCGTCCCCAACATCAACGCCGGACCGGCGGGGATCAGCGCGGCTAGATGTTCCTTGTTGTGCAGCACGAAGCGCGCGATGCCGATGACGCCGGCCTTGCTCAGCGACTCGCGCAGCAGCGCGTAGACACGGTCTGCCTTGCCCTCAGGAGCCAGGTAGTACGGCTTCTCGGTGTAGACGAAGGACACGTCAGTCGCCTTGACAAAGGTCTCAATGGCGATGGTCTGCGTCCGCTTGGGATAGGCAGCCTTGATCTCGTCATCGGACAGCACGACGTATTCATCGCCTTCGAGCTTCACGCCCTTGACGATGTTCTCCTTGTCGATTTCCTTGCCAGTACGCTTGTTGATCCGCTTGTAGCCGACGGGATCCATCGTCCTCTTGTCGAGCCAGTCGAAGTCGACCTCCTGCTCATCGGTCGCCGTGTGCAGCGATACAGGCACATGGACGAGCCCGAACGAGATCGCCCCCTTCCAGATGGAGCGAGAGCTGGTCTTGCGTTTGTCTGCGGCCGTCGTCGTTTCAGGCTCGCTCTTGGCGGCGCTTTTGGCGGCGCGCTTGGCCGTTGGCTTGGCGCCAGGCTTGCTGCTGGATTTCGTTGCGGATCTGGCGGTGGCCATGTCGGACTCCTAGGGTGTCACTTCAATCGCTTCCTCGCCGCGGCGAGCGTCTGCTTGGACTTCCAGTATTCGGTCCAAGGGTCGGTCTTCTCAAAGGACAGGTACTCGCGCGCCGTGGCGATGGTCCACTGGGCACCGCTCTTCAGCGTGGGAAGCTGGTCCCAGCTCACCGGTACCGAGACGCCAAGGCCGGGCCGGGCCCGCGCCGAGAACGCTGCAGCGGTGGTCTGCCCATGCCCATTGCGCAGGTAGTCGATGAAGATCTTGCCCACGCGATTGCTGCCTCCGCTCTTGGCGACGAACCGCTGCGGGATGGTCTTGGCCATGTGCGCGACGACCGCACGCGAGAAGTCCTTCACCACCTCGTAGTCCAGCTTGGGCGCCAGCGGCACGACGACGTGCAATCCCTTGCCGCCGCTGGTCTTAAGCCAGCTGTGGAGGCCGAGCTCGTCAAGCATCGTGCGAGTGAGCACGGCTGCCTCTTGGATATGCGCCCACGTCACGCCCTCTCCCGGGTCCAGGTCGAAGATGACTCGGTCCGGCTGGTCGATTCGCTTAGAGGTGGAGTTCCAGGTATGGAACTCAATCACGTTGAGCTGAGCAGCGTTGATTAAGCCCTCCACACTGTCTACGGACAACAGAGATTCGTGTCCCGGCCATAGGGCCGCGTCCAACTCGGTGAGACCGGTGATCTTGGCGTCAGAATGCTTCTGGAAGAACAACTGACCGGTGATGCCCTGCGGAGCGCGCACCAGCGATACCGGCCGGTGTCGCAGGTGGGGAAGGATGCGGTCGGCCACGCTCTCGTAGAAGTGGACGAGGTCGATCTTCGTCAGCCCAGTGGACGGGTCGATGACACGATCGGGGTTGGAGATCTTGACCGAGGTCTTGGGCCTGGCAGGCGGCGTCACTGCCGGGGGCGGGGTTGAGGCCTGTTCACGCCGGATGGACTTCGCAGGCTTGTCGGTGCGGACGCCGCGGAACGTGGCGTGCCGAATGTTTCCGTCGGGTGTCCATTCACCGAAGGCGACCTCGATGACCATCTCAGGCCGAACCCACCGCTCAGTGCCACGCGCGCGTTTGGACCAGCGACCTGGCTTGGCCTCGTCGGGATCGACGGTAGGGCCCTTGGTCTCCAGGCGAACGACCTGGTCATGCAGTTCACGTCCCTGAGCGGACGACCAGCCGGTGCCAACGGACCCGGCCGAGCGCAACTTGCCGCTGTCGTCGTAGTACCCAAGCAGCAGCGCGCCCACTTCTTGGGAGGAGTTGGTCCGGTCAGTGAACCCGATAACGACAAACTCCTGGCGTCGTTGGCATTTCAGCTTCAGCCAGCTTTCGCTTCGACGCGAGACGTAAGGCGAATTTGCCTCCTTGAGCATCACGCCCTCGAGACCTAGCTGGCAGGCCGCCGTCAGCACGGCAGACGGCGTCGACGGCAGTTCATCGCTGAAGCGGATGCGCTCAGACGCATTCCCCTTGAGCAGCTCCTGCAGCACCATGCGTCGGCTGCGCAACGGCACCTCACGCAAATCCATGTCGCCCAGCACCGGCACGTCAAACAGGTACAGGACGATGTCCTTGGTGCGGGCGTTGTCGAAGGCGTTCTGCAGGCGATTGAAGTCGGGGACGCCGTGCTCATTCATGACGACCATCTCGCCGTCCAGCCATGCCTTGTCGATGCCGATCGCCTCAATTTCTGCGGCCAGCAATTTCAGCTTTGCAGTCCAGTCGTTGCCGTTGCGGGTGAAGATCTGGGCCTTGCCCGCCACGATCTTCACCATGGCGCGGTAGCCGTCGAACTTGTTCTCGATGATCCAGGCTCCCGAGGCAGGCGGTGCCGCGGTCAGCGTGGCAAGCTGGGGATCAAGCGATGCCGGGAAGCGCGTCTTGACGGCTTTGGACAGGTCGGGACCGGAGGCCGGTTCCCGGACCGCCAGCGCGCGCGGCTCACGCTCTTCGATCAGGCCAAGGGGCTTCTCGACCACGCTGTCGGGCAGCGCCTTGATGACGTCGTATTCAGCAATCGGCCGTGCCCACGCGTCGCCACGCTTCTTGAACAGAATCCACTGGTCCTGCTTCTTGGCACCCGGCTTTGAAATTCGGACCAGCTCCCACAAGCCAGCCATCTTCTGCCCGTGCATCTGGAAGACCAGCTTGCCGTTGGCGAGGCCGTCACGCGGGTCACCAACGGGGTTCCACGTGCCGCGATCCCAGATGATGACCGTGCCGCCGCCGTACTGCCCTTTGGGAATCTCGCCCTCGAAGGTGTTGTAGCTGACGGGATGGTCCTCCACGTGAATGGCCATCTGCTTCATGGTGGGGTCGTAGCTCGGCCCCTTGGGCACAGCCCAACTGACCATGACGCCGTCAAGCTCCAGCCGGAAGTCGTAGTGCAGGTGTGAAGCCCAGTGCTTCTGGATGACGAACTGGAGTTCCTTGGCCGAGCTCGCCTTCTTGCGCGGTACGACGCCGGCAGGCTCGGCGGTGAGCTTGAAGTCGCGCTTGGCGTTGTAGCGCTCGAGGGGCACATGTTCACTGGCTCGCGTGGGCGCAGCGGCCGCCTTGGCCGACTTGGGCGTTCTTGCTGCGGCCTTCTTCGCCGGCGCCTTCCTGGCCTTGATGAGTTTGAGTTCGGCCCATACAGGTGCGTGGTCGCTGGGGCTGTCCTTGCCACGCTCCTCCTTGTCGACGCCGGCGTCGACGACCTGGAGCTTGGAACTCACCAGGATGTGGTCGATGCGCAAGCCCGCATCGCGCTCCCAGCGCTTGCGCATGTAGTCCCAGAACGTGTAGGGCGTGTTGACCGGTATGGCCGTCTTGAGCGCGTCCGTCCAGCCCTGGGCCAGAACGTTCGCGAAGGCCTCGCGCGACTCGGGTTGCAACAGGGCGTTGTCCTTCCACGACTCGGACTTGTAGATGTCCGCATCGGTGGGCACGACATTCCAGTCACCCAACAGCACGACGGGTTCGCCAGACGCCCAAAGCTCGGCGGCGCGCTTGCGCAGGCGCTCGAACCAGCGCAACTTGTAGTCGAACTTGGGGCCCGGCTGCGGGTTGCCGTTGGGCAGGTACAGACATCCGAACAGCACGCCGTCAATCGCCGCTTCGACGTAGCGCGCTTCCTTGTCTTTCGCATCGCCAGGCAGAGCCGTGATCACCGGCACAAGGTCGCTGCGGCTGAGCAGCGCCACGCCGTTCCAGGTTTTCTGGCCAACGGCCAGGGCCTGGTAGCCCGCTGCAGCTAGTGCTTCCGTCGGGAAGGCTTCGGTCGTCGCCTTCAGCTCCTGCAACGCGACGACGTCGGGCTGCGTGCGAGCAAGCCAATCGAGCAGCAGATCGAGCCGCTTGGTGACATTGTTGATGTTCCAAGTGGCGACCCGCACGGGACTACCGCTTCGTGCTCTTGAGGTGGGCTTCCACTGCAGCGGCGTCATTCCCGACGGCCGCGACGGCTGTCTTCAACTGCTCTTCGGTGACCCCGAACTTCTTGGACCAGTCGCGGACTTCATAGTCTTCAGACAGGCTGATGCGCTTGCGGTCTTGGCCACCGGGTTTGGATTTGTCGTCGGACATGTTTTTGCTCCTAGGCTTGGAGCCCTGAAAGTAGGGCGAACTGCGATACGTGCGTGTCAGACAACCGCGCGAAACAAAGATGGCTGTACTCCAGACGCGTGCGGCGGAATACAGGCATTTGCTTTGCCTGCTGGTTATGCCGGGCAAATTCTTCGGCGCCACATTGGAGACATTCATGAGCCAGCAAAATCGGAACGACGGCCCTCAAGACGACAACCAGACTAGCGGCCAGCAAGGCGGGACGCAGCGTCAGAGCGGCCAAGGTCAGCAGGAACAGCAGGGCGGGAACCAGAACCAGCAAGGCGGTGCGCAGCGGCAGGGCAGCCAAGGCCAACAGCAGCAGGATCGCGGTGGCAGGGACCAGCAACAAGGTGGTGGCCAGCAACGCGACGGCAGCCAGGGCCAGGACCCTGCAGGCCCGCAAGGGAACGATGAGGCACCGAACGCCAGTCGCGATCAAGGACGCTCTGACCAGCGAACCTGACGTTTGACAGCCGGCCGGGCCAAGCGTGCCAGGCGTGTTTCATGACGCCTAGTAGCTGACATGCGGCTTCGCACTGCTTAGTAGATTCGCGCTCTGCAATAAGGGGACACCACTTGGTGGCCCCTTTTTTGCGTCCTTCGGCGTCAACGCGATGTCGGTCGTTACGTACGGCCTGCTGACTGCCGGCGCCGCGCTCACGCTTTGTCAGATAGCGCACCAACTCGGCAATTCGCGCTGGCCGCCGTTAGGTATGCCCTGATTTACTGCATGCTTGCCCAAGCCGTTTAGGAGCAGACGTACCTGGCCGCTCGCTCGCCTGGCTGGCTTCACCCGCCAGTTACCTCGACACCTATGGCACACCAGTCGCTGGATTCAGAGAACTTGCTCGTGCGCCTGGAAATGGCGAGGCCGCAAGCGGACTCGGGCGCGGCCGACGAGCTGATGGCGCCGTCGATGCAGCTCACGCCCCAGGCTGTACAGGCTCTGCCGGGTGACGGCTGAAGTTCATTTCGATATCGCCTCTGACGCCTGCAGCGACTACATGATGGATGAACTCCAGCTTCTCCAAAACGGGGTCTGGCATGACGAAGGGGTAGGCGTCATGGCTTCCCATGCTCCGGGACATGGCATTGCTGAACTGCGAGATGGG
Organism: Roseateles sp. P1_C1_2; assembly: GCF_056406535.1. Lineage (NCBI taxonomy): Bacteria > Pseudomonadati > Pseudomonadota > Betaproteobacteria > Burkholderiales > Sphaerotilaceae > Roseateles > Roseateles sp. P1_C1_2. The sequence goes on from NZ_JBFUAB010000013.1 coordinate 45,192, forward strand.
CAGCCAGAAGCTGACGACCTTGAGCTTGAAATCCTGATCCGCAGTGCCGAGGGCAGTGGCCTGCACCGGCGGCGTGTCCGGCACGGCATCATCCAACCTCAGCCCCCAGGCCGCTGCGGTCTCCAGGCCGTCCCACAGGTGCATGTAATGGGCCCAGCACTCGGCCCAGTCTTCCCAGGGATGCGAGCTGGCATACGCGCTGATGAAGCGCTCCAGCCAGTCCAAAAGAGGTGAGTCGTAGTGCCGCTTTAATGCCTGGCCGTAGTCGGCACGCTCATCACCGAACAGCGCTCTGAATCGGTCCAGCCATGGCGTCTCAGCGATGAGCCGGTCCCAGTAGTAATGACCAATCTCATGCCTGAAATGACCGAGCAGGGTACGGTAGGGCTCGTGCATGCGTGTACGCACCTCCTCGCGACGCGCATCATCTGCCTCGGCGATGTTCAGCGTGATGACGCCATCGTCGTGGCCGGTCAGCACCTTCTGCTTGGAATCGGTTTCTTCGAGGAAGTGGAACGCGACGCCGTTCTTGGGGTCCACCTTCTTGTTGGGAATGGTCAAGCCCAATGAGAGCAGGCCATACGTCATCCGCCGCTTCGCGGCCTCGATCCGCGACCAGTGGGCGCCGTTTTCCGGCTTGTTCAACGCCGGAAAGATCTCGGTGGTTCTGCACGACGTGCATAACGGGTCCACATCGTCCGACCGGACCATCCAGTTGCACGCCACAGGGTCGGCGTGGTGGGCGCATCGCCGGTAGCGAACATCAGACGATACCCAGAGCCTTTGCAACGGTTCATCGGTCGCGTCTTCCGATTCGAACCCACCCATCGTGAGCTCGTTGGGAATAAAACCAAGCTGCGCCTTGCAGGACTCACAAGTGACGTTTTCAAAGAACACGCGAGCGCCGCAGCGCTCGCAATTGAATCGTTTCATGATGACGTAGGCTGGCGTTCAGCCTGATGTGAACTGAGGACTGGCCCGGCGCCATGCGCCGGGCCGTCAATAGTTAGTGGGGATCGCCCGCCTGACCGAGCAATTCCGCCTTGCGCGCGGCGATGTCTTCCCCGAGGGAATCCAAGTCCAGGTCAGACTTGCGCACCTTGGGGAACATCTCGCCTTCCTCTTCCTTCACGTGGTGGTCGATGTACTCACCCAACACCTTGACCTTGGCGTCATACAGGGGATCGTCAGGCGTACCTGCCTCGATCTGGGCGATCAGTTCCTTGGCGCTCGAATGTTCGACGTCGGCTTCGTCGACCAAGTCTTCGTCCTCGCCGAGCACCTCACGGGCGGCGGGGTAAAACAGCTCCTCTTCGGCCGTGGCGTGCGCTGTCAGCATGGCGCAGATCTGGAGCGCGATCGACTCCTTTTCGCCGGAGTCGGCTTCGGCCTTGACGAGCTTGTCGTATTCCTTGAAGAGTGCCTTCACCTCCTTGTGATCGGCAATGAGCAGGTCGACGGCGTCCGGTGCACCCGAGGCCTTTGACCCAGCGGTCTTCTTGGCAGCCGATTTGGTCGAAGCGCCCTTCGACGCCTTGGCTGAGGTCTTCGTAGCGGTGGTTGGCATGAGAGGTCCTACTGGCTAGTGGCAAGAAAAGCCGCTGCCCTCGCAGCGGCGCGGGGAAAATCGTCACCAATCGAAGCAGTCGACTTCGGACAGACCATCCGGATGAAGATTGGCCGCGTCCGTGCGACCAACACCTTGGTTCCCAATGACATTCGGAACCGACTGCTGCCTGCGAATGCGGGCGTGCCTTAGCTGCGAGCCCTGCTGGGACTGCTGGCCTTGATGCTCTGGGCTCGGCTGCTGCTGCTGTTGTTGCCGCTGGGCGGGCTGATCGGTTCCAGCGGTCATGTCGATGAGGCTGAGGTGGAATGACATAGGCGTGGATAGAAAGTTCCAGACCTTGGACGTGGCAAAGCGCGTGCCCTTACTGGTGCTCTCGCGCAGGAGGTTCCGAAGTCGGCATACCGTCTTCGTCGATGGAGTGAACCTCCTTGATGGGGCCGGAGGTCTTGGCACGTTCTGCCAGACGCGTGTAGAACGCTGCGACCTCACGCAGATCCTGTTCATCGAGCGACTCGATACCGATCATCCGATTGCTCGCCGTCTTGTGCGCCGCCAGGAGCTCGTTGAGCTTCAGATGCAACGCCACGCTGTCCTTGTTCTGGCTCTGCTGGATCAGGAACACCATCAGAAAGGTGACGATGGTCGTCCCGGTGTTGATGACCAGCTGCCATTTCTCGGAATAGGAATTCAGTGGCCCAAGTGCCGCCCAGATCAACACCGTGGCCAGCGCTAGGCAGAACGCCACGGGCGTGCCACACCACCGTGTCGCTGCCGACGCGAAGTGATCGAAACCTGTCAGCAGCGTGGACCGGCGGGCGTAGCTCGCGGTGTTCGTGCTGGGCATGGAGCCCAGCACGCCCGTCTCTTTCAGATCTGTGGTCGGAGTGGTCATGAAGTCCTCCTACAGGTGGGCTGGGATGCGGCCTCAGACGGCGGGTGGGTCGGTTTCACGCTCGGGATGGCGATGCTTGGTCAGACCCTGGATGAAACCTGCCGCGCCGGAAGCCGCATCCGCCGCGATCGTCAGACCGGGATCCGGCTCCCCATTCGGCAACGCAGGCTCGATGCCGGCGATGTCGAGCAACTGCGACGCCGTGCCGAGGGCAAGGATTGGCTTGCAGTGGCGATACTGGTCGCGGATGGCTTCCATCGCGTGTCCATCCCAAGACAGCGCGGCAACGGCGGGCTCGCCGTCGGGCAGCACCAGTCCATCGAAAAGGAACCCCGGTTCGTTCTCCGTAGAAGCGTCAGCTTCGATCGCGACGCCGTCTGCCGTGGCGACAGGACCGATTCGAGGGCCGACGAAACGTGGAACGGCGCCGGCCGCAAGAAGCTTCGCGTGCACGTCGACCACGCTTTGGCCAACACAGCCTTCAGCGACCAGGATCGCGACCTTGCGGCCCTTGATCGAACCGTCACCGGGACGGGCGGTGAGCGACAGCGCGGGTGACGTTTGGACCTCGGGCTTGATCTTGCGATCCGTCGCGCGTGGCATCGGTTCAGGCAGAGGGTTCATGTTCAGACCTTCAGCCACCTTGGCAGCAAGGTCCTCAGACGCGTTGCGGAGCATGGACACGACGCGCTGGCGGATTGCCGGCACTGTGACCTTGCTCAGCTCGAAACGGAACGCTGCTGCGATGTGGGCCTGCTCGACCGGTGTCTGGCTATTGAAGAACAGGGCCGCCTGGTTGAAGTGCTCAGCAAACAGTTCGGGCTTGGCACGCACCTTGGCTTGGTCCTCGCGCGCACGCAGGCGTGAGGCCACGGACGTGAAGCCCTGGGCGGCACCAGCCTGGAATGGGCAGCCGCCGCCAAGCGAGTTGGGCTCATACGCGACCTTGCCGCGGTGAATGGCTTGGCGGTGCATGCCATCGCGCTGGTTGTTGTGCACCGGTGCGATAGGCGAGTTGATCGGGATCTCGTGGAAGTTCGGCCCGCCCAGGCGACTGATCTGGGTGTCGATGTAGGAATGGATGCGGCCGGCTAGAAGTGGGTCGTTGGAGAAGTCGAGCCCCGGGATGATGTTTGCCGTGCAGAAAGCGACCTGTTCGGTTTCGGCGAAGAAGTTGTCGGGGTTGCGGTTCAACACCATGCGTCCCACGGGCTGGATCGGGATCAGCTCTTCAGGGATCAGCTTGGTGGCGTCCAGGATGTCGAAGCTGAACTTGTCGGCCTGTTCTTCAGTGAAAACCTGCAGGCCCAGCTCGTACTCAGGGAACGCGCCGCTCTCGATGCGTTCCCACAGATCGCGGCGGTGGTAATCGGGATCCGCCCCGGAGATCTTGACGGCCTCGTCCCAGACCAGCGAGTGCGTGCCAGCTTTGGGCGTCCAGTGGAACTTGACGAACACGGACTCGCCAGCCTCGTTGACGAGGCGGTAGGTGTGCACGCCGAAGCCCTGCATCGTCGCGTAGCTTCGCGGGATCGCACGGTCGCTCATGACCCACATCAGCATGTGGGTGGACTCGGGCATCAGGGACACGAAGTCCCAGAAGGTGTCGTGCGCGCTAGCCGCCTGAGGCATGGCATGGTGAGGCTCGGGCTTGACGGCGTGAACCAGGTCCGGGAACTTCATCGCGTCCTGGATGAAGAACACTGGGATGTTGTTGCCCACCAGGTCCCAATTGCCTTCGTCGGTGTAGAACTTGACCGCAAAGCCGCGCACGTCGCGCGCGGTGTCCTTTGAGCCCCGTTCACCCTGGACGGTCGAGAAGCGCACGAATACCGGGGTGATCTTGCCGGCCTCCTTGAAAGGGGCGGCCTTGGTCAGGTGCGGGATGGGCTTGTAGGCTTCGAAAAAGCCGTGGGCAGCAGATCCGCGAGCATGAACGATGCGCTCCGGGATACGTTCGTGATCGAAGTGCGTGAGCTTGTCGCGCAGGATGAAGTCTTCGAGCAGCACGGGGCCACGCGTGCCGGCCTTCAGCGAGTTCTGGTTGTCGGCGATCCGCACACCCTGGTTGGTGGTCAGCGGCTGGCCACCGCCGTCGACACGCACCCGGTCAAGCGGGCCGGTGGCCGGATTGCTGCCGTCGGGGGCTGAGCCGCCGGTCTTGGCCGACGTGTTGGCTTCCGACAGCGTGCTGGCGGTCGGACGGCGGGACGGCGGCTCGACCGTGGCGCCGGCCGCTGGGTTGAGACCATTTGCCTGGCCGTGCTCGCCAGCCTTGCTGGCGTTGAAGGGGACCGCGGCGGCCATCTCGCCGACTTCGGCCGCTCTCAGCGCGGCTTCGTCGTTGCCGGGATCGCCGGGATTCGCTGGTGCGCTGTCGGTGTTGCGAGCGGCAGCCTTCGCGGCTGCTTTCCCCTGCGGAGGCGCGGATTTGCGTGTGGCCATGGTGGTCTTTCAGCGAGGTGGATGACACGCACGCCGGTCGCGCCGGCGCTGCGAAAGGAAAAGCCGTTGGTTCAGCGTCGCCTGGCCAACGGCCCAAGGCAAAGCTTTTCAAGACTGTCGAGCGACCTCTCGAACTGGGCGGACGCCAGCAAGGATCGCGGCACAAGACCGGCCTGAACGGCGCCAGCGTACTGAGCACGCATGGCGTCGAAAGGAGCGCACAGGCAGGTCTGCGTGGCATCACGAGCCCGAACCAGCGAGGCCTGGAACGGCTGGCCCGCGGCGGTCGCGAGCGCAGCCCGGTGGTCAGCAGTCATCGCACAAACAGCGCGATCAGGATGATGATGGGGATGGGCACGCCCAGGAACCACAGAAGAAGAGAGCGCATTGCAGTACTCCAGGTGTTTTAGAACTGGTCGCGGTGGCGACCGCCGAGCGTCGCCAGAAAGCTGGCCACGAAGGCGCCGACCAGCAACGAGACAAAGAACCACAGGGACGCCATCGCGGAGGCCTTGCGAGCCTTGTCGGCAGCCGCCTTCGCTTCTTCCTTCGCCGCCATGGCCTTGGCCTGCATGCGGTTGAAGGTGTCTGTCACGCGCTTTTCGGCATCCGCTTGGGATAGGCCGGTCTTCTGGGCAACCAGCTGACCGAGATATCGGGCATCTTCCTGAGGCAAGGAACCGGCTGCTGCGGCGTTGGCGAAGATCCTCAGCGCTTCGCCAGACGGCTGACCGGAGTCGCCAGACTGCCCAGGTTGCGGCGAGGTTGTTGAGGCGATCGCAGATGCGCTGGAGGCCGGCGCGCTCGCCGACGCAGCGGTAGATGCGGCCGTCATCGAGTCCTTTCGGAACAGAGAGTCCACGAAGTACCCATTGCTCCCGGCGGCGCTTGCAGCGTTCGCAACAGCGGGAGCTGCAACAGCTACCGCGGTTGCAGCTGTCCCGGCCACCGCCGCGCCCGCCTTGGCGCCGCCGCTGACGATCGTGCCTACGGCAGAGCCGAGCACACCAGCCGTCAGCAGCGTGGCGATTGACCAGGCAAGGAAGCCATGCGCGGTGTCACGGAAATAGACCTCGTCCGTATGGACCGAAGACCAGCGCGAACGCAGTCGGCCAGCGAGGTATCCGCCCATGCCTGAAGCAGCAAGCTGGGTGAACGTCAGCCACAGGATGGTGGAAAAGCCGAACGCTTCTGCGGACACGCCCTCGCTCGCCCAAGGTGAGACTGACGACAAGCCCAGCCCGACACCAAGAATGAGCAGGAGGAGGGACAGCGCAGCGGCACCGGCGGCCCCAGCAAAGATTGCACCCCAGCACACGCCGTGACCGGCAGTCTCAGCTGGCAAGATCGGATTGATGCTCGGACGCGCTGCGAAGGGTTCGCGAGCCACGGAAGTTTCATTCATAAACGTCTCCGAAAGTTGTTGTGCAGGATGGTCCGGAGGCGAGGCACTCTGGACTGCCAGACTGCGGGCAAACCGGAGGTAGGACGGCAAGCCTCGTGCCTGCCTCACCTGTAACAACACAAGGACCCGACTAGACGGAATGGAGCACGTCGCGGCCAGCGCTGGGACGTTGGCGGACACAAGGCTCTTCGGCCGGCTGTACTTCTACGGACAGCACCTTGCTCACGTCGGCGTCGTCGGGCAGCTTGATGTGGACGTCGTTGCCACATCCATGAGCGCCAACGAAGCGCAACGCGGCTGCGGTCAACACCGCCTTGGGCCGCAAGCGGTGCACGTGATATTCGCCCGGTAGTAGGGTCACGCGCTGCCCGGCCACCGTGAAGCCGGTCAACCGTCTGCCCTCGGGCACCTTGACGCGATAGCACTCGGTTCGCCGCCCTCACAGGCTGGAGCAGGGAGGAAGACCACGAGGCTCGTCGAAGGGTCTAAGGCGCGCCCCACCAACTTCCGACCGCACAGGCGTGGCGCGCTCGTGAAACTTCCATGTCAGCCCGATCTGGCACGCGCACTGTAGGCTCCTGGCGCACCCAGTTATCGCCAGCGCGCGTCTTCGGAAAGCGGCCCGGCAGACCGCCGCCAACGCATATCGGACCGACGGGATTTGCGCCCGGGGAGCATCACCTAGAGTTCGGCCGGCTGCGGGTCGGCCGGGAAGCGCCGGCGACAATCATGATTAGCACCCATGTGCTTAAAGCCGGCGGCGGCGCAGGGCGAAGTCTGCTGGACACACTGCCAGCACCAAGGCGCTCTGAAGCGGACACTGGTGAGCTTCTGCTTCGGGCACATTCCTGACCGCCGTAATCCAGTTGGCGGCGGCTTCGTGCGCAAAGCCGAAGTTCGCAACCAAAGACGGAGGACAGCGCTGCAGCGATAGATGACGACGCAGCGCCCCATCCGACTGGCCGCATTTATCGCGACTTCGGACGCTCGCGGCGCGCTCCAATATGCGCAGCATTGATTGCTGCAGATCGCACCGATCGGAGTGCTTCAGCTGTTCCGACCTGTCCATGTCGACGCTTGATGTGCCCTGCGAAGGATGCCTTTAACGATTAAGCGTCTTGCAGGAATCGACTGACAATTTTTCCGATCTCCACCGGCGCATCCTCCAGGCTGTAATGCCCGACACCCGGCAACCGATGGATCGGCGCTCGGGGAAACAGCTCGGCGAAGAGTGGAAGGAATTGCTCCGATGCCAGCGTTCGATCGGCTTCGCCCCAGATCGCCAGCGCCGGCCTGTCGCCGATCGCGCGCCTTGCCGCAGCGTCTGGCGACTCGAATCGATGCGCGCCGCTGGCGAACCCTTCGGCCCACCCGATGGCGCCGAGACAGTCTTGCGGCGTCTTGAATCGTCCGGAATAGGCGGCGAGCCAAGCCTCGCCGATCACCGCGTGATTCTCGAATCCGTTGAGCTTCAAGGTGCTGAGCATGTTGAAGCCGAGCTCGCCCAGCACGCGCTCCAAGCGCCCCTGAGCGTGTGCTTGCAGGATCCATTGGAACCATGGGGAAGTCTGGGCATTGGCGGCCAGCCGGTCGCCAAGATCGAGTTGGCCGAACGGCGTCGGGCCATTGATTGAGACGATGCGCCGGACGCGATCGGGATGACGCGCCGCGAGGCCCATGCCAACCGGGCCGCCGAAGTCGTGCATCACCAGGGTGACATTCCTCAGGTCGAGTGCCAGCACGAAGCGCTCTAGGTTGTCGATGTGATCCTGCAACCAGTAGGTGCGGTCGCCCGGCGTCTCGCTCCTACCGAAGCCCATGTGGTCGAGCGCCAGCACGCGATGCGTCTCCCTCAAGGTGAAGATCAGGTGCCGGAACAGATAGCTCCAGGTTGGCTCGCCGTGCAGGCAGAGCACGACATCGCCATGCGCAACACCCTCATCGACGTAATGCATTCGGAAGCCGGGGGCGCTGGTGAAGCGGGGGGTAAAGCAGAAGGTGCCATCGAAGGTGTCGTCAGATGCGTGCATGTGGGAGGGTGGTTGCGCCAGCTAACGGAGAGTGCCGCCAGGCAGCTTGGTTGCAATATGAAACCAGAACTTTGTAGTCGTTTTGGTTTTATGATGCAACCGTGCGGTCTTTGTTCTGCGCCGACGACTGCAATGCCAATCGAACCAATCCAAGACGAGCTATGGTCAAACGCACGAGCCACAGGGATGCAGGGTGCGCGTTGGCGCGCCCGCTTGACGCGATCGGCGACGGGTGGTCGCTACTGATCGTGCGTGACGCTTTCGATGGGCTGCGCCGTTTCAGCGAATTCCAGCGCAGCCTCGGCTTGGCGCGAAACATCCTGTCGACGCGGCTTCGCAACCTCGTGGATCACGGCATCCTGGAGATGGCGGACGCAGCCGACGGAGGTGCCCACCACGAGTACGTGTTGACTGAGAAGGGGTACGGACTTTTTCCGTTGATGGTGGCGCTGCGCCAATGGGGCGAGGACTACTTTTTCGAAGGCGATCGGCCCCTCGCGAAGCTGGTCGATCGAAAGCACGGTCAGGCGCTGCAACGGCTGGTGATTCGCGCGCAGGATGGGCGGTGCCTCGATGCCAATGACACGGTGACTCTGATCGAGAATTGACCAGGCTGGGTACCTGTCGATTGGTCGCGACGCGACCTCACTTCCTAGTTCGAAGCAATCCGCACAAGGACGGCTGCCACGTCAATGAGCTGGAGGCCGAAGTGCTCGCACCAGCCTAGCGCCAATTTCCCGGCCGATCGTCTGCAACGGGTCCGCAAGCAGTCTGCCAACAAGCAGGCCTTGAACGACAGCAGCCAGCCACATCAACTCAAGATTGCGCTGGCATTCGCGCTCAAGGCGCCGGCTGGATTGGATGCGGTTGAGGTAACCGTAGATGTAGATCTTCAGCAGGACTGCCGGGTGATACGACGGACGACCCGTCGTCGCTGGGTTGGCGCCTTCAAAGCCCAGCTCCTGCAGAGCCAACTCATCGACAAGGCGTCAACGACTCGGACCGGGCTGTCTGCGTCGACGAGGTCGTCAAGGCACTCGGGTAGCAGCGTGACCTGGTGTCGGCCTTCTCCCTCGATGAATCGCTTCATGTGGCAGCTCGTGCTGTGGCGTTCACAAAATTTAGGCGGCGGTGCGTCCAATCAAAGGAGGGTTTTCACACAGCCTCAGCCTGTTGCTGCTGTCCGGCGGATTTCCGGTTTGGCACCTAGCTGCCAGCGGCCTAACGGTCCGCGTCTCAGGAAGCAGGTCAGTGCCCAAAGCGGAAGCTCGTGATTCACGACAAAGGGCTGTGCAGCGGATGCACAGCGAAGACCAATGCTCCAACGTCCGTCGCCGCCGATCTCGCGGCATCGGTGGGCTCATATCGGGGACGGTCGTCGCTGCAACCAGTCAGCGTCAATACAACCGCAAGCAGCGTTGGACGCTGAAGCCAGCGTCCCCTGGGGGTCAAGACGAAAGCTGAAAACACGGGGCTGAATCCCGACTGACGGGAGTGGAAGATAGCGCGCAGTGTTCCGCCGGAACTCTAGCGCTCCGGCCTTCTTAACAGCAGCCTCAGTTTGTGCGGGGGCTATGCACGCGCAGTCTTGAACTGTCCGATGATGTCCAAGAGGCCGGCGGCCTGCTGCTGCAGACTCTCGGCGGCTGCGGCGCTCTCTTCCACAAGCGCGGCGTTCTGCTGGGTGCCCTGGTCGATGGATGCAACAGCCTGGTTGACCTGAACGATGCCGCTGCTCTGTTCGGTCGCGGACGCGTTGATTTCGGCCATCAAATCGGTCATGCGGCGCACCTGGCTGACGATGTCGCTCATCGTCGTGCCTGCCTCGCCGACGAGCTGGCTCCCCGCCTCGACCTTCTCGACGCTGGCGCCGATCAGGCCCTTGATCTCGCGCGCCGCATCGGCGCTGCGCTTGGCCAGCGCACGCACTTCACCGGCCACGACAGCGAACCCGCGGCCTTGCTCGCCAGCGCGAGCGGCTTCCACGGCGGCATTCAGCGCCAGGATGTTGGTCTGGAAGGCAATGCCATCGATGGTGCCGATGATCTCGGCGATCTTGCGACTTGCATTGCTGATGTCGCCCATAGTGGTCACGACGCGCTGCACGACGTCGCCGCCGCGACCCGCCACTTCGGTCGCGGCGCTGGCGAGCTGGCTGGCTTGGTGCGAACTCTCGGCCGTCTGTTGAACGATCGACGTCATCTGCTGCATCGAGGCGGACGTCTGCTGCAACGAGCTGGCCTGATGTTCAGTGCGGCTGGATAGGTCCTGGTTGCCGCTGGAGATCTGCTGGGAAGCGGTGGCAATGCTGTCGGCCGATTGGCGCACGCGGCCAACCATGTCGACCAGGCCGTCATTCATGCGCTTGAGCGCCGACAGCAGCTGACCAGTCTCGTCTTGGCGATCGACGACGATGTCCGAACTCAGGTCGCCAGAGGCCACCGCTTCTGCCAACCGCACGGCCCGCTCCAGAGGCCGGGTGACGGCGTTGCTCAGCGTCCAGCCCAGCACGATGGCGGCACCGATGGCACCGACGCAAGCAAGCAGCATCAGGGTTCGATCGAGATTGAAGGCGCCCTCGGCCTTCTGCGTGTTCGCGGCCGTTTGCTGGCCTTCGTAGACGATGAATTCGTTGACCGCCTTCAACAGGGCTGCCAGCAGCGGCCGGCATTCCGCGTTCATCTTGGCGATGGCGTCGTCGCGCTTGTCGTCCAGCGCCAGACCTACGATCGCCAGGGCCACCGGACCATACTGCGACTCCACTCGCTCGATTTCCCCAACCAGAGCCTTGTCGCGCTCGCCAAGATCAGGGCCGTTGACCACGGCATCCTTGAGCTTGGCAAGAGTCTTCTGCACATCGTCATGCGCTTGGGTGACGGCCGCCTTCTCGACTTCGCGATCGGCCGGAGTCGTCACCAACACCAAGTTGCGCGCTGCAATGGCCCGTCGGGTCGCAGCGCCGCGCACTTCAGTTGCCAGGTTGTCACGGCTACCGATGCCCTCGAGGTAGCCCGTGAAGCGCGCATTCGCTCGCACCAGCGAATTCAGGGCCAGCCCGGAGACCACCAGCACAACGGCCGCGAGAACGGCAAATCCAAGCATCAGCTTGGCCCTCAGGCGCATATTGTTCAGCATCATTCGACTCCTAGTCCGGGAAACGCAGCGGAAGAACTCGTCTTCGGCGACGAGTCACACGCGCTGGTCAGGAGACTCTAGGTAGCCCGATCAGCACGGGCTGTAGGGAGTTCTTGATGGCGGCGGTCGGGACTATCGGAAACCCGGTGCTCGGATGACGTCGTTCACGTTGCGTGCCTGGCCGAGAGCGGCCGAAGATCAGGCGGTGGCGTCCTACACCGCCTCACGGCGGATTAATCTAACGTCGAAATTTCCGCATAGGTCTGCGTCCGGGCTATCGATACCGGACGCTCTGCGCGCGCGTATACCCATGACGTTGCACCGAACCCCAATGCAGCCCTTTTACACCTGTCGCGGAATTGCGCGAAGGAAGGTGTGTGCCGGCCTTGGGCTCCTCGCCTTTTCTCCAGTGGCCTTTGCAGGGCAGACGATCGAGATCTCCGTGCTCGACAACGGCGTGCTGGCCAGTGTGGCGCTGGCCGTCCTAGAGCGTGCCTACGCCAAGCTCGACGTGACGCTGCATACCCAGACGTTCCCGCTCAGGCGCGGCGTCCAGATGGCTGATGCAGGAGAACTCGATGGTGACTTGATGCGCGCCGAAGTTTCTCTCAAAGACTGGTCCAGGCTCGTCGTGGTGAAGGTGCCGGTGGCTCGAGTGGTGTTTTCCGCCTACCGGCGCAGTGATTGCCCGGCCCAGGTATCGATTGACGACCTGTCAACCAAGCGAATTGCGTACATGCGCGGCGCCCGCAGCATCGAGACCCTCATTCCCGAATCCGCTTTGGTCGGGGCCAAGAACAACTGGGATGCGCTGAGGCATGTTCAACGTGGCATCGCGGACTTCGCGGTGGTGGATCAGACCGAGGCAGAGGTGCTCCTTATCAAGGCAGGAGCGACAGGCATTTGCCGCGTCTCGGAGCCCGTGCTGGCAGCAGATTTGTTCCACTCTCTCAACGTCAGGCATGCCGCACTGGCCGCCAAGGTTGAGGCCGTTCTTCAGGACATGGAAAGTCAAGGACAAATCAAGCGAATCTGGGCTCGCGAAACCGTGCGCGCGCAGGCGGTGGCCGTTGCTCGCGCGCTATGACCGCAGCTTCAAGCCAAGCGACGAGGATAGGTGTTATGTCTGGACGCATGACGGAGGCGGGCGTCGTCGCAAGGGTGAACACTCATCCGGCAGCTTGTTCCCGCCGCCGCCGAGAAGCGCGACCGCCAGGGTTCCCAGCGCATTCATGAGCTCACGATTAAGGTGTCATGGAAAGCCAACTCTGGGTTGAACCCGTCGGGTCCGTCATCATTGCCCGGCTCCGTGGGCTGCCGACGGTTGAGCTTTTGGCAGATTGCCAACGCCGCGTGCTCGGCCTCATGGAGGACACCGGCAAGCCGTTGGTCCTCTACGACGCCTTGGAAATGATTGCCCCGGCTACTGACGTGGCATGGTCCCAGAGGGCGCTGGATGCCACGCTGCCGCTGCGACCAAAGCGTGCCATCGTGGTCCCAAACACGAAGATCGCTTTCCTCGCTCGCCTTGCGTTTGCGGACGACTACGGTGACAACAGGGTTTTCTATAACGACATGGCTGCTGCGTTTGAGTGGCTGCTGGCGCCGACCGTTTGAGTTGATGCTGGTGGACTCCGACGTGGACTTGCAACCACGACAGGAGGCAATGATGAAGATGCAATCCTTGCGCATTGGCATGCGGCTCGCTCTGGGCTTCGGCATCGTTTTGGTGCTTCTGGCGCTGGCTGTAGGGCTGAGCTATCGGCAGATGGCCACTGTCGGACCCCACATCGATTTGTTGGTAGAACTCCAACGCCAGCAAGACCTGGCACAGGACTGGCGGACTCAGACCCAGCTGAACGTGACGCGTACCGACGCCGTTGCACGCGCCGGCGGCGCGGGTCCCGTGGCGGATTTCTTTGCGCCCGTCATCAAAACCACCAGCGCCAAGATCACTGAGCTGCAGGAGGCTTTGACCAAGGCATCCGACACGCCTCGCGGCAAGGCCAGCCTCGACGAGATCAGTGCCGCCCGCAAGGCCTACGTTGACATCCGCAATCAGGTCTTTGCCCAACTCAAGGCCGGGGAGGCGGAAACCGCACTGCAGACCCTCGAAGGCAAGATGCGCCCCGCGTCGGAGGTCTATGTCGCGTCCATCAGTCGGATGGCCGACTACCAGGGTGAACGGGTCCGCGACGAAACGCGCGAGGTGCTCGATGCCGCACGCCGCACGCAGATCGTCATGCTTGCGCTCGCTGCGATTTGTCTGAGCATTGGCGTGGCGGCGGCTTGGCTTATCACCCGCTCAGTCGTGCGGCCGCTGCGTGCGGCCATCTATGAAGCGGAACAGGTTGGCCGAGGCGATCTTTCACGGGAGATTCACTCCGTCGGCAACGACGAGACGGCGCAGCTCACGCACGCCCTGGCCGGCATGCAGCAGTCTTTGCGCCATCTGGTCGGCGCGGTGCGACACAACGCGGACGGCGTGGCCACCGCCAGCTCGGAGATTTCGCTCGGCAGCAATGACCTCTCCGCCCGCACTGAACAGCAGGCTAGTGCGATTCAGCAGACCGCCGCCTCCATGGAGGAACTGTCGGCAACCGTCCGACTGAACGCTGACAACGCGGGCCAGGCGGATCAGCTCGCGCATGACGCCAGTGACGTCGCGCGTCAGGGCGGTGAGGTGGTCGGCGAAGCCGTCCAGCGCATGCGCGGCATCGAGGAAAGCTCGCGCAAGATCAGCGACATCATCAGCACCATTGACTCCATCGCATTCCAGACCAACATCCTGGCGCTGAATGCCGCCGTGGAAGCGGCCCGTGCTGGCGAGCAAGGCCGAGGCTTCGCCGTGGTCGCCAGCGAKGTGCGCATGCTGGCGCAACGCAGTGCAGCCGCGGCAAAGGAGATTAAGGTCCTGATCGGCGACAGCGTTGAGCGCGTTGAGCAGGGTGCGGTGCTCGTGAACCGCGCTGGCGAGACGATGGGCCAGGTCGTGACATCCATCGAACGGGTTGCGCAGATCGTGCGCGAAATCAGCGCCGCCAGCCGTGAGCAGAGCACCGGGGTTGGCCAAGTTGGCCAAGCCATTTCTCAGATGGACGAGGCCACCCAACAGAATGCGGCCCTTGTCGAAGAGAGCGCTGCAGCGGCCGAGAGCCTGAAGCACCAGGCGGAAGACCTGGTCAAGCTGGTTTCGACTTTTAAGATCTGACGCCGGTGCCAACCCAACAGCGCGCGTGCGTCTGGACTCCAGTCCGACTTCCGCTGATTGCGCAGCCCGGGTGGCACAAGCCACCGCAATAGGCAAAGCGCGCTCAAAATTGCGGAGGGGCGCTGGAGCGCCTACCTGAGCCACTGCCCGTCGAGTGTCGTGTGCCAGAACGCAGCGGTCGCTCGGACCGTCTGCCGCGAAGACTCGGACCAGCCTGTTGCCGCGGATCGGCGGATTTCCGCTTTGGGCACTTTGCTGCCCTACGAACGCCGGCCGCGAGCGTCAGTAGCCGCTGCGAAGCCGTCCTCAGCGCGCTCGACTGAGTTTGTCGTTTAGCGTGCTGGCGAGCCTGCGCCCTGCCAGCGCGAGCTGCTCCACCAGCGTGCCGTCCCACCGTTCAGCATAGGCCGGGCCTACCACTCGCCCCTCAGGATAAAAACCCGCGGCGCTTCGGGCTGCACATGACTCGTTCACCCACTGCGCCGGGTCAACCGTGCTCGCGCCGTCGGGACTTGGGGTCGATGCGTCGAGCAGTAACCGGCTTAGGCCGCCGGCGCGGCGCCGGATGAGTTCGCCGTCCCAGACTGCGTGTAGGTTGGAGCCGCGTCCGAACGCCCGTACCTGGAACAGGTTGCCTCCCTTGTCAGCGGCCATGCCCACATGCAACGGCTGATGGATGTCGGCCACCAAATGGATGACCCACTTCAGCGCTATCAGCCGTTCCGCATCCGGAGCTGTTGAACTCAGGATCGCGATCTTTGCCGACATCGCCTCGACCGCGCATCTACCGTTTGGGCAGTCGCGCCCTAGGTAGTAATTGCACTCTCCTTCTGGCAAGTTGACGTAGTGCAGCGGCGCCGTGGCGTTCGACCGTCTCTCGTCTGCCCAGGTCGATACTGACGCCATCGTGGCGCCGGGCTCCAGGCTTAGCAGGCGATTGACCTCAGCGGACGCCGCGGGCGTTAGCTGCATCTGAGCCAGCTCGGCGATGAGTCGATGGCCGTTCGCACCCCAAGCATGTGACTCGGGAGCGCCGATGGCGCAAAGCGCGAGGGGTATACGGAAGAGGGCTTTGACGAGGCGGAACATGCCGCAAGTGTCCTTGGTGCGGTCGCGGTGGACGTAACTCGGCCTTTGCGACTCGGCGATTCCAGAAGCCGCCGTTGATATCGCCGACGTTGGACTGCGGTGGTGTTTGTCGCCATGAGTGGTGTGGCGCTGGCCGCCCCGGCGAAAGCTGGCAAAATCCCTTGCCGCTGCAGGCAAACCAACGGCCTGCATGCGAATGAGCCGCCGTCGGCATTGCCGTGGCGGCATTTTTTCAGGCCCCCGCAACCCAGGGGCTTTGACCCAGGGCATATCCCAAAGTCCGACCGAGCGGTCGGCCGGGACAATCCCCAGCTTTGTTCAACAGGCCGCGCCACAAGCGCCGCCGTGATCCCATGGCAATTCAACACCTGACCGACGAGCAGATCGCCACCATGTCACGCGCCCAAAAGGACGAGTGGTGGTTCAAGAACGTCTTCCGCGGCGACATGGCCCAGCTTTCGCTGCGCTCGGGCATCACCGGTTTCCTGCTCGGCGGTGTGCTCTCCTCCACCGGCCTGTACATCGGCGCCAAGACGGGCATCTCCCTCGGCGTTGGCCTCACGTCGGTCATCCTGGCCTTTGCGCTGTTCCGTGCGCTGCACGCGGCCGGCCTAGCCCAGGACTACACCATCCTCGAGAACAACTGCACCCAGTCCATCGCCACGGCGTCGGGCTATGTGACCACGGCGCTGATCTCCAGCCTGCCGGCCTACATGCTGGTGACGGGCCATGTGCCGCTGTGGTGGCAGATCGCCATCTGGATGTTCCTGGTGTCGCTGGTGGGCGTGCTGCTGGCCTTCCCGCTGAAGCGCCGCTTCATCAATGAAGACCAGGCCCCTTTCCCGGAAGGCCGCGCCTGCGGCGTGGTGCTCGACTCGCTGTACCACGGCAAGGGCAGCGAGGGCATGTTCAAGGCCAAGCTGCTGGGCTGGGTGGCCGGCGGTGCGGCGCTGCTGCAGGGCATCTGCGGCGAGGGCTGGATGAAGCTGGTCCAGTTCAAGCTGCTGGCCATGGACAAGTGGGCCGGCATGGCCGAGCCCTGGCATCTGCACGAGCGCATCGATGACTACTACTACGCCTGGGCCGTCAAGGCGCATGGCTTCATCCCGAGCATCCTGGGCACCGACTTCCGCACCCTGGGCCTGCGCCTGGTGGTGGACGCCGCGCTGATCGGCACCGGTGGCCTGATGGGCCTCGCGGTGGCGGCGAGCTGTTTTGTGGGCGTGATCGTCAACTTCGTGATCCTGGCGCCGCTGATGATCCAGGCCGGCGACATCGCACCGCGCCTGGGCGCCAATGGCGTGCTCATCCCGCTGAACCGCGTCGAGATCGTCAACCAATGGTCGCTGTGGTGGGGCGTGACGATGATGGTCGTGGGCGCCCTGGTGTCGCTGCTGGCCAAGCCCGAGATCTTCACGAGTGCGTTCAAGCGCAAGACCCCGGCGCAGATCGCTGCCAAGGCCGAGCCCAAGAGCGACCTGCTCAAGGACATCGAGGTGCCGCTGTGGATCAGCTGGATCGGCGTGCCCGTCGTCAGCCTGATGGGCTGCTATGCCACGCATGCCTTCTTCGGCGTGCCGCTGTGGCTGGCCATCGTGTCGCTGCCGCTGATCTTCGTGCTGACCGTGATCTGCACCAACTCCATGGCGCTGACGTCCTGGACGCCGACCGGATCGCTGTCCAAGATCACGCAGTTCACGATGGGCGCGCTGGACCGCACCAACCCCGGCTCCAACCTGCTGCCCGCCGGCATGACGGCCGAGATCGCCTCCAACGCGGCCAACCTGCTGTCCGACATCAAGCCCGGCTACATGCTGGGCGGCAAGCCGCGCCACCAGGCCATCGGCCACATCATCGGCAACCTGGCTGGCGTGCTGGTCTGCGTGCCGCTGTTCTTCCTGCTCTTCATCAAGCCTGATGCGAACGGCGCTGCCAGCGCGGCTGGCATGGTGTCCGACCAGTTCGGTTTCCCCGCTGCGCTGCAATGGAAGGGCGTGGCCGACATCATCGCCAAGGGCCTGAAGAGCCTGCCCACCTCTGCGCTGATCTCCATGGGCGTCGCGGCCGTGGCGGCCATCGTCATCGAGCTGGCACGCATCGTCACCAAGGGCAAGTCGGGCCTGTCGGCCGTGGCCATCGGCCTGGGCGTCACGCTGCCGCCGCAAGCCACCTTCATGATGTTCGTCGGCGCGCTGATGTTCTGGTACATGGCCAAGAAGTACAAGAACGCCCCCGCCGAGTCCCGCGGCCACCGCATCTGGGTCGAAGGCATGGAGCCCATCTGCGCCGGCCTGATCTCCGGTGCCGCCCTGATGGGCATCGGCGACGCGATCATCGGCGTGCTGATCTAATCGCCTGTTCTGTCTGCCCGTAGCTCAACTGGATAGAGCAGCTGCCTTCTAAGCAGCAGGTCGGGGGTTCGAGTCCCTCCGGGCAGGCCAAATTCAAGTCCCGCGACTCCCAAAGCGTCTAATCCCTTCAAGGGCTTAGGCGCTTTTTTGTTCCCAGACGCGCGCCTCGGCTTGCTGCCGCTTTTGGCGAGAGAAAAGGCGGGTTAGATTAGGTTCGTGCAAATAGAACATACCAAAGCGTCGCGATGAGGTAAATTCTATTTGTATGCCTAAGCTTTCCAAAGCAATCCTTCAGATGCCTCCGGCGACTGCGAATGCCTTGCAGCGGCTGGGGGCTGACCTCACGGTCGCCAGGCTTCGAAGAAGGGAATCCCTGAGAACCTGGGCGAAGCGATTGGGGATCACCATCCCCACGTTGCTGCGGCTGGAGGCTGGGGATCCTTCGGTCAGCGTGGGCATCGTCGCGACGGCGCTCTGGTTGATTGGGCGAGACGGCGAGTTGACGCGGCTTGCGGCGCCCGAGCATGACAGGGGCGCCTTGGAACTCAGCGTCAGGGAAGCCATCGAGCTTGCCGAGGATCGCGCACGGTCGACCGCCGAGGCTGCCATCACCAGCAAGGCGCGTCAGCCCAAGTAGCCATGCGGCACGACATCCTCTTCCTTTGGTACATCGAGGATCCCCGCTCGCCGGTACTCGTTGGACAGTTGCGCCTCGTGGAATCGGGCCGCGGCGTGGCCCTGCAATACAGCGCCTCCTGGCTCGATGCCGGTTTCCCGCTGAGCGAAGACCTGCCGCTGAGTGACGGCGAGTACGCGCCGCGAGGACGGCTGCAGGCTGATTCGCCTCGAGCGGTCGGGGCCGTCGACGACGCGAGGCCCGATCGGTGGGGCGAGCGGGTGATCAGATACGTCGACAAGCCGGCGCGGCTGTCGTTGATGGAGTACCTCTTCTATGCAGGAGACGATCGGTTTGGCGCATTGGGTGTCTCGACTTCCGACGCCGCATACCTTCCTCATCGCGGCCAGGCGCTGCCGCGGCTCGAGATGGTGCAAACGGTCAGCGAGGTTGTCGCCAAGTTGGAGGCATCCGAGCCGCTCACCGTTGCGGAGCAGCGCATCCTTTCCGCGGGCGGGACACTGGGAGGCGCTCAGCCCAAGGCTCTGATGGAGATCGAGGGTGATGAGTGGGTCGTCAAATTTCCGCGCAAGGACGACCCACTGAATTCACCGCTCATCGAGCACGCGGCCATGACTTTGGCGAAGCTTGCCGGCATTGCCGTGGCCGACACTTTGCCCATCCCGCTTCGCCGGCGCCACGCCGTTGCCATCCGGCGCTTTGACCGCGACGGTCAGCGTCGAATTCACAGCATTTCGGCCGGAACGGCGTTGCGAGCCGTCGCCCCGGACGCTGACGATCCTGAGCTTTCCTACCCCGCGCTTGCACTCTTGCTGAGGCGGGCCGGCGTCGCGACCGCGGGAGTGAACCAGCTTGATGCCCGAGAGTTGTTCCGTCGCATGGTGTTCAACATCCTGATCGACAACACGGACGACCACGAGAAGAACCATTCGCTGATGGTCGTCGAGCCACGCAGCAACGGCCGCTACAGACTTTCACCGGCATACGATGTCCTGCCCTCGGCAGGGGCGCATGGATACCAGGAGTTCGTCTGTGGCTCCGAAGGGCATGATTCGACGCTGAGCAATGCGATGTCGCAGTGCGCGGCGTTCGGCCTGCAACCACCCGACGCAGCCCAAGAGGTCGCCAGGGTGATTCAAGCCGTGAACGGTTGGCGAGAGCACTTCAAGGCGTGCGGGGTGTCGGAGGCAGATATCGCCTCGACCGCCCAGCATGTCGACGGCGACGCCTTGCGCTCCCAGCGCGAAGGCTTTTCGCCGCAGGACTACGCGGTAGCTGCGAACCCGAGGAGAGGGCGCAAGCACCTCTTCATTCGATCGAGAACGCCCGCCAAGGACTGACTCAGGCATTCAACCCCCGCCCCACCAGCCGCAGCGTCTGCCTGAACTCCTCCTTCAGCCGATACAGCTGCGCCGGCCGGTGCGGCCCGTCGGCGCGCTTGGCGCCCGGTACCGCTTCGAGGATGGCCAGTTCGTCCATCTTGCGGCGAAAGCTCACCGGGTTGATGGCCTCGCCGAGCAGGGCCTGGTAGATGGCGTGCAGTTCGGGCAGCGTGAAGGGCTCGGGGCAGAGGTGCACGGGCAGGGACGAGTACTGGCTCTTGTTGCGCACGCGCTCGGCGGCGGCGACGACGATGCGGCCATGGTCGAAGGGCAGTTGGGGCAGACGGTCCACCGGCAGCCAGTGCTGGCCGGGCTGGCTGGCCTCGGGCGTGGCCACCAGCGCGAAATAGGCCACCGACACGCTCCAGCCGCGCGGGTCGCGGGCGGGGCCGCTGAAGCTGGCCAGTTGCTCGAGGTAGGGGCTTTGCAGCCCGGCCTTTTGCAGCAGCACGCGCTGGGCGGCATCCTCGCAGCCCTGGTCTTCATTGGTGTGAACATAGCCACCCGGCAAGGCGAGGGCGCCTTCGAAGGGTTCGCGGTCGCGCTTGAGCAGCATGACCTGCAATTGGCCCTCGCGCAGCGTCAGCAGCACGATGTCGACCGTGCAGATCAGCCGGGTGTCCGTCAAGGAGTTCGTTGAATTGTTCACCGAAGCAAGGATAAGCCTTCAATGGGACCGAAGGCTGCTCGGCGACTACTTAGTTGCAAAAATAATTTAAGTGGAGTTATCATGTGGCCACACCACAAGAGGACATGCACATGAAGACGCATCTGCTGCTGATCGATCCCCAGAATGACTTCTGCGACCTGCCGCCGGACTGGCTGCCACGCTCGCCGGTGACGGGCGAGCTCATCAAGCCGGCGCTGCCGGTGGCCGGCGCCCACGCCGACCTGCAGCGCGCGGCCAGCCTGGTGAAGCGCCTGGGCGGCGCGATAGCCGCCGTCACCGTGACGCTGGACTCCCACCACCGTATCGACATCGCCCACCCGGGCTTCTGGGTGGAGACGGCCAACCAGCGCGCGCCGGGACCCTTCACGCCCATCACGGCGGCCCAGGTGCGCGCCGGCGCCTATCTGCCGCGTGATGCCGCCCAGCTCGACCGCGTGCTGGCCTATCTCGACGCACTGGAAGCCACCGGCCGCTACACGCTGATGGTCTGGCCCGTGCACTGCCAGATGGGCAGTTGGGGGCATGGCGTGCACGCCGGCCTGCAGGCGCAACTGGACGCCTGGTCGGACGGGCAGGGGCGCTCGGTGGAAGTCGTCACCAAGGGCGAGAACCCCTGGACCGAGCACTACAGCGCGCTTCAGGCCGAGGTGCCCGACCCTGACGACGAGGGCACTGAACTGAACCAGGCGCTGCTGGCCGAGCTGGACCGCTTCGATCGCGTGCTCATCGCCGGTGAGGCCGGCAGCCACTGCGTGCGCGCCACCGTCGAGCATCTGGCGGCCCATCTGCCTTCCGGTCGCATGAACAAGCTGGTGCTGCTGACCGACTGCATCAGCCCTGTGGCAGGCTTCGAGGCCCAGCAGGCCGAGTTCCTGGCTGCCATGCAGGCACGTGGCCTGCAACTGGCCCTCAGCACCGAGATTTGAGAAGCAACAGCATGAGCACTCCCGTCATCACCAGCCTGCTGGACACCGACCTCTACAAGTTCACGATGTGGCAGACCCTGCTGCATCGCCATCCGCAAACCCAGGCCGAGTACCGCTTCGTCTGCCGCAACCAGCCGGGCTACCCGCTGGCCGAGTTGAAGGCCGACGTCGAGCGCGAGCTGGAGGCGCTGTGCAGCTTGAGTTTTCGCGCCGATGAGCTGGCCTATGTGAAGGGCCTGCGCTTCATCAAAAGCGACTTCGTCGATTTCTTGCGCATCTTCAAGTTCCAGCGCGATTTCGTCGAAGTGACGACCGACGGCGCCCAGCTCAACATCGTCGCCCGCGGCCCGCAGGTGCATGTGATGGGCTTCGAGATCCCGGTGCTGGCCATCGTCAACGAGCTCTACTTCCGCCGCCTGGATACCCCCGCCGTGCGCGCTGAAGGCCAGCGCCGCCTGGACGACAAGATCGCCGCGCTGCAGGCCTTCGCGGCCGAGCCGCGGCCGCAGCGCCATCCTTTCGACCTGTTCGACTTCGGCCTGCGCCGCCGCTTCTCGGGCGCCTGGCAGCGCGAGGTGGTGACCCAGCTGCGCGACGCCTTGCCCCAGCATTTCAAGGGCAGCTCCAACGTGCTGCTGGCCAAGGAGCTGGGCCTGGTGCCCATCGGCACCATGGCCCACGAATACCTGCAGACCTACCAGGCCCTGGGCACGGTGCGCCTGCGCGACCACCAGAAGGCCGCGCTGGAAGACTGGGTGCAGGAGTACCGCGGCGACCTCGGCACGGCGCTGACCGACGTCGTCGGCATGGATGCCTTCCTGGCCGACTTCGATCTCTACTTCGCCAAGCTCTTCGACGGCTTGCGCCACGACAGCGGCGACCCGGTCGCCTGGGGCGAGAAGGCGCTGGCCCACTACGCCAAGCTGCGCATCGACCCGCACACCAAGCGCCTCGTCTTCAGCGACGGGCTGACCGTCACCAAGGCCATCGAGCTGTATCGTCATTTCGCTGATCGGGTGCAGGTCGGCTTCGGCATCGGCACCCACCTCAGCAACGACTTGGGGCCAACGCCGCTGAACATCGTCATGAAGCTGACCCATGCCAACGGCCAGCCCGTGGCCAAGCTCAGCGACAGCCCCGGCAAGACGCTCTGCGACGACGAGACCTTCCTGGCCTATCTGCGTCAGGTGTTTGGCATCAAGTCATGATGAAGCTCACCCTTGCCCAGCTCAACCTCACGGTGGGCGACGTGACCGGCAACGTGGCCCGCATGGTGGCCGCGGCGCGCCAGGCGGCCTGGGCCGGCTCGCAGCTGGTCGTCTTTCCGGAACTGGCCGTCAGCGGCTACTACCCGGGGGACATGCTGGATGAACCCGCCTTCCTGCGCCAGATCGAAGCGGGCCTGCAGTCGCTGCGCGCGGCCTCGCGCGAGCTGCCCGAGCTGACTTGGGTGTTCGGCGCGCCGCTGACGCGCGAAGGGCCCGGCAAGAAGCTGGAGAACGGTCTGCTGGCGCTCAAGGGTGGTGAGGTGTTGCTGCGTTATGCCAAGCAGCTGCTGCCCACCTACAACATCTTCGACGAGCGCCGCCACTTCGAGCCCGGCCCCGATGTCGCCAAGGTGCTGCGCATCGGCTCGGCCCAGGTCGGCCTGCTGATCTGCGAAGACGGCTGGAATGACGGCGGTGCCGACTATGGCGTCAACCCCTTCGAGCGGCTGCGCGATGCGGCGCCCGACTTCGTCATCAGCATCAACGCCAGCCCCAGCAACATCGGCAAACGCGAGCAGCGCCACCAGGTCTTCGCGTCGGCCTCCCGGCGCAACGGCTTGCCGGTCCTCTACGTCAACCATGTCGGCGGGCATGACCAGCTCGTCTACGACGGCGCCAGCTTCGCCGTCGAGCCCGAGGCAGGCGTCGTCTTCGAGGCGGAGCGCTTCGTCGAGTCGGTCCGCACGCTGGGCTTCGAGGAAGGGCACTTTGTCGAACCGGACGGCAGCCGCCTCGCGCGGCCCGAGCCGGCGGGCCTGAGCGCCATGGCCTTCTACCGCGCCCAGACCGTGCTGGGTCTGCGCGACTACGCCCGCCGCTGCGGCTTCACCAAGGCGGTGGTCGGCAGCTCGGGCGGCATCGACAGCGCGCTGACCCTGGCCCTGGCCGCCGAGGCCCTGGGCGCGGACAACGTGGTCGGCATCACCATGCCGTCCAGCTTCTCGTCCAGCGGCTCGGTGACGGACTCCGAAGCCCTGTGCCGCAACCTCGGCATCCAGCTGCTCAACCACCCCATCCACGCCGCCGTGGAGGCGCTGAAGGCCCAGTTTGCCGACAGCTTCGGCGCGCCCATGCAGGGCCTGACGCTGGAGAACCTGCAGGCCCGCGTGCGCGGCACCATCCTGATGGCCTACTCCAACGCCAACGGCCACCTGCTGCTGACCACGGGCAACAAGAGCGAGGTGTCGGTCGGCTATTGCACGCTGTACGGCGACACCAATGGCGGCCTCGGCCTCATTGGCGACCTCTACAAGACGGAGGTCTTCGCGCTGTCGCGCCACCTGAACGAAGCGGCCGGGCGCGAGCTCATCCCCACGGCCATCATCGAGAAGGAGCCGTCGGCCGAACTCGCGCCGGGCCAGCGCGACAGCGACAGCCTGCCGCCTTACCCCGTGCTGGACGAGATGCTCAAGGTGCTCATCGAAGGCGAACGCCTGGCGGGCGGGGAGCGCGAGGCCGCCGAGGCCCGCATGGCGGCCCTGCGCGCAACGCCCGAGGGCAGGGCGCTGATCGAGCGGATCGCCCGCATGATCCAGCGCAGCGAGTACAAGCGCCGCCAGGCACCGCCGCTGATCCGCTTGCGCGCGAGGGCCTTCGGTCAGGGGCGGCAGATGCCGATCGCGGCGGTTTTTCCGAGCGTGCTGTCATGAGCGAAGTCGCCATCGTCATCGGCCGCTTCCAACCCGTCCACAACGGCCATCTCGCCCTGCTGCGCGCGGCGCTGGCCGAGGCGCCGCGTGTCATCGTCATGCTGGGTTCGGCCCATCAGGCGCGCTCGCCGCGCCACCCCTTCAGCTGGACCGAGCGCGCCGAGATGCTGCGCCTGGCCCTGAGCGAGGAGGAACGCGAACGGGTGGAGGTCGTGCCTTTGCGCGACCTCTACGACGAAGCCCGTTGGGTGCAGGCCGTGCGCGGCGCGGTGCAGCAGCGCGTGGGCAATGCCGACGTGACGCTGGTCGGCCACTTCAAGGACGCCACCAGCGACTATCTGCGCCGCTTCTCGCCGTGGAAGCTGCACAGCCTGCCGCGCCAGCACCGCGTGGACGCGACGGACCTGCGTGCCGCGCTGTTCGAGGCCGAACCCGAGGATTTGGACGGCGTGCTGGCCAGCTGGGTCGACCAGGTGCCGCCGGGCACGCGGTCCTTCATGCAGGCCTGGGCGCATCTGCCGTATCTGGCTGCGCTGCGGCGCGAGTGGGCCATGCTCAAGCGCTACCGTCAGGCATGGGCGGCAGCGCCCTATGCGCCGGTCTTCGTCACCGTCGACCTGGTGCTGCAATGCGCCGGCCATGTGCTGTTGATCCAGCGCGCCCAGGACCCGGGCCAGGGCCTGTGGGCCTTGCCCGGCGGCTTTGTCGAGCCGCGCGACACCCTTTACCAATCGGCGGTGCGCGAGCTGGAGGAGGAGACCGGGCTGCGCCTGCTACCCGAGACGCTGCAGCAGGCGCTGCTGGGCGTGGCCGTGTTCGATCACCCGGACCGCAGCCAACGCGGCCGCACCATCACGCATGCCCATCACTTCGACCTGGGTGAGCGCGAGCTGCCCGAAGTGCAGGGAGCAGACGATGCGGCCCAGGCGCGCTGGGTGCCGGTGGCCGAGTTGGCGGGCATGGAAGAACAGTTCTTCGACGACCACTTCCACATGCTGGACCGTTTCCTGGCCCTGCTGCCGGTGGAATGACTCGTCGCCCAACTTAGTTCAAGGCAGGCGAGCCAGCATCGTGGCCTCGGTCGCCTCGTCCCAGGCCAGCGGGTAGAGGCTTCGTGCCGACGCCAGCGAGTCGGGGTGGCCGCCCCACAGCGCGATCTGCTCGCGGATGGTCGCGAAATCGATGCTCATCAGCACGGCCGGCGCATCGACGCGCGGGTTGTGGCGGGCGGCCGTGTAGGGCACCAGCCCCAGGCAGCGCCGGTAGAAGCCCACATGGCGCGGGTTGACTTCGATGACGAGGCGTTCGCAGCGCGCGCGGCGGTGGGCGTGCAGATAGCCGAGGTGGAAGATCTGGGCCAGCACGCGCTTGGGGTCGTGGGAATGCTTGTCCACGGCCAGGCCGCCGAACTCGCAGAGCTTGACGCCCGCGGCGCGCCATTCGTCCAGTTCGGCCTTGAACAGCAGGTCGGCGTGCAGGCCGCCCTTGCCGTCGAAACGCACGGACAGGGTGCCGACGATCTGGTCGCCGTCGCGCCCGGTGCAGACGATGTCGCCGTCCTGGTTGCGGCTGCTGTAGCGCTCACGCGAGATGACCAGCCCGCGGTCGCCATAGCGGCGCTCGACGAGGCCCAGCGCCTCGCCATCGAGCGCGCCGAAGTCGCTGTTCATGTCCAGCGCAGCGCCCGCAAAGGCGTGGGGCGGCGGGCTGCGCCGCGCTTCAACAACAGGGACCATGGACTGCATCCTTTTCCGCGCTGAATTGCGCGAGCGGCGCAGTCTAGGGAGTCACCCCCCTGAATGGGTGGGGTCTCACAGACCGATACATCGGTGGCATTTGTCTCATGAGATTTCTCACGCGGCGCCGGTTGCGAGGCGTGTCGTTTGTCAGCGCATGTTTCTCGCTGCTGCGGCGACGTCCTACATCAGTGCGGCCCTCGTCGCGCTAACCTGAGCTTGTCTGTTTCTCCCTCCCTGAGCAGACCACTGGTACGGCCTCTCAGGCGTCCCAGCGATTGCAGCCCCGGCCACTGGCCGGGGCATTTTTTTGCCATCCCCCTTTGGAGGGATGCGAGGGGGAGGCACCCCCCAGCACATCGCCCTGCTGCACCCCTAAGGGTGATTTCCGCATGGCCCGCTGCTGCCGAGACTGTCGTTCTCGACAACGGAGCCCGCCATGCAGATTCCCTTCCAGACCCTGGCCCAGGACTCGGTCCTGCAGATTCGCGACGCGATGCGCCGCGTGAAACGCCTGCACGAGACTGGTCCGCAAGAAGCCGTGCCCATCGGCTTCTTCGGCGGCCCGGTCGATCTGCCCAAGCCGGATGCCATGGTGTGGGAAGACACCGAAATCGACGTTCGTCGGGTGGTGCTGTGAGGGCGCTGACGTTGGCGGTCGCCGCCGTCGCTGCAGCCCTGGTTGGCGCCGCACTGCTGGTGATGGCACCGCTGGCCGACGCGAGGCCGCAGCGGCCCAGCGCCGCCGTGGCGGAATTCAAGCGCTCCAACCCTTGCCCGGCGACCGGCCAGACCGCGGGTGTCTGCCCGGGCCATGTGATCGGACACATCGTGCCGACCTGTGCCGATGGCGAGGACGCCGCTGCCAATATGCAGTGGCGCACCGTCGTCGACGCCAGGGACCATGAGGGCTGGCGGCGGCAGTACTGCCGCTTCCACCGGGTCAGGGCGCTTGCTGATGTGGCTTCGCACTGATGTTCCCCGACACATGAAGGAGTGCTCGGAGCTCGCGCGCCTCTGCGTGCCTCACCGTGAAAACCCTGCCCACCGGGGTGGGCAGGGTGTCGGCTAAATTGACAGCGCTGCCTGTCGTTACATCTTTCCATCCAATAAATCAATGGGTTAGCTCAACGGCTCGATAATTGCTTACGGAAACTTACTTTTATCCCGGGGCCGCCTCTGGGACATCAGTGCCTCGTCTTTGCTGGGCGGCGTGATCAAGTCAGTTTCTACCCCCGGAGAACTCACACATGCTTTTCAACAAAACGTTGGCCATTGCGGCCCTTGCAGCGCTGGCCGCCTCCTCGGCCCAGGCCGGCCTCGTGGGCACCACGGTGGACTTCAACGCCTCGGCCACCGGCGCCACACAGATGAAGACCTTCGGGCCGGCCTCTGCCACGGTCGGGGCAGGCGGCGAGTTTGCTGCCTGCGTGGGCCCGTCGGCCAACAACTGCTCGTCGTCCGGCTTATTCGTGGGCATCGACATCTCGAACACGGCGATCACCATCAGCTTTGCAGGCTCCACGAACAGCGCCGCGGGCTCCTTCTTCCTGGACCTGTCCGGCTTTGATGAGTCCATCTCGGCGCTCGCACTGGCCTCGTCGAAGAACCTGGCGGCCGGCGGCCTGGGCAGCTTCAGCTTCACGGACAGCACGGCCAGCTTCCGTTTCGACACTGCCAACTTCTACAACGGTACGAACGCGGCGTTCTACTCCTTCAACATCACGACGGCTGCGCGCGTGCCCGAGCCGGCTTCGCTGGCCTTGGCCGGTGTCGCGCTGCTGGCCTGCGGCGGCGCTGCCCGGCGTCGTCGCGGCTGACGCCSCGCCCACGCTTTCGCCCCCCAGGGCGCCCGGCTTCGGCCCGGCGCCTTTTGTTTTGCCGCAACGACCGCGGCGTCCTTATGTGGCCCTAACGCGGTGCCGCCGAGAGTGCAGGCTCCTTCACAACAGTGGCCTCACATGGACATCCTGTCCTTCCCCGTCGTTCACCCCTGGCTGACCGCCCTCGTGGTCGCAGCCCTGCTGGCCCTGGTCTTCTACAAGCGCACGCTGCGCCTGTTCGGTTTCGTCATCGTGCCCGACGATTCCATCGGCACCGTCACCAAGGGCTTCGTGCTGTTCGGCAGCCACCGCGAACTGCCGCCTGGCCGCATCGTCGCGCTGTTCGGCGAAGCCGGCCTGCAGGCCGACACGCTGGCCCCCGGCCTGCACCTCGGCCTGTGGCCGTGGCAGTACGAGGTCGAGCTGGTCAAGTTCACCGTCGTGCCCGATGACGCCATCGGCATCGTCGAAGCCTGCGACGGCGCGCCGCTGCCGGACGGCCGCGTGCTGGCCCGCCATGTGGCCTGCGACAACTTCCAGGACGCCCGCGCCTTCCTCGCCAGTGGCGAGCGTGGCCTGCAGACCAGCGTCGTGCCCCCCGGTGCCTGGCGCATCAACACGCTGCTGTTCACCGTGCGCCTGGAGCGCATGACCATCATCGAGCCCGGCAAGATCGGCATCGTCGAAGCGCGCGACGGCCGCCCGCTGGCCGGTGGCCGTGTCATCGGCCGCGCTGTGGCCTGCGACAGCTTCCAGGACGCCCGTGCCTTCATGGACGGCGGTGGCGAGCGTGGCCCGCAGATGAGCGTCATTCCCCAAGGCAAGTACCGCATCAACCCCGGCCTGTTCAAGGTCGCGCAGGTGCAGGTCACCGACGTGCCCGACAACAAGGTCGGCATCGTGACGACGCGCGAAGGTGCGTCCCTGACCACCGGTGAGATTGCCGGCCCCGAAGTGCCCGGCCACAACCTCTTCCAGGAGCCCCAGGCCTTCGTCAATGCCGGCGGCACCAAGGGCCTGCAGGAGCAGGTGCTGCTGGCCGGCCGCTACTTCATCAACCCGATGTTCGCCACCGTCGAGATCATCGACATGACCGAAGTGCCCATCGCCTCCGTCGGTGTCGTCGTCGCCTTCGTCGGCACGCCCGGCGTGGACGTCACGGGCGAGGGCTTCCGCCACGCCAACATGGTCCGCCGCGGCGAGAAGGGCGTCTGGGTGGATGTGCTCGACCCCGGCAAATACGCCATCAACACCTACACCCACAAGGTGCGCGTGGTGCCCACGGCCAACGTCGTGCTGAACTGGGCCACCGGCAAGACCGAGGCCCACAAGCTGGACGCGAATCTCTCGACCATCACCGTGCGCTCGGCCGACGGCTTCACCTTCAACCTGGACGTGAGCCAGATCATCCACATCCCGCGCAATGACGCGCCCAAGGTCATCGCCCGCTTCGGCAGCATGGAGGCCCTGGTCACGCAGGTGCTGGAGCCCACCATCGGCAACTACTTCCGCAATGCCGCGCAGAACTCTGACGTCATCGACTTCCTGAAGAAGCGCAGCGAGCGTCAGGCCGAAGCCAAGGCCGCGATTGCCGCGGCGCTGAAGGCCTACGACGTCGGTGCCGTCGAGACGCTGATCGGCGACATCGTGCCGCCCGCCGAGCTGATGAAGACGCTGACCGACCGCAAGCTGGCCGAACAGGAGAAGGTCACCTTCACGATCCAGATGGAAGCGCAGGGCGTGCGCCAGCAGCTCGAGCAGGCCACGGCCCTGGCCCGCACCCAGGCCCAGGTGGTGGACGCCGAGCGCAAGGTGGCGATGGCCGAGTTCAACGCTCAGGCGGCGGTGAAGACGGCCGACGGTGCGGCGCGCTCCAAGAAGATCACGGCCGAGGCCGACGCCGAGGTCACGCGTGTCACCGGCCAGGCCGAAGCTGGTCGCACCTTGGCCATCGGTGAAGCCGAGGCCGAGGTCATCCGCCAGAAGATCGGCTCCATGGAGTCGGGCAACTACGCCATCGTGCAGGTCGCCCAGGCCCTGGCCGGCGCCGGCGTGCAACTGGTGCCCGAAGTGCTGGTGGCGGGCGGTGCGCAAACGGGCGGGCAGGGCGGCACGCTGGTGGACGTGCTGCTGGCCGGCCTGGTGAAGGACCGCCTGGCCAGGCCGGAGCCGGCCCAGGTCGTCGTGGAGGCCACCTAAACTGCGCCGCCCATGATTCCCCGCCCCATCGTCCAGTTCCTGCCCTGGATTGCCACCGGTTCGCTGATGGCGCTCGCCTGGGTGGGCTGGAAGCTGCGCCAGGCCTGGGAGGGCCTGCGCGCCGCGCAGCGGGCCGCCCAGCTGGAACGCGCCCTGCGCGAGTTCGGTGACCTGATGCGCGATGCCGACCAGCCCGAGGTGCATGTGCACGAGTTGCTGCAGGCCCTGGCCGGCAACACCGGCCTGGCCACCGCGGCGCTGCTGCGGCCGTCGCCGGGTGCGCAGGACATCGTCGTCGGCGAGCCCGATGCCAATGCGCTGGCCGGCCTGCAGTTGTGCGCCGACAGCGGCCGGGCGCTGGGCCCCGGCACGGCCCACCATGCCGAGGAGCCCGACCTCTATCTGCCGCTGCGCGGCCGCGATGCGGCCCTGGGCGCCGTGACGCTGCGCGGCCTGGGCACCGAGGCCTTGGCCATCGACCAGCTCGCCCATGCCCAGGCCCTGTGCGACCAGATGGGCCTGGCCCTGCAGCGCCGCCGCGTGCAGGACGAGGCCCGGCTGGCCGGCGAACTGGCCGAGACCCAGTCCACCCGCAACGCCATGCTGGCCGCCATCTCTCACGACTACCGCACGCCGCTGGCCACCATCATGGGCTCGGCCTCGGCCCTGCAGACCCAGGGCGACAGGCTGACGGCGGCCCAGCGCAGCGAGCTGGCCAGCCGTATCGTCGACGAGACGGCCCGCCTCGTGCGCCTGACCGACAACACCCTGCAGCTGGCCCGGCTGGGCGCGCCGGGCGTGGCCCTGCGCTGCGACTGGGAGTCGGCCGAGGAGATCGTCGGTGCGGCCCTGCGCCGCGTGCGCCGCCGGCCGGACGGCGAGCGCGTGAAGGCGCGCATCGAGCCGGGGCTGCCGCTGCTGTGGTGTGATGCGGCCCTGATGTCTCAACTGCTGGACAACCTCGTCGACAACGCGCTGAAGTACAGCCCGGCCACGGCGCCGGTCGAGCTGGTGGTGCGTCGCCTGGGCGGCGAGGCCCTGTTCGCCGTGCGCGACCGCGGTCCGGGCATTGACCCGGCCTGGCGCGACCGCGTCTTCGATGCCTTCCAGCGCGGCGACCTGGCCGCCTTTTCGCAACGCCCGCCGGGCTCGGGCGTGGGCCTGGCCTTGTGCCGCGCGATTGCCGAGGCGCATGAGGGCTCCTTGAGCCTGCGCCCGCGCGGCCATGGCGGCTGCAGCTTCGAGTTGCGTCTGCCGCTGCGTGCGGTGCCCGAGTTGCCGGAGGCCGCCGGATGAAACTCCTGCTTGTCGAAGACGACCGCGAACTGCGCGTGACGCTGCGCGAGGCCCTCGCCGTGGAGGGCTACGAGGTGCTGACCGCCGCCAGCCTCGCCGACGCCATGGCCCAGCTCGCCCATGCCGGCCACCTGGACGCCGTGCTGCTCGACCTCGGCCTGCCCGACGGCGACGGTGAGGAGCTGCTGCAGGTCCTGCGCCGCGACCGCTCGACGCCCTTGATCGTCATCTCGGCCCGCCAGGTCGAGGGCCAGAAGATCCGCCTGCTCGATGCCGGGGCGGACGACTATCTCGTCAAGCCCTTCGGCATCGGCGAGCTGCTGGCGCGGCTGCGCGTGGCGCTGCGCCACCGTGGCACCGTCGCCCAGCCGGCCATCACGATGTACCGCCGTGCCGGCCTGGAGGTCGACCTGGCCGCCCACCGCGTACGTCGCGACGGTGTCGACGTGCGCTTGACGCCCACCGAATTCAAGCTGCTGGCCCGCCTGGTGCGCCAGGCCGGCCAGGTCGTCACCCACCGCCGCCTGCTGGCCGACGTCTGGGGCCCGGACGACACCGAGCAGACCCACTACCTGCGCCTTTACATGGGCCAGTTGCGCGCCAAGCTGGAGGTCGAGCCTGCCGAGCCCTGCGTGCTGCTGACGGAGCCGGGCGTGGGCTACCGCATCGCCGAACCGAATTGATCTCCCTCGTGCAAGTCACCCACTGGATCCCCGTCGACGGCGCCGAGCTGGCCGTCGAATACCGCCCCCACGACGATGGCCGCGCGCCGCTGGTCTTTTTGCATGCCGGCGTCACCGACGGCCGGTTGTGGGACGGCGCCATGGCTGCCGCGGCTGGCCTGCGGTCGGCGCTGCGCATGGACCGCCGCGGCTTTGGCCAGACTCGTGTCACCGTCGCCCGCCCGCACGCCTGGGTGAGTGACCTGCGCGCCGTGCTGGACGCGCTGCGGCTGGATCGCGTGGAGCTGGTGGGCTGCTCGCTGGGCGGCCGCATCGCCATCGACTTCGCGCTGGCTTCGTCCGAGCGCGTGGCCGGCCTGACGCTGGTGGCGCCTGCCGTCACCGGCGCACCCGACCCCACGCCCGAGCTGGATGCCGCCAGCCGTGAGTTGAACGACGCCACCCAGGCCGCCCGCGCCGCTGGCCAGCTCGACGAGGTCAACCGCCTGCAGGCCCGCCTGTGGCTGGATGGCCCCGGCCAGCCCGAAGGCCGGGTCGGCGGCGCCGCGCGCGAGCTGTTCCTGGCGATGAACCGCATCGCGCTGCACGCGCCTGCCATCGGCGAGCTGCAGCCCGCGCCCGACGCCTGGCCGCGGCTGGAGCAACTGGCCGTGCCCACGTGCGTGGTGTGCGGCGACCTGGACCTGCCTTATCTGGTGCAGCGCTGCCGGCAGATGGCCGCGCGCATCCCTGGTGCGCGCCACGTGGCGCTGCCGGGGACGGCCCACCTGCCGTCGCTGGAAGCGCCGGAAGCCTTCACCCGCGTGATGCAGGACGCCGGGCTGCTGGGCCGCTGACGACGGCTCAGCGCGGCGGCTTCACGCCGGCCAGGTGCATGCCGCTGTCCAGCATCAGCAGCTCACCGGTGACCGTGCGGGCGCCGTCCACCAGCCAGACGATGGCTTCCGCCACGTCCTCGGGGGAGCAGGCGCGCTGCAGCGGCACGCCGGCTTCATAGGCCTTCAGGCCCGCCTCGTAGCCCGCTTGCCCCACGCCCTGCACGAACCAGCGTGACGTGATGAGGCCAGGGCACACGGCGTTCACGCGCACGGCGGGCGCCAGGGACCGGGCCAGGTGCAGCGTCATCGCGTTGATGGCGCCCTTGGACGCGATGTAGGGCATGGACGAGCCCACGCCCAGCGCGCCGGCCACCGACGACACGTTGACGATGCAGCCCTGCGCGGCCTTCAGCGCGTCGACGCAGGCGCGCACCATCTGGAAGCTGCCCAGCGTGTTGACGGCCAGGATGCGCTGGAAGGTGTCGGCGTCCAGCGCGTCCCAGTCGGCCGCGGCGCCGAACACCGACACGCCGGCGTTGTTCACCAGGGCGTCGATGCGGCCCCAGCGCTCCAGCGCGGCCTGCGCCAGCGCGCGGCAGTCGGCGTCCTGCGCCACGTCGCCCTGCTTCACGAGCACGTCGGCCCCGGCCGCACGGCAGGCCGCGGCGCAGGCTGCGGCCTCGTCCGCGCTGCGCGAGTAGTTGATCAACACGTCGTAGCCCTTGCCGGCCAGCATCAGCGCCGTGGCGGCGCCGACACCCGTGCCGCCGCCGGTGATCAGTGCGACCTTGCCTGCCTTGGCCATGCTTCTTCTCCAGCCGCCTCAGGCCTTCTTCGCCGTCAGCTGGTCCTTCAGCGGCAGTTGCCGGATGCGCTTGCCCGTCGCCGCGAAGATCGCGTTCATCAGGGCCGGTGCGATGGGCCCGATGGCCGGCTCGCCGACGCCGCCCAGCGGTTCGTCGTAGCCCTTGCTCGGCATGATGTGCACGGCGATCTTCTTGGGCGCGATATTGAGCCTTGCGATCTCGTAGTCGTGATAGTTGCTCTGCTCGACGCGGCCGTTCTTGAAGGTGATCTCGCTGTACAGCGCCTGGCTCAGGCCCATGATGCAGGCGCCCTCGACCTGGGAGCGGATGCGGTCCGGGTTGATGGCCGGGCCGCAGTCCAGCGCCACGTCGATGCGCGGGATGCTGAGCTCGCCCTTGGGCGACACGCGCACCTCGACGATGACGGCCATATAGGTCACGAAGCTGTAGTTGGCCGCCAGCCCAAGGCCCTGGCCCTTGGGTAGCTTGCGGCCCCAGCCGGCCTCCTTGGTGACGCGCTCGATGCAGCCGCGCAGCCGGCCGGTGTCGACCGGGTAGAGCTTGGGCGACTCGCCATGGTTCCAGCCGTCGCCCAGTTGCGGCGGCGGGATCTGCGCCGGCGGGCCGAGCAATTCCAGCAGGAAGTCGCGGTGGTCGCGCTTGGCGGCGTGGGCCAGTTCGGCGACGAAGGACTGGGCCGCGAAGGCATGCTGGATGTTGTTGACGGAGCGCAGCCAGCCGATGCGGGTATGCGCCGTCGCGGCCGGGTTCTCGATGCGCACGTTCGGGATCGCATAGGGCAGGTTGATCAGCCCCAGGCCCAGTTCGAACTCCGCCAACTGCTTGGGGTCGGGGGCGAAGATGGACAGGATGGTCGGCTCGGCCGCGCGCTGCAGCCAGGCGGTGACCCGGCCCTTGGCGTCCAGCCCCGCTTCCAGGTGCTGGGCGGTGACGGTGTGGAAATAGTCGTGATGCAGGTCGTCTTCGCGCGTCCAGGTCAGCTTGACCGGCACGCCCTGCATGGCCTGCGACACCAGCGCCGCCTCGACGGCGAAGTCGGGCTTGGACTTGCGGCCGAAGCCGCCGCCGAGCAGCGTCACGTTGACCGTCACCTTGGCCAGGTCCAGGCCGAGCCGCTGGGCGACCCGCTCGCGCGCGGCCTGCGGCGACTGCACCGAGGTCCAGACCTCGCAGCGGCCGTCCACGATGCGCGCGGTGGCGGCCGGTGGCTCCATCGTCGCGTGGGCGAGATGGGGCACGTAATAGTCCGCCGCCACGCGCCTGGCGGCCTTGCCCAGGGCGGCCTCGGCGTCGCCGTCATTGCGCACCACCTTGCCGCCCGGCTTGGCCACGGCGGCCTCCAGTTCCTTGCGGAAGGCGGCCGAGTCATAGCTCGCGTGCGGGCCATCGTCCCAGACGATCTTCAGCGCCTCGCGGCCCTTCATCGCGGCCCAGGTGTCCTTGGCCACGACGGCCACGCCGCCCAGCGGCTGGAACTCCGACGGCGGCGGCGTGCCCGCCAGTTCGATGACCTTGACGACGCCCGGCACCTTCAGCGCCTCGGAAGAGTCGACGGACTTGAGCTTGCCGCCCAGCACGGGTGGCCGCGCGACGACGGCATACAGCATGCCCGGCAGCCGCGTGTCGATGCCGTACTGCGACTTGCCGGTGACGATGACCTCGGCGTCCACCAGGTGGCTGTCCTGCTTGCCGATGTAGCGGAAGTCTTTCGGGTCCTTGAGCCTGAGCTTGTCGCGGGCCGGCACGTCCAGCCTGGCGGCGGCCTCGGCGAGTGCGCCATAGCCCAGCGAGCGGCCGCTGGCCCTGTGCGTGACGGCGTGGTTGCCGGCCTGCACCTCGGCCACCGGCACACCCCAGGTCTGGGCCGCGGCCAGCTCCAGCATGGCGCGCGCGGCGGCGCCGCAGCGGCGCATGGGCATGAACCAGTGCCGCATGCTGCGTGAGCCGTCGGTGTCCTGGTTGCCGTATTTGTCCTCGTCGCCCGGGGCCTGCACGACCTTGACGCGCGCGAAGTCGGCCTCCAGCTCGTCGGCCAGCACCTTGGGCAGGCTGGTGCGCACGCCCTGGCCCATCTCGGAGCGGTTGACGACGATGCTGACCGTGCCGTCGGGCGCGATCGCCACGAAGGTGCGCGGGCTGTCCTGGATGCCGTGGGGCATGCCGTCGCCGCCGTATTTCTTGGGTTCATCGGCGCCCGCCATGCCGGGCAGGCCGACGGCGAGCACCAGGCCCGTCAAGGGCAGGGCGCTCAGCAGCGCGCGGCGGCTCAGGCCCGTGTCACTCAGCAGCTGCTGGGGAATGAAGGCGTTCATGCGGCACCGCCTTCCAGGCCGGCGGCCGTCTTGATGGCGCTGCGGATGCGCGTGTAGGTGCCGCAGCGGCAGAGGTTGCCACTCATGGCCGCGTCGATGTCGGCGTCGGTCGGCTTGGGTTTGTGCTCCAGCAGGGCCGTCGCGCTCATGATCTGACCCGCCTGGCAGTAGCCGCACTGCGGCACGCCGAGCTTGACCCAGGCGTGCTGAACGGCCTGGCCGGTCTTCGTCGCGCCGACGCCCTCGATGGTCACGACGCGCTTGCCCGCCGCGGCGGACAGCGGCGTCTGGCAGGCGCGCACCGGCTGGCCGYCCAGGTGCACCGTGCAGGCACCGCACAGCGCCAGTCCGCAACCGAACTTGGTGCCGGTCATGCCGAGGTGGTCGCGCAGCACCCATAGCAGCGGCGTCTCGTCGCTGGCCTCCACCGTCGTCGACTGGCCATTGATCTGCAATGTCGTCATCGAAGTCTCCGTGTTTGTTTGGACCTGCTCCGAGCCTCGGGGCCGGCCGATTATTCGAGGATTGGGCGCGGCGTGCACGTGACGCGGAAAAGCCCTGCCGGGCCAAGGCCGGGCAGGGCTTTTGGAGGCTTGAGGCTCAGAAGCGATAACGGACGCCGGCGCTGAAGAGGTTGGCGCGCATCTTGTTCGAGACCTGACCGAAGTGGTCGAAGTCGGCCGTCAGGGCGAGCGCGTTCGTCAACTGGTACTCGGCGCCGATGCCCCACATGAAGGAGCGCTTGGAACCCGTCATGTCGGCCGCGACGGGCAGCACGTTGCTGCCGCTGGCCTTGCCGAAGGAGACGCCGGCCTTGCCGGTCAGCGCGAAGTCACTGGACAGCGGCAGGCGGCTGGTGGCGGCGACGTAGAGGCTGCGGGCCTTCACGGTTTGCGAGACCGCGTTGTTGCCGACGGTCAGGGTCTCCACGGCGTTGCCCAGGCGCACATAGCCGGCTTCGACACCCAGGCGATCGCTGAAGCGATAGCCGCCATAGACCTTGCTGGCCTGGGCGGATTCGTCGCTGCCGGTCTTGGGCAGGCCGAGGTTCTTGGCCGAGAACGAGGTGCGGCCGAGGGCGGCGCCGACGTAGGGGCCGGACTCCTGCGTGGTGGGTTCAGTGTTGCCAGCCCAGGCCGACGAGATGGCGAGCATGCTGAGCAGGGGCGCGGCGAGTTGGATGCGATTCATGGTGTTTCCTTGGAGTTGTCGAAGCGGATGAAGAGGTGTGCCGGGCTGCCGTGCTTCGCATTTCGGTGCCGGCGGCCGAGTTGTGTTTCGGCGCCAATGCAGTGTCGAAATCGCAGATGAACCGAAGCCAAAGCCTTTCTGAAGGCTTCATGAACGGGCACCATTCGCCCTCCGCTTCAGGCTTTCTTCATGTAGCGCCGCTCCAATTCCTGGCATGAACATCCTGTTGGTTGAAGACGATCTCGAACTGGGCAATGGCGTGCGCATCGCGCTTGAAGACCAGGGCCTCGCGCTGCTCTGGGTGCGCCGCCTGGGCGATGCGCTGCAGGCGCTGGACAGCCGGCCCTTCGACCTCGTGCTGCTGGACCTGGGCCTGCCCGACGGCGACGGCCTGACGTTGCTGGCCCGCCTGCGCCGCGAGGGTGAGACGACGCCCGTGCTCATCCTGACCGCGCGTGACGCGCTGGCCGACCGGCTCGCTGGCCTGGACCGCGGCGCGGACGACTATCTCGTCAAGCCCTTCGCGCTGGCCGAGCTGGTGTCGCGCGTGCGGGCGCTCGCGCGTCGCAGCTACGGCATGGCGGGCGAGACGCTGGAGGTGCGCAAGCTGGCGCTGCACACGGCGACGATGCGGGTCACCGTCGACGGCAAGCTTGCTGAGCTGTCGCGCAGCGAGTTCGACCTGCTGAGCCTCTTGATGAAGCGTGCCGACCGCGTGCTGACGCGCCGCATGCTCGAGGAGCAGGTGCTGCCCGGCGGCGCCAACAACGAGAGCAATGTGCTGGACGTGCACATCTCCAATCTGCGCCGCAAGATCGGGCCGGGCTATATCCGCACGGTGCGCGGCGTCGGCTATGTCATCGACCGCATCGACAGCGCCGGGGAGCCGGGCTGATGTGGGCCCGTCTGCGCAGGCTGCTGTTCGCGTCGCTGGTGGGGCGCCTGGTGCTGGCCCAGATGGCCTTGGTGCTGCTGCTGTGGGGCAGTGCCTGCGCCTATCTGATCCACGACACCGCGCGCTACGACGAGATCCTCGAGCCCAGGCTGGCCAGCCCGCGGGCGGACATGATCCTGGCCGTCGTCGATGCGCTGGCCGACCAGCCCGACAAGCTGGCGGCGGCGCTGAAGCGCATCGACGTCTTCCAGCGCCGCGAGAGCAACGAGGAAGACGACCCCGCCCTGCGCCAGACCATGGTGGTGTGGAAGGGCGACAGGCTGGTCTACGCGTCGCCGGGTGAGCCCGGCGTGCTGCGCACGCTGAAAAACCGCCAGCTGGAGAAGCTGGAAGTCGACGGCACGCCCTGGCGCACCTACAGCCAGGCCTCCGAGGTGTCGGACGCCCGCGTCACGCTGATCCGCTCGGGTCACACGATGAAGATCATCTTTGCGCTGGGCTCGCGCGGCATCCTGATCCTGCCGCTGCTGATCAGCCTGCCTTTCCTGGTGTTGCCGGCCTGGCTGTCGGTGCGCCTGGCGCTGCGGCCGTGGCGGCGTTTCTCCGAGGAGATCTCGTCGCGGGGCCCAGATGACCTCGCGCCGCTGCAGTTCGGCAGCAGCTACAGCGAGCTGCGCCCGCTTTCCAAGGCGGTGAACCAGCTGCTGGCGCGCGTGGCGGCCAGCGTGGAGCGTGAGCGCAGCTTCATCGCCGACGCGGCGCACGAGATGCGCACGCCGCTGGCGGCCATGCGCATCAACGTCGAGGCCCTGCGCAGCCACCGTGACAACCCGCGCGACCAGGAACTGCTGGACGGCCTGGTGCGCAGCAGTGTGCGCACCAGCCGCCTGGTGGCCCAGCTGCTGGGCCTGATGCGCAGCGACGCCGCACGGCCGCTGAGCGAGCGGGTGCGCCTGAGCCTGGCCGAACTGGTGCAGGAGAGGCTGGCGGCCTTGAGCGGCCTGGCGCGCCAGGGCCGCATCGAGCTGGAGCTGCGCGCTCACACCGAAGGCATGGTCGACGGCGAGCGCGAGGGCCTGACGTCGCTGATCGACAACCTGGTCGAGAACGCGATCAAGTATTCGCCCGCGGGTTCCAGCGTGGAGCTCGGCCTGATCGAGCAGGGCGCGGAGCTGCTGCTGTGGGTCGAGGACACCGGCCCCGGCATCCCCGAGGACCTGCATGGGCGCGTCTTCGACCGCTTCTTCCGCGTGCCCGATCAGGCCCAGCCTGGCAGCGGCCTGGGCCTGGCCATCGTCAAGGCGGTGGCCGACCGCCACGGCGTTGCGCTGCGCCTGTCGCGCGGCGCCGACGGCCAGGGCCTGCGTGTCGAGTTGCGCTTTGCGCTGGCGGTCTGATCAGGCTTGCAGCAGTTGGGCCAAGGCCAGCGCGAAGGCGTGGGCGTCGCCCGGCCAGCGGGCGCTGAGGTAGTTGCCGTCGCGGACGGTGAAGCCGCGGCCGAGATGCGCCGGGTCGTCGCGCAGCAGCGGCGGCGGACCGGTGTCGAAGTCCTGCGGCCTGGCCAGCAGGGACTGCACTTCGGTCTGCAGCGGCGTGGCATAGGTGCGGTAGTAGCTGCCCAGCCAGGCCGCCGTCATCAGCCAGGCGGTCATCTCCTGCTGTTTCGTCAGGCCGGTGGTGCGCCGACCATGCAGCACGGACTTGCCGTCGGCACGCCTGGATCGGGCCACCAGCAGCACGCCGTGGCAGATGGCGGCCACCGGCTTGTCGGCCGCGAACTGAGCCGCCACCAGGGCCTGCAGCCGGAGTGACTCCAGATAGACCTTCATGCCCGGCGCATGGCCACCGGGCAGCAGCAGGGCGTCGACGCTGCTGGCGTCGATGTCGTCATAGCGGACCGGTTGCCGGAATGCCTCGCTCCGCACCATGGCCGCATGGGCCTCGCGGGCGTTGGCATCGGCCCGCAGCACGCCTTTCCAGACGCCCAGACCGTTGCCGTCCAGCATGCGCGGATCCGCCTGGGCCGGCCGGCCATCGGGCGTCGCGAAGCGGATGTCGTGGCCGCTTGCGCTGAGCAGCCGCCAGGGGATGGCGGCCTCGGACGGGTCGTAGTCCTGGGCGGGCAGGGGGATGAGGATACGAGCCATGTTGAGCATCCTAAAGACAGACGGGTGACTAAGCTGCTAGGCTGCCCCGCGCCCGCCAGCGGTGGCGGATGGGAGCAAGCGGCATGGCGGAATTGACGGTCAACGGCAAGCGGATGCAGTTCGAGGCGGAAGCCGACACGCCGCTGCTCTGGGTGCTGCGTGAGCAGCTCAGCCTCACGGGCACCAAGTACGGTTGCGGCGTCGCGCAGTGCGGCGCCTGCACCGTGCACATCGACGGCGCGCCGGTGCGCAGCTGCGTGATGCCGGCCTCGGCGCTGACGGCGGCGCAGAAGATCACCACCATCGAGGGCCTGGCGCCCAACGCCTCGCATCCGCTGCAGAAGGCCTGGGACGCGCTGGACGTGCCGCAGTGCGGCTTCTGCCAGAGCGGCATGTTGATGGCCGCCGCGGCGTTGCTCAAAGCCAAGCCCAAGCCGACCGATGCCGATATCGATGCGGCCATGACCAATATCTGCCGCTGCGGCACCTACAACCGCGTGCGGGCCGCCATCCACCTGGCCGCCGGCCAGGTGCAGCGCAAGCAGATCCCCATCGTCATCGAGGGAGGCCAGGCATGAGCGCGGTTCTCTCACGCAGGTCCTTCCTGCACACCACCTCGGCCGCGGCCGGCGGCTTGATGGTGGGCTTCCATGTGCCCGGTCTCGCCCAATCGGCAGGGACGCCCGAGCTGAACGCCTGGGTGCAGGTCTTGCCCGACGAAACCACCGTCATCCGCATCGCGCGGTCCGAGATGGGGCAGGGCACGCTGACTGGCCTGGCCCAGCTCGTGGCCGAGGAGCTGGAGTGTGACTGGAGCAAGGTCAAGACCGAGTACCCGACGCCCGGCCAGAACCTCGCGCGCAACCGCGCCTGGGGCAGCATGAGCACCGGCGGCAGCCGCGGCGTGCGCGAATCGCATGAGTATGTGCGCAAGGGCGGCGCGTTGGCGCGGGCCCTGCTGATCCAGGCGGCGGCCAACCAGTGGCAGGTGTCGGTCGTCGAATGCGCCACCAGCTCGGGCTGGGTGACCCACGCCGGCAAGAAGCTCAGCTATGGCCAGCTCGCTGCCGAGGCCGCCAAGCTGGCCGCACCGGCCGACATCCAGCTCAAACCCGCCAGGGACTGGAAGCTGGCCGGCCGGCCGATGAAGCGGCTGGACACCAAGCCCAAGCTGGACGGCTCGCTGGTCTACGGCATGGACCTGCAGCTGCCCGGCATGCTGAACGCGGCCATCAAAGACTGCCCCGTTTTTGGCGGCAAGCTGAAGAGTTTCGACGCCGCGGCCATCGAGGGCCGGCCCGGCGTGAAGAAGGTCGTCAAGGTCGGCGACTCGGCGGTGGCCGTCGTGGCCGACACCTGGTGGCGGGCCAAGACGGCTCTGGAGGCCTTGCCCATCGTCTGGGACGAGGGCGCCAATATCAGCCAGAACAGCGCCGACACGGCGGCCACGCTGAAGGCAGCACTGGACGCGCCCGAGGCCGCAGTCGGCAGCAGCCAGGGCGATGTGAAGGCGGCGCTGGCCGGTGCCGCGAAAAGGGTCGAAGCCGTCTACAGCTACCCGCACCAGAACCACGCAACCATGGAGGTGATGAACGCCACCGCGCTCATCACGCCTGCAAAGCCCGGGACGCCTGAGCGCTGCGAGGTCTGGACGCCGACGCAGAACGGTGAAGCCGCACTGGCCGCAGCGTCCGAAGCCTCGGGCCTGACGCCGGCGCAGTGCGAGGTCTACAAGCTGCATCTGGGCGGCGGCTTCGGCCGGCGCGGCGCCGTGCATGACTGGGTGCGCCAGGCCGTGGCCATCGCCAAGGAACTGCCGGGCACGCCGGTCAAGCTGATCTGGAGCCGCGAGGAGGACATGCTGCATGGCCGCTACCACCCGGTGACCCAATGCAAGCTGACGGCGGGCCTGGACGCGGCTGGCAAGCTGACGGCCCTGCACATGCGCATCTCGGGCCAGAGCATCATCGCGGGCATCTTTCCGCAGAACATCAAGGACGGTAAGGATCCTGTCGTCTTCCAGGGCTTGAACGCTGGTGGTGCGGAAGGCGCGCTCGGCTACGCGGTGCCCAACCTGCTCGTCGACCATGCGATGCGCAACCCGACGGTGCCGCCGGGCTTCTGGCGCGGCGTGAACCTGAACCAGAACGCGGTCTACATGGAGTGCTTCATCGACGAGGTGGCCCATGCCGCCAAGCGCGACCCGCTGGAGCTGCGTCGCGAACTGCTGGCCAATTCGCCCAAGCATCTCGCCGTGCTGAACGCGGTGGCGGCCAAGGCCGGCTGGGGCAAGCCGCGGGCGAAGGGAAGGCATCTGGGCCTGGCCCAGATCATGGGCTTTGGCAGCTATGTGGCGGCCTGCGCCGAGGTGTCGGTCAACAAGAAGGGCGAATTGAAGATCCACCGCATCGTCGCCGCCACCGATCCCGGCCATGCCGTCAACCCGCAGCAGATCGCGGCCCAGGTCGAGGGCAGCTTTGTCTATGGCCTGTCGGCGGCACTGTTCGGTGAGATCACGGTCAAGGACGGCCGCGTCGAGCAGCAGAACTTCGACACCTACCCGGTCTTCAAGATGGAGCACATGCCGGCCGTCGAGACCATCGTCATGCCGTCGGGTGGCTTCTGGGGCGGCGTCGGCGAGCCGACCATCGCGGTCGCCGCACCGGCGGTGTTGAACGCGGTCTTCGCGGCGACGGGCAAGCGCATCCGCGACCTGCCGCTGGCCAAGCACAAGCTGGTGTGATGCGCTGGCTGCTCGCTCTGCTGTGGGCGGCCCATGCGCAGGCCGCCGACGTGGAGCGCGGCCGCGCCCTGGTGGCCGATCGCACCCAGAGCCTGTGCCTGCTCTGCCATGCACTGCACAGTGCGGGCGACGCCAACCAGGGCAATCTCGCGCCGCCGCTGGAGGCTGTGGCGACGCGGCTGGATGCCAAGGGCCTGCGCGAGCGCATTGCCGACATGCGCCGCTTCAACCCGGCCACCGTCATGCCGCCGTTTCGCTCGACCGAGGGCCTGCGTGACGTCGCGCCGGCCTGGCAGGGCAGAGCGGCCCTGACCGAGCAGCAGCTGGACGACATCGTGTCCTACCTGGGCACGCTGGGCAGGCCATGAAGCGGCGCGAGTTCGCCATGACGGCTGCAGCCTTGGCGTTGCTGCCCGAGGCGCAGGCCAGCGACGAGGCCATGCGCGCGGCCATCCGCACCTGGGCCGGGCGCACGCCCGAGGCCGGCGTCTTGAAGATCGAGATTGCCGAACTGGTGGAAAACGGCAATGCGGTGCCGGTGCGCATCGTGGCTGACGAGGCTGTGGTGGGGCTGGCCCTGTTCACGCCGTTGAATCCCGAGCCCGAGGTCGTGCATGCGGCCTTGGGCGCGGCCATGGCCCGGCCCGAGTTCAGCACGCGCATGCGCCTGGCGCGCAGTCAGCGCATCGTCGCCGTA
The DNA here is from genome assembly GCF_056406535.1 of Roseateles sp. P1_C1_2. Lineage (NCBI taxonomy): Bacteria > Pseudomonadati > Pseudomonadota > Betaproteobacteria > Burkholderiales > Sphaerotilaceae > Roseateles > Roseateles sp. P1_C1_2. Next base: position 89,219 of record NZ_JBFUAB010000013.1, read on the forward strand.
GCCAAGGCGGCCGACGGGCGTTGCTGGCAGACGGGTGTGGACGTCATCGTGACGCTGGCCGCCTGCGTGGAGCCCTGAGGATGGCCAGCCGCGCCGTCATCACCCTGCCCGCCGCCGTCAAGGCCGGCGAAGCCTTTGAAGTGAGGGCGGCGGTGGCCCATGCGATGGAGACGGGCTACCGCACCGGCGACGACGGTGCACGGCTGCTGCGCGATCTGGTGCGTCGCTTTGAGTGCCGTCTGGATGGCGAACTGGTCTTCGCGGCCGATCTCTACGCGGCCATCTCGGCCAATCCCTATCTGGCCTTCTGGATGCGCTCGGACAGGTCCGGCGAGCTGAGCTTCGTCTGGCGCGGCGACAACGGCTTCGAGCACCGTGAGATTCGCCCGCTGACCGTGGCATGAGAGCCTGGCTGCTGCTCTTCATCGCGCTGGCCGCCGGCGCCGACGAGCGCCGCTCCGGCCGCGACACGATGAGCCCGGCACTGCGCACGCTGCAGGCCGACGACGCCCAGCATCCCGCCCAACTTGCGCTGGCCCTGGGCCGTGAGCAGTGGGGTGCCGGCGCCAGGTCCTGCGCGAGCTGCCATGGCGAGCCAGAGAAGCTGCGCGGCGCGGCGACGCGCTACCCGACCTGGGATCAGGGACTCGTCGACCTGACCGGTCGCATCCAGCGCTGCCGCGTTCGCCATCAGCAGCAGCCTGCCTGGGCGCCCGAAGCCGAGCCGCTGCTTGCGCTGAGTGCCCTGGTCGCCCAGCAGTCGCGCGGCCTGCCGCTCAGCCCCCCGCGCGGCCCTGAACTGGACCGGGCGGCCAGCCGGGGCCAGCGCCTTTACACGACGCGCATCGGCGCCCTCAACCTGTCCTGCGCCCAGTGCCACGACGAGCGCGCAGGACTTCGCCTGGGCGGCAGCCTCATCCCCCAGGCCCATGTTGACGACTACCCGGTCTTCCGCCTGGAATGGCAATCCCTGGGCAGCCTGCAGCGCCGCCTGCGCGGTTGCCTGAGCGGCGTGCGCGCGACCGTGTGGGACTGGGACAGCGCTGAACTGCTGGCGCTGGAGGTGTATCTGGCGCGGCGTTCGGCCGGCATGGCAATCCAGCCTCCCGGAGTGCGCCCCTAACAAACAGGGTGACTGTTACACCCCCTCCTTCCTAGGATCGGGCCATGGCAGTCACGACAACAAGGCGCGAACCGACACTGGAGCGCCTGCGGCTGCCGGTGGGCGAAGCGCTGGTCTTCGTCGACCTGGCCAGCGGGGACCTCATCACGACGGGCCTGCGCTGCAGCCTGGTGCAGCGCGGCGGCGGCCGGCTGCTCGGTCGTTCAGTCGTCACGCCATCGGGCCTGCATGTGTGGCCCGACCTGCCCGAGCGCTGGCGCCAGCCGCAGGAGGCCTTCAGCGCCGACGTGCTGGTGCGCGATGAGTTGCAACGCTTCCAGCCCCTGAGCCTGCCCTGGCCGCTGCCAGCCAGGCCGGTGGGCCAGATCCTCAGTGACCGGGTGCTGGGAGGCATGCGCATGATGCGCGTGGGCCTGCTCAGTGCGCCGACGCGCAGGCCGCCACCGGGTGTCTGCAGCGTCTACGGCCTGCTGACCTGGCAGGGCGACGGCGAGCCGGCGGCCTGGGCCCGAGTGTCCCTGGTCGATGCCGAAGGCCGTGTGCACGAAGGTGCGAGCGATGGCGAGGGACGGCTGGCCTTGCATCTACCGCCGCCGCGCGCGGGCAGCGTCGGGGCCGCGGCACTGCAGGTCTTCGCCGATCCAGGCTTCGGCGCGGCTTCCATGGGCTTGGGTGCGCCCGATGTGCTGGCCTTCGCCGACCAGCCGGCGGTGATCGCATTGGCCGACGTCGAGGGGCGGGCGGCTTTTGTGCCCGGCGCCGTGGCGGCGCATGAGCCCCTCATCCTCGCCAGCCATGGCCTGCCACCGGCGCATCGCGAGCTGCGCCTGGTGCCGGCCTGACGTCAGCGTTGCTCGAGTTGGCGCTTGCCGAACAGCACCTCGCGCGCCTTGTCGTCCGTCAGCGGCTTGCGCGCGCCGGCCAGTACCTCCACACCGCGCTGCACGGCGGGGCGCTTGGCGATCTCGTCGAACCAGCCCTTCAGGTGCGGATAGTCGCTCATTTCCACGCCCTGGTTTTTCCAGGAGCGCAGCCAGGGGAAGACGGCGATATCGGCAATGCTGTAGTCAGGCCCCCCGAGATAGGTGGAGTGGGCCAGGCGCTTGTTGATGACGCTGTAGAGCCGCCGGGCCTCGTTGGTGTAGCGGTCGATGGCATAGGGCAGCTTCTCGGGCGCGTAGATGCGGAAGTGATGCGCCTGGCCCAGCATGGGGCCGACGCCCCCCATCTGGAACATCAGCCACTGCAGCACCTCGTATTTGCCATGCACGTCGGTGGGCAGCAGCTTGGCCGTTTTGCCGGCCAGGTAGAGCAGGATGGCGCCGCTCTCGAACAGCGAGATGGGCTTGCCCTCGGGGCCATCCGTATCGGTGAGGGCGGGGATCTTGTTGTTGGGGCTGATGGCGAGGAAATTCGGTGCGAACTGCTCGCCGGCGCCGATGTCCACGGGATGCACCCGGTAGGCGAGGCGACACTCCTCCAGCATGATGTGCACCTTGTGGCCGTTGGGCGTGGGCCATGAATACACTTCGATCATTCGTCGCCTCCATGCGGTGTGCCTAGCAAGCAGGCCCCATTCTCAGACTTCCTCACGACTCATGGTGGTAAAGCAAGTCAAGCACTGGCTCGTGACGCGCGCCAACGCAGCGCGCTGGCGCCCGATCGAGGAGTGGGCGGAGTCACGCAATTCCGAGTTCAGCCAGACGCGCGACGGCCTGGGCTTTCTCATCGAGGCGCCCAAGGCCCTGCCTGGCCCGCTGCGCATCGAGTGGGGGGTGTCGCAGCGCAGCTACCTGCCCGGCTTCGAGTTGCGCATGCGCTGCGAGATGGGCCTGCACCACGACCTGCAGATGATGGTGCTGTGCCGCGCGCTGATGGAGAACCTGGAGCGCGCCGTCTTCGAGGCCTATACCGACACGCTCAAGACCCGCGTCGACACCGACACGCCGGAGGAGATGCGCTGGCTGGTCATGTTCCCCAAGTTCAACAACGCGGCGTCGCAGATCGTGCGCCAGCGCTACGGCATCGTCGGCGTGACCAAGGAGCTGACGAGCGCGTGGATCGATGGCGAGCTCAGCGAAATGCTGGTGCAGGCCAGCCAGGATCTGCTGCCCGAAGGCCATCCCTTCGTGCTGATGAGCATGCGCGGCAATCTGTATCTGCGCACCGAGATGAGCGAGGCCGACCTGCCCAAGGTGCAGGCCCTGGTGCGCCTGCTCGAGACCGCGGCGCGCGAGGCGCAACGCGTCAGCGGCCGGCTGTCCGAGGGCGGTGCCTGGCCGACGACGACGTCGATCGCCTGGACGCCGTCAACGCGCCCCGGTGATGTGAGCTGAAGCCCCTCGTCCAGTCTTGCCGCGCTGGACGCCGGCAGGCCTGGCCGGTCCCCCGAGGGGACGGCGATGCTTGCCGGCTCGACCGGCAAGCACATCGCCCTGCGCGGGCCGGCTAGGGGCGGCCCGTCGCTCGGCCCGCAACTGGTACGGTGCTCACGCCTTCTGCGCGAAGCTCCAAGCCAACTCAGCGAGGGGGCGGGCGTTCTTGGCGGTTTCCCTGGCCTGATCGCTGGACGCCGTGCCGTCCACCACGCGTTTGGCGATGCCTTGCACGATGGCCGCGATGCGGAACAGGTTGTAGGCCATGTAGAAGTTCCAGTCGGCCATGACGGCGCCGACGTCGGCGCGGCCGGTGCGCTCGCAGTAGCGCTGCACATACTCGCGCTCGCTGGGAATGCCCAGCGCGGCCAGGTCCTGGCCGCCCAGGCCGCGCGCGGCGCCCGAGGTCTGGATGTGCCAGCTCATGCAGTGGTAGCTGAAGTCGGCCAGCGGATGGCCGAGTGTGGACAGCTCCCAGTCCAGCACGGCGATGACGCGCGCCTCGGTGGGATGGAAGACGACGTTGTCCATGCGGTAGTCGCCGTGGACGATGCCGACCTCGTTCTCGTCGCGTGCCGAGGCCGGGATGTGGGCCGGCAACCAGGCCAGCAGTGCATCCATCGCCGGGTTGGGCTCGGTGACCGAGGCCAGGTATTGCTTGCTCCAGCGGCCGATCTGGCGCTCGAAGTAATTGCCCGGCTTGCCGTAGGCCTCCAGGCCCACGGCCTTGAAATCGACCTGGTGCAGGGCCGCGATGACGCGGTTCATCTCGTCGTAGTGGGCGGCGCGATCGGCATTGCTCATGCCGGGCAGGCTCTGGTCCCACAGCACGCGGCCGGGCATGAAGGACATCACATAGAAGGCGCGGCCGATGACGGCCTCGTCCTCGCACAGCGCATACATGGCCGGCACGGGCACGTCGGTACCGGCCAGCGCCCCCATGACCTGGAACTCACGCTCGATGGCATGGGCCGACGGCAGCAGCTTGGCCACCGGCGCGGGCTTGCTGCGCATCACGTACTGCGCGCCCGGCGTCTTCAGCAGATAGGTCGGGTTGGACTGCCCGCCCTTGAACTGCTCGAGGGTCAGCGGCCCGGCAAAGCCGTCGACATGGGCGGCCAGCCAGGCTTCAAGAGCCGCAGTGTCCAGCGATTGGGCGAGGGGGCGGGTGCCGGTGAATGCTTCCATGGAGGTCGTTTCGCAGGGGTCGAACTTTCCATTCTGAAAGGCAAGGGCCGGCGGGCGTGTCCCTATCGCGACGCTGCAGCCAGCAGCTTCTCTCGGCTCAGCACGACGAGGCGCGTGGGCTCAACCCGCACGGCGCCTTCACGCTCGAAGGCTTTCAATTCCTGGTTGACGCGCTGGCGCGAGGCGCCGAGCAGCTGGGCCAGGTCTTCCTGGGCGAGCTGCAGGCCGATGCGCGTCTCGTCGCCCTCCTGCACGCCGTAGGAGCGCGCCAGCAGCAGCACCTGCTTGGCCAGGCGGGCGGCCAGGGGCCGGGTGTTGAGGTCCTCGATCATGTCGAACATCAGCCGCAGGCGGCGGCAGTTCAGCCTCAGCAGCGCGTCGTAGAGCTCGGAATGAGCCAGCAGCAGCGCGCGGAAGTCCGACTTGCGCACGCACAGCAGCGTCGTCTCGCCATGGGCATAGGCGTCGTGGGTGCGGGGCAGGCCGTCGAAGAGGGCGATGTCGCCGAACCAGGTGCCGGGCTCGACATAGGTCAGCGAGATCTGCTTGCCGGCCAGCGACACCGAGCTGACGCGCACCGCGCCCTTGGCCACGGCCGACCACTCCTCGGCAGGCTCGCCGCGGTGGGACAACATGGTCTCGTCGGCCAGGCGGCGCACGAAGGCGCGCTGCAGGATGTCGTTGCGCAGCGGTTCGGACAGCTTGGAGAACCAGGGGCCCTGGTCGATCTGCTGGCGTTCGGCGGGAGTGAGGCTGAGTGCGTTCATGGTCTGGGAGGCATTGTGCCGCCCGCGCATCCCCTGGGATTGGGGCCATTGGCGGGTGCCCCCCATGCTAGAGTGATCCGCGCTGTCTCCACCCCCTCATTCAACCGATAGCTAGCCGCCTGCAGTCGATGCCCCTTACGGCCCCGCGCCTGACCTTGGCTGGCGCCCTCACACCCGCTTTGGCACTGCTGCTCGGCCTGGCGCAAGACGCTCAGGGCCTGGGTCTGGGGCGACCGCAAATCCACTCCGCCCTGGGCAAACCGCTGGATGCCAGCATTCCGGTGACGCTGGCCGATGGTGAACAGCTGACCGATTCCTGCGTGCGCGCCGAGGTCTCGGCCGGCGATGCGCGAGTGCCGGCCGGGCTGTTGCAGATGCGCGTCGAGGGTGAACCCGGTCAGCAGCGCATCCGTCTGCAAAGCCTGGCCCGCATCGATGAGCCGGCGCTGCGCATCACGCTGGCCCTGGGCTGCCCGCTGCGGCTGACGCGCGAATTCAACGCCTTCATCGATCCGGCGGCGGGTGCTGGCAACGCGCCGGCGCCGCTGCCGATGGCGCCGCCCGCCGCGGCCCCCGCCCCTCAGGTAGTGGCCGAGGCAGCGCCTGCGCCGGCCCCGGTGATTCGGCACAAGCCCCGCGCCAAGCCGCGCACCAGCGGCCCGCGCCTGATGCTGGAGCGGCCCGAGGTGCTGGTGGCCGAAGCACCGCGGCCGGTCCAGCCCGCCGCCAGCGCGCCCGAGATGGAGCTGACGCCCGAACTGGAGGCCCAGATCGCCCAGTTGGAACAGACGGTGGCCCAGTTGCGCGCCGACCTGGAGGCGCGGCTGCAGGCCGAAGCCGCGGCATCGGCCGCGGCCGCCATCCCTGCGGCTTCCGCGCCGGTCGTGGCGCCGCCACCGGCGGTCGTGCACAGCGCGCACGCGTCGCCCTATCGCGACCCCATGACCTGGGTGCTCACGCTGGGGCTGGGCCTGCTGGCGGGTTCGGCGGCCTTCTATGGCAGCCGCTGGCGCGACCAGCGCGCGCGCCGTGAGCTGGCCTACTGGCGCGCCTTGCACGCCGCGGAAGGTGCCGGCCTGCCACCGGCGGCGCCGCCGCCGGTTTCGCCGGGCATGGCGCCACCCTCCGCCGGCCGTGCTGCGGCCTTGCCTGACGAAGGCCAGCACCAGGCCACGCGGCCGCAGCCCCGGCCCATGGCCTGGCCGCCGGCGCCGATCGCATCACCGCCACCGCCGCCTGCGCCGGTCGCGCCGCCCGCGCCCGATCTGCAGGCGACCCAACGTCTGCAGATGACCCAGCGCCTGCAGGCGGCCGCGGCCCCGACGCTGTCCAACGAGCTGACCGTCGCGGACGAGCTGCTGGACCTGCAGCAGCAGGTCGATTTCCTGCAACTGCTCGGCCAGCACGAGGCGGCCGCCGACCTGCTGGCCACGCGGCTGGCGCGCGGCAATGCCGGGGCCATGCCCTATCTGATGCTGATGGAGCTCTGCCAGCAGCGTGGCGAGCCCGAGGTGTTCGCCGAGCTCGTCAAGCAGTTCGAGCCGCGTTTCCGCGTGCAGGCTCCGCAATGGACGCAAAGCCTGGCGCGCGGCCGCAGCCTGGACACCAGCCCCAGCGTCATCGCGCATCTGCAAGTGGTCTGGACCGATCCGGGTACCGCCATGCAGATGCTGCAGGACCTGCTCGCCCGCGGTGGCGGCCCGGGTGTGTCGAGCTTCGAGCTGCCGGCCTACCGCGACCTGCTGACGCTCTACAGCGTGGCCCGCGATCTCTTCGAGGCCGGCCTGCGCGGCGAGGAGGTCGACCTGATGCTGCCGATCGACTCCCGCTTCGGCGACACCCGGTCCTAGAGATCGAAGTCGTCGGCTTCGCCGCTCATGGCTTTTTCGATGAGCTTGCGGCTCAGYCGGTCCGACAGCAGCTCGGCGAAGGCATACACGTAGTTGCGCAGATAGGCGCCGCGCTTGAACGCGATGCGCGTGACATTGCTGCCGAGCAGCGCACCCAGCGGGCGCGCCACCAGGTCGCTGGTGGGTGGCTCTTCACGCATGGCCATTTCGGCCACGATGCCCACGCCCATGCCTAAGCGCACATAGGTCTTGATGACGTCGGAGTCGATGGCTTCGAGCACGACATTGGGCGTCAGGTGACGCGCGGCGAAGGCCTTGTCGATGCGGGTGCGGCCCGTGAAGCTGGGGTGGTAGGACACCAGCGGCTCGCTGGCGAGCTGCTCCAGGCTGACACGCTCGGCGCCGGCCAGCGGATGCTCGCGCGGCACGACCATGACGTGCTGCCATTCGTAGCAGGGCAGGGTGACGAGGTCGGGGTACTGGGCCAGGGACTCGGTGGCGAGGCCGAGGTCGGCGGTCTCGTCGAGCAGCATCTTGGCGACCTGGTCCGGGCTGCCCTGGTGCAGGCTGATGCGCAGCTGCGGCAGGTTCTTGCGCAGCTGGGCCACCGGCGCGGGCAGCACATAGCGGGCCTGGGTGTGGGTGGTCGCGATGGAGAAGGTGCCGCTGTCCTGGCGCGAATATTCCTCGCCGATGCGCTTCAGGTTGCCGACCTCGCGCAGGATGATCTCGACGCAGGCCAGCACCTGCTGGCCCGGCTCCGTGATGCTGCGCAGCCGCTTGCCATGGCGCGAGAAGATGTCGACGCCCAATTCCTCCTCGAGCTCGAGGATGGCCTTGGACACGCCGGGCTGGGAGGTGAACAGCGCCTTGGCCGTCTCGGTGAGGTTGAGGTTGCGGCGGGCAGCTTCCTGGACGAAGCGGAATTGGTGGAGGTTCATTCGAGGACGCCCAGGCAGGCCAGGCTGATGGCGTTGAGCACGGCTTCCTGTTCACCGAGGGGTGCGTGCAGCAGCCATTCCACGGCATGGCGCTCACGCAGACGGTCCAGCAGCGGGGGTATGTCGCGGCGCACATGGCCGCCGGTGCCAAGGAAAAGGGGCAGCACGTGCACGCGCGTGCAACCCRCACTGACCAGTTGTTCGGCGGCCTCTTCGATGCCCGGCGACATGAACTCGAGATAGGCCATCGCCAGCGGCGTGCCGGGCCGTGCCGCGCGCAATCGCTCGGCAATGGTCTCGAAAGGTCTTGCCCAAGCCGGATCGCGGGCGCCGTGGGCGAAAAGCAGCAGCCCTTCGCTCATCGATATCTCACCAGCCACGTGAAGGCCGCCATCGACAGGCCCAGGTAGAGCAGGCTCGGTGTCGCCGCGACGACCCAGGGCGTCCAGTTCTTCAAGAGGCCCAGATGGCCGGCCACGTTGTTCAGCAGCACGAAGCTGATGCCCAGCATGATGCCGCCGAAGACCTTGATGCTGATGCCGCCCGAGCGCCCGTGCAGATAGGCGAAGGGCAGGGCCAGGGCCACCATGACGAAGCAGGCGAAGGGATAGAAGGCCTTGCGCCAGAACTGGATGTTGTGGGCCTGGGCCGACTGCTCCTGAGCCGACAGATGCTCGGTGTAGCGGTAGAGCTCCAGTGTCGACATCGACATGGCCGGCAGCACGGCCGCGGCGATGACGCCGGCATGCAGGGAGCTCTGCCAGTCGAGCTTGTCGAGCTGCTGCTCGCTGACGACGACGTCGCCGACGCTGCCACTGGCCGTGGCCGTGCCGGGGTTCCAGACCGTGCGCCTGACCTTTTGCAGATGCCACAGGCCCTGCGCGTCGACGTCGACGTTCTCGGCCTCGGTGCGCGACATCAGCCGGCCTTCGGCGTCGAACTCGAAGATGCGCACGTCCTCCAGTTCGCCGCCGCCGCCGACCCGGCCGACCTTGACTGAATAGCTGCGCTCCTGGCCGTCGATCTTCTGGTGGTCCTTCAGCCAGGCACCGCGCTTGGCGGGGCTGCTGTCGCGGACGAAGCGGGCGCGCATCTCATCGCCTTCCCGCTCGAAACGCGGGGCCACGTAGTCGCCGATGAAGAAGGTCAGCGCGGCGAAGGCGGCGGCCAGGCCGGCCAGCAGCGCCAGCGCCCGTGCGGGGCCCAGGCCACCGGTGCGCAGGATGGTGAATTCGCTGCTCTGCGCCAGCCGGGCCAGCGCGACGATGGCGCCGATCAGCACGGCGATGGGAAAGAGCTCGTAGAAATGCCCCGGCAGCTCCATCACGGCGAGCAGGGCGGCCTTGCCCGCGCCGGCGCCGACGCGCGTCATGCGCTCGATCTCGTCGACGAAGTCGATGAAGAAGAACAGTGACAGGAAGGCCAGCGCGACCAGCAGCACCGAGCCGGCGATGTCCTTGTAGAGCAGGGCGCGGACGGTTCTCATGCCACCGCCTCCTTGCTGCCGCGCCGGCGCAGGCTGAAGCGGTTGGCGTTGTCGCGCAGCCAGATGACGGTCAGGGCCAGGAAGAGGGCGCTGCCGTGGACGACGACCAGCGCACGCGGCAGGGCCATGCGGCCGTTGCCGACCCAGGACTGCGACAGGTTGATCAGATTGAAGTAGATGATGAAGGCCAGCAGCGCGAAGAGCAGATTCCAGTTGCTGGCGCGGCGCGGGTTGGACGCCGACAGGCCGACACCGAGCAGCGCCATGTTCAGGCCGCCGAGGATCATGCCGAAGCGCCAGGCCAGTTCGCCCTGGTTCTTGGGCGTGGGCAGGCGCAGCAGGTCCAGCGTCGCCATGGCCTTGGGCGGCAGCTGGTTGGCATTGGCCAGCACCTGGGTGTCGGTCATCACCTTGTACTGCTCGAAACGGGCCAGGCTCTTCTCGCCGGTCTTCAGCTGGCTCTCGTTGCGCTGGCCATGGTCCAGCACGAGGAAGCGGTCATCGCCTTCCATCTCGAGATGGCCACGGGCCGAGGTCGTCACCGACTCGCGTTCATGCTGGTTGGCCAGGATGAAGACATTGCGGCCGGTCGCGGCGTTGTCGCCGTCGCGCTCGATGAAAAAAACCCGGCTGCCGTCGCGAGAGGTCTGGAACTGGCCCGGCGCGACGCGCGAGAGGTCGCCGCGCTTCTGGTAGCGGTCGCGCAGCTCGGCGCTGTTCTGGTTACCCCAGGGCCAGACCAGCAGCTCCAGCACGATGACGCCGAGCAGCACCGGCCAGGCCATGCGCAGCACCGGCCGCACGAAGCGCGACAGCGGCACGCCGCTGGCGAACCAGATCGTCATCTCGGACTCGCGGTAGAACCGGCTGAGCGTGAGGACGACGGCGATGAACAGCGACAGGATGAGCATGGTCGCGAGGTGGGCGATGGTGGCGTAGCCCATCAGCAGCACCACGTCCTGGGGCGCCACATTGCCCCCGGCGGCCTGGCCCAGCGTACGGATCAGCGTCGACGTCAACATGATGGTCAGGATGACCACAAGGGTGACGCCGAAGCTCTTGGCCAACTCCGATCGCGTGGATGAATCGAATAACATCAAACGCACTTCTATCTACTTTCGGTCATTATGGACTTCAAGATTCAAACCGCTGAGCTGGATGGGCTCGCGGGTGCAGGTGCCGACGCCCTGATCGTCGTGCTCGGCGGCGAGGCGCTGCCCAAGGGTCTGGATGCTGTCGTCGCCAAGCATGCCCAGGCCGCGATCAAGCTGGGCGACTTCGCGTTGAAGGGCGGTCAGGCGCTCACGCTGACGCAGGTCGAAGGCGTCAAGGCGCCCCGCCTCGTGCTTGTCGCCAGTGGCAAGACGACGCTGGCCGCCGCGCGCGCCGCCCTGGCGGCGGGCCTGGTCCAGATCAAGTCGCGCGGCGTGGTCAGCGCGGCCGTGGCGTTCGCGGGCTTCGATGCGGGTCTGGCCGAGTCGCTGGCCGAGCAGGCCGCGGTGGCCGGCACCGATGCGGTCTATGTCTATCGCCACACCAAGCCCAGCGCGCCGGCCGCATCCAAGCTGGCCAAGCTGGCCCTGCTGGTGGGCAAGGCCGATGTGAAGGCTGCCAAGCTGGGCCTGGCGCGCGGTGAGGCCATTGCTGCCGGCATCGAGCTGGCACGCGAATGCGCCAACCGTCCGGCCAACTATGCGACGCCGACCTATCTGGGTGAGGTGGTGCAGGGCCTGGGCAAGGCCCATGGCCTGAAGGTCGAAGTGCTGGACAAGAAGGCCGTCGAAAAGCTCGGCATGGGCAGCTTCCTGTCCGTGGCCCAGGGCTCGGACGAGCCGCTGCGTTTCATCGTGGCCCGCTATGAAGGCGCGGCCAAGACGGTCGCGCCGGTCGTGCTGGTGGGCAAGGGCATCACCTTCGACACCGGCGGCATCTCGCTGAAGCCCGGTGCCGAGATGGACGAGATGAAGTTCGACATGGGCGGCGCGGCCAGCGTCATCGGCGCGCTGCGTGCGGTGGCCGAACTCAAGCCCAAGCTGAATCTCGTCATGATCGTGGCTGCCTGCGAGAACATGCCCAGCGGCCGTGCCGTCAAGCCGGGCGACGTCGTCACGTCGATGTCGGGCCAGACCATCGAGATCCTGAACACCGACGCCGAAGGCCGCCTCATCCTCTGCGATGCGCTGACCTATGCGGAGCGCTTCAAGCCGGCCGTCGTCGTCGACGTGGCCACGCTGACCGGCGCCTGCGTCATCGCGCTGGGTGGCGTGCGCAGCGGCATGTACGCGAGCGACGACGAACTCGCCGTCTCGCTGACCGCGGCGGGCGACGCGGCCCTGGACCCCTGCTGGCGCATGCCGCTGGACGACGAGTACGCGGAAGGCCTGAAGAGCAACTTCGCCGACGTGCCCAACATCGCCGGCCGCGCGGGCGGCTCGATCACGGCGGCCAAGTTCCTGCAGCGCTTTGCCGGCAAATACCGCTGGGGCCATCTCGACATCGCCGGCACCGCCTGGAAGAGCGGCGCTGCGAAGGGCTCGACCGGCCGGCCCGTGGGCCTGCTGACGCACTTCGTGCTGAGCCACGCGAAATAAGTGGTCGTTCAGGTCAGCTTCTACAGCGACGCGGCGGAGCCGCTGCATTACGCCTGCCGGCTGATCCGTCGCGCCCTCGCGTCGGGCAAGCCGGTGGGGGTCTGTGTGTCGGCCGCCCACGCAACTCGTCTAGACGAGTTGCTGTGGAGCTTCGACGCGGCCGAGTTCATCCCGCATCGGCGTTGGGACGGCGCCACGCCGCCGGCGCCGGGCGAGGTGCTCCTGGTTGATGACGCGGCGCGCCTGCCGCATCGCGGGCTGCTGCTGAACCTGTGCGACGACATGCCCTCGGACGCGCTTGCATTTGAACGCGTGTTGGAGGTCATCGGACAGGCGCCGGAGCGCGTTCAGGCTGGGCGTGCGCGCTACCGCGTCTATCAGCAGGCCGGTGCCAAGCTGGACCACTTTTCAGCGGCAGGTTGACAACGCTGCGTCCACGCTTTCCCGAATGAGAGCCCCCCGGATTTGGGGTATGTTCAATTGGTTGAAAAATCAACAGTTCTCTGTTTGTTCCTCTCTCTTTCAAACTGGAGTTGATCCATGCAAGTTAAATTGAATGTGGTGGTGGGTGCCGTTGCAGCGCTGCTCAGCGGTGCCGCGATGTCTCAGGACCTGGTCGTCAAGATCGGCCACGTCGGCCCGACCAGCGGCGCCATCGCCCACCTGGGCAAGGACAACGAACTGGGCGCCCGTCTGGCCATCGAGGAACTGAACGCCAAGGGCGTCATGATCGGCGGCAAGAAGGCCAAGTTCGAACTGCTGGCTGAAGACGATGCCGGCGATCCGAAGCAGGGCACCGCCGCCGCCCAAAAGCTGGTGGACTCCAAGGTCAACGGCGTCGTGGGTCACTTGAACTCGGGTACCTCCATCCCGGCCTCCAAGGTCTACAGCGACGCCGGCATTCCGCAGATCTCGCCGTCGGCCACCAACCCCAAGTTCACCCGCAATGGCTACAAGACGACCTTCCGCGTCGTGGCCGATGACGTGCACCTGGGTGGCACGCTGGGCCGCTATGCCGCCAAGGACCTGAAGGGCAAGTCCATTGCCGTCATCGATGACCGCACGGCCTATGGCCAGGGCGTTGCCGACGAGTTCGAAAAGGGCGTCAAGGGCGCGGGCGGCAAGGTTGTCGGTCGCGAATTCACCAACGACAAGGCCACGGACTTCACCGCCATCCTGACCTCCTTGAAGGGCAAGAAGCCCGACGTCGTCTTCTTCGGCGGCATGGACGCCGTGGCCGGCCCGATGCTGCGCCAGATGAAGCAGCTCGGCATCGAAGCCAAGTTCATGGGCGGCGACGGCATCTGCTCGGGCGAACTGCCCAAGCTGGCCGCCGGCACCATGGGTGACGGCCAGGTCGTCTGCGCCGAAGCCGGTGGCGTCGAAGGCGAAGCCAAGAAGTCGATGGACGACTTCAAGGCCAAGTTCAAGGCCAAGTTCAACGTCGACGTGCAGATCTATGCACCTTATGTGTACGACGCCGTCAATGTGATGGCTGCCGCCATGGTCAAGGCCGGTTCCGCCGAGCCGGCCAAGTACCTGCCCGTGCTGGCCAAGACGGCCGGCTACAAGGGTGTGACCGGCACCATCGCCTTTGACGAGAAGGGTGACATCAAGAATGGCGCCCTGACGCTGTTCACCTACAAGGGTGGTGCCCGCGAGCAGATCGCCGTCGTGCGCTGATCCGCTCAGCCTCCTGAACGCCCGCCTCGGCGGGCGTTTTTCATGATGAACCCGCCTCGGCCGGCGTTTTTCATGACGAGCCCGCCTTGGCGGGCTCGTTGCTTTCGGGGGCGCGAAATCGGAACAGGCAAATCAAGGACGACAAAGGAATGCCTGCTGCGACAGCTTGCGGCGCCCATCGTGAATACTGCCCAAGAAATAAAGGCGGCAATATTCATTTCGCATGAAAACCTTTTCGGCCAAGCGCCGGACGCACATAAACCGGGTTTCGTCCGATTTCAATGTGGCGCGTGTGCTTTCCGCACGTTTTGCGGAGGGCGCGCAGCGTCTGTCATGGTGCTGTCGCCCGCTTTCGGGTCTACTGCCGCCCGTTGTCAAAGCGACCGAAGCGGCGGGCTTGAGGGACCGCGGCACGACACGGATTCAAGGGTCAGGCCCCCTCTAAACGGGGGGCTTTCAAGCCTGGGGGGCGGAGGCATGATGCCGGCGCGATCAAGGGTTGGTCGGACACGTCCGTTGCTGCGGCAAGTCGGGGCGTCCACAAGCCAGCCGGGCGGTCTCCGAGGCGGTCCGCGACTGTCGGGCTGCCGCAAGGTGGTGATGCGACAGGCGGCCTCCGTGCGAGGGTGAATGGAATATCGAAACTGATTCGAATTTCGTTAATCGGATTGCAAATGCGGAAAACGCCAGGCAGTAGTGATCGGGGATGCAAATGATTCGAATATTCAACCATTACCTGCACAAGCAGACCTTGCTACAGGTCTTCTTTGACCTCGGCCTGATTGTCTTTGCCGTCATTGCCGTCGTCCTCAGCCAGGGCGAGTCCGCACAGACCGTGCTGCCCTTCGCCGCCTCTCATGGCCTGTCCTTGGCAGGCTGCATGTTCGTGATCAATTCGGCGACGGGTTTCTACCAGCACGTCCACAACCGTTCCATCACCGAGTCCTGCGCGCGTGCGCTGTTCGGCCTGCTGTTCGGTCTGCCCCTGGCCTATGCCATCTTCAGCCTGGTGCCTTCGAACACCAGCCATCGTGACCTGCTGACCCTGGTGGCCATGGTGGCCGTCGCCGCGGTGATGGTGCATCGCGTCTATGCCGCCCACTCGGGCACCCAGGCGCGCCTGCGCAGCCGCATCCTGATCTTTGGTACCGGCGTCGCCGCCCGTACCGTGGGCAACACGCTGCGAGCCTCCGACCCGCATGCCCAGATCGTCGGTTTCTACGCCGGCCCGAATGAAGAGCACCCCGAGGTGCCGAGCGCCGAGATCATCAACGACGGCGCCAACCTGACGGAAGCCGCGCTGAAGCACAACGTCGATGAAATCGTCGTCGCCTTGAGCGAGCGCCGTGGCGGCAGCATGCCGCTGCGCCAGTTGCTGGACTGCAAGCTGTCGGGCGTGCGCGTGGTGGATATCGCCACCCACTTCGAAAAGACGCTGGCCCAGATCAACATCAAGCATGTCAACGCCGGTTGGCTGGTGTTTGGCGATGGTTTCAGCCAGGGCATGCTGCGAGCCGCGATCAAGCGTGTCTGCGATGTCATCTTCGCCGCACTGATCCTCGCGGTGACCTGGCCCATCATGCTGGTCACGGCCTTTGCCATCCGCTTCGAGTCGCGCGGCCCCGTGCTGTACCGCCAGGAGCGCATCGGCCTGAATGGCGTGCCCTTCAACGTCATCAAGTTCCGCAGCATGCGCACGGATGCCGAGAAGGATGGCAAGCCGCGCTGGGCGACCAAGAACGATGATCGCGTGACCCGCATCGGCCGCTTCATCCGCAAGGTCCGCATCGACGAACTGCCCCAGCTCTTCAATGTGCTGTGGGGCGAGATGAGCATGGTCGGTCCGCGTCCGGAGCGCCAGTTCTTCGTCGACGAACTGATCAGCAAGATTCCCTATTACGCCGTGCGCCACAGCGTGAAGCCGGGCGTGACCGGCTGGGCCCAGGTGCGCTATGAATACGGCTCGACCATCGAGGATTCGGTCGAGAAGCTTCAGTACGACCTGTACTACGTCAAGAACCACTCGCTCTTCCTTGATCTGCTGATCATGCTGGAGACGGTGGCCGTGGTGCTGACCGGCAAGGGCGCTCGCTGATCGCGACGGCGCTTCGGCGTAAGCGCCGATGCCCCGAAAGCCGGGGGCATGCTTGAATGACGCATGTCTCTCGTTGTCGATTTGGAATCTGCCCCAGGTGCCATGGTTGAGGCGCTTGCCCCCTTCCTGTCCCTGAGCAGCGTCGGCGACCTGATCTGCTGCGTGGCCTACGGGCTGTTCGCGCTCTACTTCGCGCAACGGGTGCTGCGCGGCAACGTGCCGGTTTCGCTGCTCGCCGTCGTGTTCCTGGCCGCATTGACGACCAGCGCCGTCTGGTCTGGCCTGGCCTTGGTCGACGAATTGCGGCATTGGTCGGATCGCCTGCCGACCTGGCTCGTTCCGACGCTCGATCTGCTGCGTTTCGGCTTCTGGTTTGCCTTCATGCTGATGCTGCTGCCGCCGCCGCGGCGTGGCGGGGGGCTGGGTTGGGTGCGTTCGATCACCGCTGTTGCGGTGCTGGCGCGCCTGGTGCTGATCCTGTTGAGCGAGAACCAGCCTGCCGAGAGCCTGGCCCGTCCCCAGGCCTTCGCGGCTCTGGGCCTCGCGGTGCTGGGCCTGGTCCTCGTCGAGCAGATGCTGCGCAATGCGACCGGCGACGCGCGCTGGAATGCCAAGCCGGTCTGCCTGGGCTTGGGCGCCATCTTCGTCTTCGATCTCTTCATCGGCTCGCAGGCGGCGCTGTTCCAGCGTTTCGACGGCGATGCGATCAGCGTGCGCTCGCTGGTTCACGCGGCGGCGGTGCCTTTGCTCTATGTGGCGTCCCGCCGCCATGCCGATTGGCTTGGCAAGCTGCATGTGTCGCGCGCCGCGGTCTTCCATTCGGCGACGCTGCTGCTGGTGGGCGCCTACCTGCTGATGGTGGCCGGCGTGGGCTACTACGTGCGCTACACCGGCGGCGAATGGGGGCGGGCACTGTCCGTCGCCCTGGTCTTCGTCGCGCTGGTGGCGCTGACACTGTTGATTGCGTCCGGCTCGATGCGCGCCCGCCTGCGGGTCTACATCAGCAAGAACTTCTTCAGCTACCGCTACGACTACCGTGAGGAGTGGCTGCGTTTCACGCAGATGCTGTCCGGCAGTGCCGAGCCGCAGCACACGGCCGAGACCGTCGTGCGTGCGCTGGCCAATCTGGTCGAAAGCCCGAGCGGCATGTTGTGGCTGCAGCGCGCTGCCGGCGGCGACTTCGTGCAGGCCGCCCGCTGGAACCTGCCCGCCCAGCTGGGCAGCGAGACGCGCGACGGCGCATTGGCCGCGTTCTGGCGCGAGCGCGCCTGGATCGTCGACGTGGACGAATGCCGTGAACGCCCCGATGCCTATCCCGGTCTTGAGTTGCCGGTCTGGCTGGCCGAGGAACCGCGCTGCTGGCTGCTGGTGCCGCTGCTGGTACGCGACGCCCTGATCGGCTTTGCGGTGCTGGGGCGGCCGCGCGCCGTCGTCGAGCTGAACTGGGAGGTGCGCGACCTGCTGCGCACAGCCGCCAGCCAGGCCTCGGGCTATCTGGACCAGGCCCAGGCCACGGAAGCCCTGCTGGAGGCGCGCAAGTTCGATGCCTTCAACCGCATGTCCGCCTTCGTCGTGCATGACCTGAAGAACATCGTCACCCAGCTCTCGCTGATGATGAAGAACGCCAAGCGCCTGCGCGACAACCCCGAGTTCCAGCAGGACATGCTGGACACGGTGGAGAACTCGCTGGAGAAGATGCGCCAGCTGATGCTGCAACTGCGCGAGGGTGACAAGCCGCACGGCGTGACCAGCGGGGTCGACCTGGAACAGATCGCCAAGGGCCTGGCTGCGGCGGCTGCCAGCAAGGGCAGGGTGCTGGAACTGGTGCTGCAGGGCGGCGTCAGCACGCGCGGCCATGCGGAGCGGGTGGAGCGCGTCCTCGGCCACGTGGTGCAGAACGCTTTCGACGCCACGCCGGCGAGCGGCCGCGTCTGCCTGACGCTGGATGCCCAGGGCAGCCAGGCCCGCGTTCGCGTGGAGGACAGCGGCTGCGGCATGAGCGAGGATTTCATTCAGAATCGCCTCTTCAAGCCGTTCCAGACCACCAAGGCCAGCGGCATGGGCATAGGTGCCCACGAGAGCTATCAATACGTACAGGAACTGGGAGGCAAGATCAGCGTGCAGAGTGAATTGAACCGGGGCACCACGGTGACCCTTTTGCTCCCGCTGTTCCATGCGCAGGCGGACGCACCCTTGACGGCGCTGGACGTCCAATGAGCACGCCCCGCCATGCGCCGCTGCTGATCGTCGAGGACGATCTGGCCTTGCAGAAGCAGCTCAAGTGGTCGCTGGACCGTTTCGAGTCCGTCACTGCCGATGACGTCGCCAGTGCCGTGCTGCAGTTCCGCCGTCACGGCCCCGCCGTCGTCACGATGGATCTCGGCCTGCCGCCCGACCGGGATTCGGTGTCCGAGGGCTTCAAATGCCTGGAAAAGCTGCTGGAGCTCGACCCGGGCGTGAAGGTCATCGTGCTGACCGGCCAGAACGACCAGGACAACGCGCTGCGCGCGATCCGCACGGGGGCCTACGATTTCCTCGCCAAGCCCGTCGACCCTGACGTGCTCAGCCTGACGGTCGAGCGTGCCTACCGCCTCTATGAGTTGCAGCAGGAGAACCGCCGCCTGCAGATGCAGCAGAGCAGCGATGTCTTCTCGGGCCTGATCACCCGCGACCCGGGCATGCAGCGTGTCTGCCGCATGATCGAGAAGGTGGCGCCCAGCGACGCGACCGTGCTGCTGCTCGGCGAGAGCGGCACCGGCAAGGAAGTGCTGGCCCAGGGCCTGCATGACGCCTCCAAGCGCAAGGGCCGCTTCGTCGCCATCAACTGCGCAGCCATCCCCGAGACGCTGCTGGAGAGCGAGCTCTTCGGCTACGAAAAGGGCGCCTTCACCGGCGCCAACAAGTCCACCCTCGGCAAGATCGAGACCGCCAACGGCGGCACGCTGATGCTCGACGAGATCGGCGACCTGCCCATGCCGTTGCAGGCCAAGCTGCTGCGCTTCCTGCAGGAGCGGGTCATCGAACGTGTCGGCGGCCGCCAGGAGATCCCGATCGACGTGCGCGTAGTCGGCGCCACCCACCAGGACTTGAAGACGCGCATCACCGACGGCCGCTTCCGCGAAGACCTCTACTACCGCCTGGCCGAGATCGTCGTCGAGATCCCGCCGCTGCGCGATCGCGTGGGCGACCCGGTCCTGCTTTCGCATGCCTTCGCGCGTCGCTTCGCGACCGAGATGCGGCGGCCCGTGCCGACGTTGTCTGACGACGCCGTGCGTGCACTCGAGACCCATCGCTGGCCGGGCAATGTGCGCGAGCTGCAGAACATGCTCAAGCGCGCCGTCATCATGGCCGAGGAAGACCGCATCACGGCCCCGGACCTCGGCCTGCGTGCCAGCGCGGCGCCCGCCGACGACAGCGCGACGCTGGACCTGCGTACCGTGCGTGAAAACGCTGAACGCCAGGCCCTGATCACGGCGCTCGCCCGCACCGATGGCAACATCGTCCGTGCGGCCGAATTGCTGGGCATCAGCCGCCCGACCCTTTACGACATGATGAATCGGTTGCAGATCAAATGAGCGTCCTGGTGCGCTCATTGCCTGTCCGGCTGGGCGGCGCAGTGCTCGTGATCGGCGCCTTGCTGACCGGTTGCATGGGCCCATCCGCGCCGCAGATGCTCGAGGCTGGCAAGGCGCGCATGCAGAAGGCGGAATACAAAGCCGCCGCCATCGAGTTCAAGAATGCCTTGCAGAAGGATGCCTCGCTGGTCGAGGCGCGCTTCTGGCTCGGCAAGGCGCTGCTGGAAAGTGGCGATGTGCAGGGGGCCTGGGTCGAGTTGTCGAAGGCCAGGGAAGGCGGCTACAACAACGACGACCTGGCGCCGGTGATGGCTGCGGCGCTGATCCTGCGCGGCGAAGTGGCCAAGTTCATCGGCGAGTACGCAGACGTCCGGCTTGCTGATCCCAAGCGCCAGTCGGAGTTGAAGGCTGCGCTGGCCACGGCCTACGGGTCCAGGGGTGAGCATGTTCAGGCCAGGGCTGCGGCAGACGCGGCTTTGCAGGCCGACCCCGGCAACATCGCTGCGCAACTGATCGTTGCCCGTCTGCTGCTCATCGCGGGCGACAAGACCGCCGCGATGGAGCAGGTGGAAGCGACGATGAAGGCGCATCCCGAATCCGCACAGCCGTGGCTGTCAAAGGCCGAGCTGCTGCAGAGCAGCGGTGCCGAAGCTGGCGAAGTGATGGCGGCTTACCGGGAGGCCCTGAAGCGGGAGCCGGCCAACAGCACTGCCCACGTGGGCATCGTCGGCCTGCTGATGCAGCAGCGTGACTTTGACGGTGCTCAAAAGCAGCTGGCCGAGCTGGAAAAGCAGGCCCCCGGCAACTTGCAGGGGCGCTATTTCAACGCATTGCTGGCCCTGGAACGCAAGGACCTCAAGACGGCATACGAAGCATCCCAGCAGTTGCTGAAGGCGGGGTCGGGGAATCCGCGCTTTCTTCATCTGGCCGCTGCGGTCGAGTACGAGCGTGGCGCCTATTTGCAGGCCATCGTGTATCTGAGCAAGGCGCTTCCGAACTCGAAGACGCCCATCAGCATTCGCGTGCTGATGGCGCGCGCGCAATTGAGGGCAGGGGATGCCCGCAAGGCCTTGTCGTTTGTGCAACCCCTGCTCGATGGCGGTGCGGCCCTGCCGGCGGAGGTGTACTCGGTGGCGGCAGATGCCTATCTGCAGATGGGCAATGGGGATGCCGCCAGGAAGATGTTTGCCAAGGCGGTACAGGTCAACCCGAAGGACGCTCGTGGTCGTACCGCGCTCGCGCTGGCCCAGCTTGGCGAAGGTCGCACCGAACAGGCGATGGTGGAGCTCAAGGGCATCGCCACCGCGGCTGGCGAAGGCGCTGCCGAGGCCGAAGTCGTCATGGCCATGGCGCATCTGCGCGGCGGTCGCATGAGCGAGGCGCTGGCTGCTGCCGATGCCATCGAACGCAAACGCCCGGATGCGCCGGTTGCGCCCTTCCTGCGGGCGCAGGTCGAAGGGCGCCTGGGGCATGCGGACAAGGCTCGCGCTCAGCTCGAAATGGCCGTCGGTCTGCAGCCGACCTATCTCCCCGCCGTGTCCGCCCTCGCCGTGATGGACCAGAACGAAGGCAAGCCGGCTGCGGCCGTCTCGCGCTACGAGAAGCTGGTGGCCGCCGACCCGCAGTCAGCGCAGGCGCTGACCGGGCTGATTTCGGCGCGGGCACGGGCCGGCGCCAAGGCGGAGGACGTCAAATCGCAGCTCGAGGCGGCCGTCAAACGCTTCCCGGACGCCGAGGTGCCGCGTATTGCGCTGGCGTCGGCGTTGCTGGAGCGCGGCGAGGCCAAGGCCGCACTCCTGGTCGCCAATGAAGGGGCAACCCGCTTTCCGGACAGCGGCCGACTCCAGGAGATGGTGGGTGTCGCCGAGCTGAGTGCCGGCAACTTCAGCCAGGCCATCCAGGCGTTCAACAAGATGGCTGCGCTGCAGCCCAATACGGCGGAACCGCTGGTGCGCCTGTCCGAGGCGCATCTGGCGCGCAAAGATGTGGCTGCAGCCATCGCCCAGTTGCGCAAGGCGGTCGGCATCAAGCCTGACGCCGTGCCCGTGCAAGCGAGTCTGATCGCCCTGCTGTCGCGCAGCGGCAGGATGGACGAAGCCTTGGCTCAGGCCAAGAGCGTGCAGACCCTGATGCCGTCCGAGCCTTACGGTTGGACCTTCGAAGGCGATCTGCAGGCGTCCAAGGGCAGCAAGCCCGCCGCAGTGGCTGCGTTGCAGGCCAGTTTCGCCAAGCGCCCGATGGTCGAGACCGCGATGAAGCTGCATCGGGCGCTCCTCGCGGCGAACCGATCCGCGGAAGCGGGCAAGCTGGTGGCGGACTGGCTGGCCAGGCAACCCGACGATCCGGCATTCCATTTCTACCTTGGCGACGTGGCCATGGGGCGCAAGGACTACGACCAGGCCGAGCAGGAGTACCGCAAGGTGATTGCCGCCGCGCCCAGGCATGCGGTGGCCTTGAACAATCTGGCCTGGGTGTTGAATCGCGCCGGCAAGCCCGGCGCGCTCGAGACCGCGGAGAAAGCCCTGGCCCTGGCGCCCAATGCCACCGCCTTCATGGACACGGTTGCCGAGATCCAGGCGAGCTCGGGGCAATGGGACAAGGCCTTGGCGATGCAGAAGCGCGCGATCGAACTCGATCCGGATCAGCCCACGCATCGCCTGCACCTGGCCCAATACTTGATCAAGAATAGCCAGAAGGCTTCGGCGAAGGCGGAGTTGGAACGCCTGGCCCAGTTGGGCGGGGCGTTCCCTCGCCAGGACGAGGTACAGAAGCTGATGTCCGGGCTCTAGCCCGGCATCGGGAGCTGCGGCTCCAGTCATTTCCATTTACGAGCTGTCATGCAGATCAAGCAAGCGAGTCTTCGCAAGCGGATGCACCAGGCGATGCGCCGGTTGTTCGGGCGACTGCCACGGGACACGCGACATGCCATCTATCGAGGCATGATCGACTGTGATCCCGCGCCCGACGCGCGACTTGAACTCAAGGTCGCCGAGACCCGCGAGGAACTGGAGGATTGCTTTCGCATCCTGCACGACGCCTATGTCGCCAGCGGCTTCATGAAGCCTTCGCCGTCGGGCTTGCGCGTCACGATGTACCACGCGCTGCCCACGACGACGACGCTCTGTGCGAAGTACGACGGCCGCGTCGTCGGCACGATGTCCATGATCCGCGAGGGCGTGTTCGGCTTTCCGCTGCAGTCGGTCTTCGACCTCAGCGAGGTGCGCGCCAAACAGGGCCAGATCGCCGAGATTTCGGCGCTGGCCGTGCATCCCGACTTCCGCAAGACGGGCGGCGCCATCCTGTTCCCGCTGATGAAGTTCATGTACGAGTACTGCACCGAGTACTTCGATACCCGCCACCTCGTCATCGCGGTCAATCCGGACAAGATCGAGCTCTACGAATCGCTGCTGTTCTTTGAAAGACTGCAGGAGACGGTGGTCGACAACTACGACTTCGCCAATGGTGCGCCGGCCGTCGGTGCCACGCTGGACCTGCCGGTCGCCAAGGAGATATTCCGGCGCGTCTATGGCAAGCGCAAGGAACGCAAGAACCTTTCCCATTACTTCGTCCAGCTGCGCCTGCCCAACATCAAGCTGCCCAAGCGCCGCTATTTCACGACCAACGACCCGGTCCTGACGCCGGCCATCCTCGACTATTTCTTCAATCAGCGCAGCCAGGTCTTCGAAGAGATGGACGACCGTCGCAAGGCCCTGCTGTGGTCCATCTACGATCAGCCCGAGTTCCGCAGCGTGCTGCCCATGATGAGCGGCTCGGCCACGGGCTTCCATCCGATGCGCCGGCACCAGCGCTTCTCCTTGCGCTGCCCGGCCGAGTTGCGTGTGCGGGTCGAAGACGGTGAGCGTTCGATCGTGATGACCGTCATCGAGATCTCGCTGTCGGGCTTCCAGGCGCAGTCCAAGCTCGATATCCCGGTGGGTGCCGATGGCGCGGTCCGGGTGGAGTTGGGCATGCAGGACAGGGCCACGCTGGAGGTGAAGGTGATGCGGCATCACCACTCCGATACCGGCGAGTTCTATGGTTTCCGGGTGGATGAGCCCGACGAGGTCTGGCGCCGCGCCGTCAGCGCGCTCGAAACCGAGCATGTCGCAGGCGATTTGTAGCCCTGACCACGGCCGCCTGCCCCTGAGCGCGGCCAGGCGCTGCCAAGATGTACGGATGCTGCGGCGCTGCCTTTGCGTCTGAAGTCCATTTCACCCTTGCGATCGGATGCGATGAACCCGAGTTGGCGTCACCTGATACTGTTGCTCGGCGCTGTGCCCGTTGTGGGCATGGCTGCCGATCTGCCGGCCCTGATCGAGCGCAGCAAACCGTCGGTGGTCCTTGTCGGCACCTATTCGCCGACCGACAGCCCGCGCTTTGGTTTTCGCGGCACGGGTTTCGTCGTGGACGACGGCAAGCTCGTCATCACCAACGCCCATGTCCTGCCTTCGCCTGAAGTGACCGAGGCCGAACAGCGCGTCAGCATCCAGGTGCGTTCAGTGGGTGGCGAGTGGGCCCTGCCTCAGCCTGCCCGGGTCGCCGCGCTCGACCGCGTCCATGACCTGGTCGCGCTGAGATTCGACGGTCCGCCGGCACCCGCCTTGCGCATTGCAGGCGCCACCGTGCGTGAAGGTCGCGCCGTGTTGCTGATGGGTTTCCCCGTGGGCGGTGCGCTCGGTTTCTCCACGGTGAGCCATCGCGGCATCGTTTCCGCGGTGACGCCGATCTCCTTGCCGGCCAGCAACTCGCGCAGCCTCGATCCACGCGCCCTGCGGCAGTTGCGGGCCGGCAGCTTCGACATCCTGCAACTCGATGCGACCGCCTATCCGGGCAACAGCGGCGGCCCTGTGCTCGACCAGGAAAGCGGCGAAGTCGTGGGTGTCGTCAACATGGTGCTGACCAAGGCGGGCAAGGAATCGGCGCTGACCCAACCCACCGGCATCAGCTACGCCATCCCGGCCACGCTGCTGGCGCCGCTGATCGAATCGGCCAGGGCGGCGAAATGAGCGTCGTGGCGCTGCAGGAGTCCAAGGGCCTGTCGAGTTTTTTTACACCCACGCACGGTGTCGCGGAATCGGTCACGAGCTCAAAATTTAAGTCGTTGATTCGAAACGAGTTTTTTTAAAATCGCGAAGTTGGCACGCAAGCTGCTTTTGTGATGCTGTCTAAACGCTTTTCGGTCCCCGAAGGAGTCCAAATGAACAGCATCTCCCGCATCTCCCTGCTTGCTGCCGGCGTCGCCCTGGCATGCGGCTCCACGGTCGCCCGTGCCGACGCCGTCGCTCAAGCAGTCCTGAACGTCAGCAACTTCCACTTCGCAGTGGGCAACGGCAACGCCACCCGTGCAGCTGACGGCTCGCTGATCGGCGTCGTTGGCATCACCAACGCGACGACCACCGGTGACTCGTTCGCCAAGCTCAACGGCGTCGTTGACAACGGCAGCCTGTTCGGCGCGATCGGCCAGCAGTCCCTGGTTGGCAACACCGCCACGTATGTGCCGGGCGCCATCCTGGCTGGCAACCCCGTGGCAACGTACGCCGCTTCCACCGCTGACCAGACCGGCAACTCGCTGGTGGCCACCGCAACGGCCAAGACCGACGCGATCGTGTCCCTGGCACCGTCGGGCGATGGCTCGACGCAAGGCAACGTGAACTTCAACGCACGTTTCACGCTGAACAACGCTGTTGCTGGTACCAAGGTCGAAATCGCCTTCGACGCCAACTCGTATCTGCGCGCCATGCTGTCCAGCAACGGCATCGTCCCGCCGACGGCCACCGCTGCTTACAGCTTCGTCATCTCGCTGGTTGACCAAAACGGCGACCCGGTCTTCGAATGGGCCCCCAACGGCGCAGCCGGTGGCATCACTGGCGGTACCGAGTACGCCGATGCTTTCCGCATGACGTCCACCCGTTCGGCCCTGGCCGCTGGTGATGACTTCACCGTGAACAACGCGACCGGTCTGTTCCAAGCCGAGACCGATGGCCTGGCTGTGGGTATCTACACGGTGTCGATTCGCCAGACCGTGACCGCTGACGCCTTCCTGAAGGTTCCTGAGCCGGCATCGCTGGCTCTGGTTGGCGCCGCCCTGCTGGGTGTTGGTGCCGTCGGCCGCCGTCGCGCCAAGAAGCAGTAAATCTTGATCGGGCGAAAGCCCGCTCACAAAAAAGCGCGGCTTGCCGCGCTTTTTTCATTGGTGAATCGCCATTCGCTTGCGGGGTATGAAGCGGCATCTGCCCGGTTACGATGCGCGCCGATCACCCATCAAAGATGCCTCGGGTGACCTGTCAAAGAACCGTGGGAGAACATGTGTCAATGAAAACAGGGTTGCACCGTGGCTTGGTGGGAACGGCGGTGGTGTTGGCGGCGCTGACGGGTTGTGTGCGTGAGCCCACGGAAGCCGAACTGATCGCGTCAGCGCGAAAGAATCTTGCCGAAGGCAAGACGCCAGCGGCGGTGATCCAAATTCGCAATGCGCTGGAAAAAAACGCGCAATCTGCCGAGGCGCGCTTCCTGATGGCGGAGGCGCTGCTCGCCAACTTTGAATTCGCGGCGGCGCAGGACGAATTCCGGCGCGCGAAGGCTGCCGGATATCCGGATCAAGCGGTCGTTCCGCCGCTGGCACGCGCCATGTTGTTTCTCGATCAAGCCAAGAAGGTGATCGAAGAGTTCGGCGCGAAGCGGTTTGACGACAAGCTTGCGGATGCCGACCTGAGTCTCTCCCTGGCGAAGGCCTATGGATTCCAGGGCGATGCCGCCAAATCGGAGCAAGAGCTGAAGCGATCGTTGCAGGCGCGGCCCGACTACCCGGCCGCGCTGCTGTTCAAGGTCCGCTCCATCGTGTTGAAGCAGGGCGTGGACGCTGCACTTGAGGAGCTGCAAAGTCACAAGGAGCTGTTCACCAAGAGTTCCGAAGCGGCCTACCTTGAGGGCTCCCTCAAGCTCAATGGCAAGAATGATGTCGATGGAGCGACCGAGGCCTTCAAGCGCTCGGTGGCGCTGGATCCCAAGGCCATCCAGGCGCATGGATCGCTGATCGCGGTCTATCTCTACAAGAAGGACATGGACTCGGCGCGCAAGCAGGTGGAACTGCTGAAGAAGGCCCATCCCAACGCCCCGGTCTCCAAGACCTACGAAGCGGAACTGGCCCTGCTTGAGGGCGATTTCCAGAAGGCGCGAACCCTGACCTCCCAGGTCCTGCAGGTCGCACCCAAGAGCGTTCGTGCGATGTATATCGCGGCTTCTGCCGAGCTGCAGCTGAAGAACAGCTTCCAGGCCGTCACCCTGTTGCAGAAGGCCCTGGCTTTGCAGCCCGACCTGCACGAGGCCAGCAAGCTGCTGACCCGCGCCTACGTCCAATCGGGCCAGGCCCCGCTCGCCCTCAAGGCCGTCGCGCGCGCGCTCGAGCGTGCGCCGGCCGATGTGGAGTTGCTGTCCCTGGCGGCAGAGGCCAATCTGCAGATGGGCGAGGCTCAGAAGGCCGAAGCCCTCTACAAGAAGGCCCTGGCCCTCAAGCCGGAGGACACGCGGACCCAGACCGCCCTGGCGCTGGCCCTGCTCGCCAAGGGTCAGGAGTTGGAAGGTTTGCGCCAGCTGGCTGCGATCTCCCAGCAGGACGCCAGCCCGATCGCCGACATGGTGCTGATGAGCTCCTATCTGGCCCGGGGCGAGGTGGACAAGGCGCTGGCCACGGTGGATGCCGTGGAAAGGAAGCAGCCCAGCAAGCCGGCAGGGCCGTTCGCACGCGGGCGCATTCTGATGCTCAAGGGCGACAACGCGGGTGCGCGGGCCGCCTTCCAGGAGGCGCTGAAGCGCGATGCCTCCTACATCCCGGCCATGAACAATCTGGCGCTGCTGGATCTGCGCGATGGCAAGGCGGATGACGCGCGCGGACGCTTCCAAGCCGTGCTGAAGGCGGACCCCGGCAATGTCGCGGCGCTGATGTCCCTGGCCGACGTGATGGCGACCCAGAACGGCCCTCAAGCGGAGATCACGTCGCTGCTCGACCGCGCCATCACTGCGGATCCCTCCGATCCTGCGCCGCGCCAGATGCTGATCGAGTATCTGCTCTTGCAGAAGAGCTACACCGCGGCGGTGGCTGCCGGCCAGAAGGCAGTCGCGACCATGAACTCCAATCCCGAGTTGTTCAACGCCCTCGGCCGGGCGCAGTCGGCGGTCGGTGAGAGTGCCCAGGCCCAGGCCAGTTTTGCGAAACAGGCGCAGCTTCAGCCATCGGCTACGGCCCCGTACATGGGCGCTGCAGACGCCTATCGGCGCGCCGGCGATCGTGCCAATACCGTGCGCAGCCTGCGCCAAGCGCTGACCCTCAACCCCCAGCTCCTCGCGGCGCAGGAGATCCTGTTCGGTATGGAGCTGCGTGCCGGACGGTTCCCGGCCGCCCTCGAGATTGCCAAGGAGGTGCAGCGCCAACGCCCCACCCAGGCCCAGGGCTATCAGTGGGAAGGTGCGGTGCATGGCACGCAGCGCCGCTGGGATGAGGCCATCGCGGTTTACAAGCGCGGCATCGACAAGCTGCGGGCCGACAAGCGTGACGCCTCGTCGCTGGCGGGACTGCTGCATCAAAGCCTGGTCGCGGCGAAGCGGGATGCCGATGCCACGCGCTTCGCGCGCGACTGGCTGCAGAGCAATCCAGCTGACCTGGGCTTCAGGCTGGCCCTGGGCGATGCCGCGATGGCGCGCCAGGACTGGGACGGGGCCGAGCAGCAATATCGCGCCGTGCTGGAACTGGATGCCAACCACGCGCTGGCCACCAACAACATGGCCGCCATGATGCTCAGGCTCAAGCGCCCGGGCGTTGTGGAGATGGCCGAGCGTGCGGTCAAGCTGGCGCCTGCCAGTGCCGATGCCCTCGATACCCTGATGCTGGGCCTGGCCGCGGAGAAGCAATGGGCACGCGCGGCCGAGGTGCAGCGCAAGCTCATCAGCCTGGTGCCTGGCGCGCCGGCGCTTTGGAGGCTGAATCTGGCGAAGTTGCTGCTGCAGGCCGGCGACAAGTCCGCTGCGGAAGTCGAGCTCAAGGCATTGCAGGCCCTGGGCGGCAAGTTCGACCGTCAGGCCGATGTGGATGAACTGATGAAAAAGCTCTGAGCAATTGGCAGGGCAGGACGCGGCCATGGACTTCGCTTCGCAACTGCGCCAGGGCCTGGCGGTCCTGCAGCCCAAGAGCGTCGAGGACGTTCAGGCGGCTGTCCGCGCCGCGCGGGCCGAGGGCTGGAAGATCTATCCCGTTGCCACCGGGCGCAACTGGGGTTATGGCTCGGAGCGCCCTTTGCCTGCCGGTATTCGCAAGCTGGATATGTCCGGCATGCGCACCATCCTGAATGCCGGGCAGATTTCCCGGGCCGGGCCGGTTGCGGTTGTCGAGCCGGGGGTGACCCAGGGGCAGTTGCAGGAATTCCTGGCGCAATCCCACCCGGACCTGACTTTCAATGTGACCGGCTCGGCGCGGGAAACCAGCCTGATCGGCAATTCCCTGGACCGTGGCGTGGGTTATCTGGGGCCGCGGCGCGACGATCTGTTCGGCTTGGAGGTCGTGATCGGCACCGGTGAGGTCATCCAGACCGGCTTTCGCCGTCTCGGCGAGGACTCGCCGTTGGCCCATTGCCATCCTTTCGGCCTGGGACCGATGCTGGACGGCTTGTTCTTCCAGGGCAATTTCGGCATCGTCACGAGCGCCTGCTTCCGCCTGATGCCTCGCCCTGCCAGCCAGGTGGCGGTCTCGCTGGCGCTGCGTCGAGGCGCCGATCTCGGGCGCTTCATCGACGTGCTGGCCGAGCTGAAGCGCGAGCGCATCATGAGCTCCGTCACCCATGTCGGCAACCAGGCCCGCACGCGCGCCAGCCTGCTCTATGGGATCAGCGACTACCTCGAGCGGCACTGCAAGATGAGCGGTGAAGCGCGAGATGTCGCGGCTCAGCAGGCCCTGCAGCTCGTTGCGCCCCACGAGTGGACCAGCCTGGGAGGCGTCAGCGGCACCGCGGCCCAGGTCAGTGCGGCGCTGAAGGAAGTCAAACGCCGCATGGCGGGCCTGGCGGCGGTCAAGACCTTCACCGATCAGAAGCTTGCCAGGGGCTTCGCGCTGCTGCACCCCTTGCGCGGCCTGCCGTGGGCGCGGGCACAGGCGGCGGCCATTGCTGCCGTCACGCCACTCAACGGTCTGGCGTCGGGCGTGCCAACCAATGCGGCCGTCGACAACCTGCTCTGGCGTTACGGGCGTACCGATTTGCCGACCGAGCAACTGGACCAATCGAACTGCGGCATTCTCTATATCAATCCGGCACTGCCCATGAATGGGCAGTTCGTGGCCCGGCTGATATCTGAAATGACCGCGCTCGCGGCGGAATGCGGCTTTCAGCTTTTCGTGACCATCAACATAGAAACCGAAAACTCGCTGGTGGCGATTGCCAATCTATTGTTCGACCGTGCTTCGGCGGCCGAGTCAATCCGGGCGCAGGACTGCGCTGACCGCCTGCACGCCCATATCCGATCGCACCGCCTGGAGGTCTATCGGGCACGGGCCGACATGATGCCCAGCATCGTCGACCCGGGCTCGCCCTACTGGCAAACCGTGGCCAAGCTGAAGCAGTCGCTGGATCCCGATGGCGTCATCGCGCCGGGGCGCTATAACCTTTGTTGACGGGCATCAGCCGGTAAAAAGCACCGTTGCGTGCAAATCTAGCGCGCCATCCTCTGCCTTGGGGGTGGGCACCGCCGTGGCCAAGCCGGTGTGGCATCATTCTCGGCCTTTGGCTGGCGGCGAGCGCATGCTTGTGCGGGCTGTGACAACGACACGGGGATTAGCCTTGAATCAAGCTCTCAAACCATTGCATCCTGCGGTTCTGGTGCCGCGTCCGGCGGCCTTGCGTGCACTCGGTCTTGGCCTTGGTCTTGTTCTCGCAGGCCTCCTGGCGGGTTGTGCCGGCCTGCGTGGCGACTCGTATCCGGCCGCGCCCGCAACGGTGGCCAACGACGACTACAGCTATTTGATCGGCGCGGGCGACAACCTCAACATCCAGGTCTGGCGCAACCCCGAGTTGTCGATGTCCGTGCCGGTCCGTCCGGACGGCAAGATCGCCGCGCCTCTGGTTGACGAGATGGTCGTGCAAGGCAAGACCTCGGTGCAGGTGGCTCGCGAAGTCGAGAAGCAGCTCGGCAAATATGTGCGCGACCCGGTCGTCACCGTCATCGTCACGAACTTCATCGGCCCGTACAGCGAGCAGATCCGCGTTGTCGGCGAGGCGGCCAAACCTCAATTCCTGCCCTACAAGCAGAAGATGACGGTGCTGGACGTGATGATCGCCGTCGGCGGCCTGACGGACTTCGCATCCGGCAACAGCGCCACCATCCTGCGCACGGCTGAAGGCAACAAGCAGTATTCGGTGCGCCTGAAGGACCTGATCAAGCGCGGTGACGTGTCGGCCAATGTCGAGATGCGGCCGGGTGACATCCTCATCATTCCTCAGAGCCTGTTCTGAACTGAAGGGAAGGGGCTCGCGTCTGCCAGCCTCTCCTAGCAATCGCTTTAACCGAGACCGTTCTCCATGGAATTGCTGATTGGTCAGCTTCTGATCATCGTCCGGCGGATGTGGAAATACCGCTGGGTCGGCCTGGTTGTGGCCTGGGTCGCCGGCCTGGTTGGCGCCGTGGTCGTGTTCGTGCTGCCGGACCGCTACGAAGCCAGCGCCCGGATCTTCGTGGACACCCAGTCCATCCTGAAGCCGCTGATGTCCGGTCTGGCCGTCCAGCCCAACGTCGAGCAGCAGGTGACGATGTTGAGCCGCACGCTGATCAGCCGGCCCAACGTCGAGAAGCTCGTCCGCATGGCCGATCTGGATCTGAAGAACCAGTCCAAGGCCCAGCAGGAAGCCACCATCGAGACGGTGACCAGCAACCTGTCCATCCAGAGCAGCGGCCGGGACAACCTTTACATCCTCGGCTATCGGGACAACGAACCCGAAACGGCCAAGCGCGTCGTGCAGGCCCTGGTATCGATCTTCGTCGAATCCAGCCTGGGCCAGACGCGCCAGGGCACGTCCACGGCAACGACCTTCATCAATGAGCAGATCAAGGCCTACGAGGCCAAGCTCGAAGAGGCCGAAACGCGGCTCAAGGAATTCCGCCTCAAGAATCTGGCCAATATGGCCGGTGATGGCAAGGACTCCGCGGCTCATATCGCGGAGTTGAGCAGCCAGCTGGAGCGCGCACGCCTGGAGTTCCGCGAGGCCGGCAACGCGCGCGACGCGGCCAAGGCACAGTTGGAAGCCGAGAAGGCCCGCGGGGGTACGCAGACGACGGCTCAGAGCCTCATGCAGGAGTCCAACGCCAACGTCAGCACGCCCGAACTCGATGCGCGCCTGGCCGAGCATCGCCGCAACCTCGATGCCCTGCTGCAGCGCTATACCGATCAGCATCCCGACATCATCGCGACGCGCAAGCTGATCAAGGATCTGGAAGAACAGAAGAAGAAGGAATTGGCTGAGCTGCGCAAGGCCGCCATGAACGTGCCGACGGCTTCCATGGCCCAGAACAGCGGTGGCAGCCTGGCCATGCAGGAGCTGGTGCGCATCGTCGCGACCACCGAGGTGCAGGTGGCGGCATTGCGTGCGCGCGTCGACGAGTATTCCAGCCGCTATTCGCAGGCCCTGATCGCCATGAAGACGGCGCCGCAGGTCGAAGCCGAGGCGGCGCAGCTGAATCGCGACTATGCGATCCACAAGAAGAATTACGAAGATCTGGTGCAGCGCCGCGAGCAGGCCTCGATCTCCGGCGAACTCGACGTGGCATCAGGGGTGGCTGACTTCCGCGTCATCGACCCGCCGCGCGCGAATCCCAAGCCCGTCGCACCGAACCGCCTGCTGTTGCTCGCCGGGGCGATGGCCGCGGCTCTGGGCGTGGGCCTTTTCACGACGTTCGCGGCCAGCCAGCTGCGTCCGGTCTTCCATGATGCGAACGACCTGCGTGCCCGTGTCGAGCTGCCCATCCTGGGGGTCGTGACCCGCCTCGTGACGGACGCTGATCGCGCGCGCCAGCGGGTCGAGCTGATTCGCTTCTCCGCGGGGGCCGGTGGCCTGCTGGCGATGTTTGCCGTCGCGTTGACGGTCTTGGCTGTTCAACTGAGCCGGCAGGTGGTTTGACATGACGAGCTTGATCGAACAAGCCGCCCAGCGGCTCGAGCAATTGCGACAGGCCGGGGTTGTTTTGCCCGGCGATGAGCAGGCTCCGCCAGTGGCGGCGCAGCCGCCGGCTGTCCTGCCGGTAGCGGCGCCACCCGCCGCCGCCGTGCCGGCGCCAGCAGGACCGCGGCCTCATGTGGGCATTTCTATCCAGGACGATGGTCATCACCCCTCGTCCAAGCGGGTGGAGCTGGACGTCGTCGCCCTGGCCGCCCAGGGATTCCTGATGCCTCATACGCCGCGTTCGCAGACCGGCGATCAGTACCGGGTCATCAAGCGCCCCCTGATCAAGAACGCGATGGGCAAGGGTGCGGCGACGATCAACCACGCCAACCTGATGATGGTGACCAGCGCCCTGGCGGGCGAGGGCAAGAGCTTCACCTCCATCAACCTCGCGCTCAGCATCGCGGCCGAGCTGGACAACACCGTCATGCTGGTCGATGCCGACGTGGCGCGGCCTTCGGTGCTGCGCATGCTGGGCCTGACCCAGGGGCCGGGCCTGCTGGACGTGCTGGAAGAGCGCGTCGACATGTCCGAGGTCTTGCTGCGGACCAACGTCGAGAAGCTGACCATCCTGCCGAGTGGCACGCCCCATCCCCGCGCGACCGAGTTGCTCGCCAGCGATGCCATGAGCCATTTGCTGGACGCCATGGCCAAGCGCTATCCGGACCGCATCATCATCTTCGACTCGCCGCCGCTGCTGCTGACGACGGAGTCCCGCGTGCTGGCTTCGCACATGGGGCAGATCGTCATCGTCGTCCATGCCGAAAAGACTGCGCAAAGCGCCGTCCAGCAGGCCCTGGCCGCCATCGAGACCTGCCCGGTCAAGATGATGCTGCTCAACCAGGCCAGCCCGAACGCCGCCGGCGGTTATGGCTACGGCTACGGCTACGGCTACGGATACGGCTACGGCTACGGATATGGCAGTAATGACTCGGCTCAGTCCTGAGCTGCGCCATCTGCCTCTGGCCCTCGCCGTCCTTGCAATGACGGCCCACGCCCAGCAGGGTGAGGGCGCCGGTTCCGGCGGCGGCATCCAGCCACGCCTTGGCGTCGCGGTGACGGTGACCGACAACCTGCGTCTGAACGACCGCGAGAAGGACGGTGCGGTGATCGCGACGCTGTCGCCCGGCATCAGCATCGTGCGCAACAGCGGCACGCTGCGTGGCAGCCTGGACTATTCGCTCAATGGCATCACCTATGTGAAGACCAGCTATGGCACGCGCGTGCAGAACGCGCTGACGGCAAGCGGGCAGGCCGAGCTCGTCCCTCGCACCTTGTCGGTCGACGTGCAGGCCAGCATCGGGCAGCAGAACACGTCCGCGTTCGGCTTGCAGTCGACGCCCACGCAGGACTCCGCCCTGGCCAATCCCAACCGGCGCGAGACCGGCACGTTGATGGTTTCGCCGCTGCTGCATGGCCAGCTCGGTGGGCTGGCCAGCCTGGATCTGCGCGGCAATTTCTCGATGACCGAGGTGCGCGAGAGTGCCCTGGGCGACAGCCACAGCACTGGCGGCTCGCTGCGCATCACGCAGCTCAACGCGGGCGTGCTGGGCTGGTATCTGCAGGCCAGCACCCAGCAGTTCCGGCCCAAGAGTGCACCGTCCAACCGCAACAGCTCGGCGACGGCAGGCCTGAACTATCGACCCAACCCGGACTGGGTCGCCAGCGTCAACGTCGGCAAGGAGCGCAACGACTACCAGGGTGGGAGCAGTGCCCCCCAGGACGGCTTCACCGGGGGGGTGACCGCCGACTGGACGCCTACGCCGCGCACCCGCGTCRACGGCAACTGGCAGCACCACAGCTATGGCAACAGCCACGGTCTGAGTTTCGAGCACCGCATGCGCAACTCGGTCTGGCGCTTCTCGGACTCCCGCAACGTCACGCTGGGCAATACCGGTGCGTCGGGCGGCGTGCGCACCAATTACGAGTTGTTCTACCTGATGTTCGCGTCGGAGCCTGATCCGATCAAACGCGACGCCATGGCGCGCGCGGCGCTGGCGGCGCTGGGCCTGTCGGCCGACGCGCCTTCCTCCGTGGGCTTCCTGTCCACTGGGCCGAGCCAACTGCACGCCCAGATGCTCAGCTTCATGCTGCAGGGCGTGCGCAGCAATGTGACGGCCAGCGTCAGCCGCTCCGTCACGACCCGACTCGGCAGCGGCCTGAATCAAGGTGATCTGGCCAGCCACGCTCTCATCGAGCAGCGCTCCTACTCGTTGGCGGGCAGTTACCAGCTCACGCCGGTGTCCGGCTTGTCCTTGACCGCCATGCGCCAGGAGACCTCGGGTGACTCGAGCAGCCAGCGCACGAAGTTGACCAGCCTGCTGGCGAACTGGAATACCCGCCTGGGCACGCGCATCAGCATGCAGCTCGGCGCTCGGCACAGCCGTTTTGAAGGCTTCACGCCGTACTCCGAGAATGCGGTCTACGCCAACCTGACCCAACAGTTTTAAATGAAAACGCCCCCAAGCTCGCCCTGCCAGCTGCCCCCCGAGGGGGCGTGTCAGTGGCTACGGGCGGCCGGGCGCCACTGACATGTACGAAGCCTTCTATGGCTTGAGCAGCAAGCCCTTCCAGCTCAGCCCCGACCCGAACTTCTACTACGGCAGCAAGCAGCATCGCCGGGCCAAGGCCTACCTGGACTATGGCGTGCTGCGCAATGACGGCTTCATCGTCATCACCGGCGAGATCGGTGCGGGCAAGACCACGCTGCTGCGTGGCCTGCTGGACAGCCTGAACCGCAGCAATGTCGTCATCGGCAATGTCGTGACGACCCAGCTCGATGCCGAGGACACGCTGCGCATGGTGGGCGCGGCCTTCGGCGTGCGCGTCAAGGACGCGCCCAAGTCCGAGCTGCTGATGACGCTGGAAGCCTTCTTCGTCAACCAGGTCACGCAGGGCAAGCGCTGCCTGCTCATCGTCGACGAGGCGCAGAACCTGACCGCCCGCGCGGTCGAAGAGCTGCGCATGCTGTCCAACTTCCAGTTCGCCAACCAGTCGCTGCTGCAGACCTTCCTGGTCGGCCAGCCCGAGTTCCGCGGCATCCTGCAGAAGCCCGAGATGGAGCAGTTCCGCCAGCGCGTCGCGGCGACCTGCCACATCGGCCCCATGGACGAGGACGAGACCCAGCGCTACATGGAGCACCGCCTGAAGTGCGCGGGCTCCACCGGCAAGCCCACCTTCGACCACGATGCCTTCCCGGCCATCCACAAGGCCAGCAACGGCATCCCGCGCCGCATCAACCGCCTCTGCGACCGCCTGCTGCTGCTGGGCTTCATGCAGGGCCGCAGCCATCTGACGCTGGCCGATGTGAAGGAAGTGCTGCGCGACATCGCCCAGGAAAGCGAGACGCCGCGCCACAGCGACGCCAGCCCGCTGGACAGCGTGCCCGCCAGGCTGCCGGACAGCCGCCCCGGCGCGCTGGACAGTGCGCCAGGCGCGCTGGACATCTCCAAACTGAAGCTGAGCGTCGCCGAGGTCGATGGCCTGTCCACCGAGATCGCTGCGCTGAGCGCCGACCACCACACCGACCGCCTGCAGCGCCTGGAGCGGAGCATGATGCGCCTGGAGCGCATCAATCTGCAGACGCTGGCGCTGCTGCAGAAGCTGGTGGACGCCGTGAAGCAGCATTGATGGAGTCCTGATCATGCTGATGCCCACCAAGACCCCGGCCCTGCGCAATGCGATGAGCATTGACGTGGAAGACTATTTCCAGGTCTCCGCCTTCGCGCCCTACATCCGCCGCGAGGACTGGAACGGCCTGGAGTGCCGCGTCGAGCGCAATATCGAGCGCATCCTGGCGCTGCTGGCCGACAAGCAGGTCAAGGCCACCTTCTTCACGCTGGGCTGGATCGCCGAGCGCTATCCGCAGGTGGTGAAGGCCATCGTGGCCGGCGGCCATGAACTGGCCAGCCACGGCTACGGCCATGAGCGCGCCAGCGACTTGAGCCCCACCGCCTTCCTGGACGACATCAGCCGCGCCAAGAAGATGCTGGAAGACCTGGGCGGCGTGCCCGTCGTGGGCTACCGCGCGCCCAGCTTCTCCATCGGCAAGTCCAACCTCTGGGCTTTCGACGTGCTGCGCGATGCCGGCTACCGCTACTCCAGCAGCGTCTACCCCATCGCTCACGACCACTACGGCATGCCCGACTCGCCGCGTTTCGCCTACCCCGTGCGCGAAGGCCTGCTCGAGATCCCGGTGACCACCGTGCGCATGGGCTCGCGCAACCTGCCCAGCAGTGGCGGCGGCTACTTCCGGCTGCTGCCCTATGCGCTGTCGCGCTGGATGATCCGCCGCGTCAACGAGATCGACGGCGAGCCGGCGGTCTTCTACTTCCACCCCTGGGAGATCGACGCCGAGCAGCCGCGCATCCCTGGCATCAATGCCAAGACGCGCTTCCGCCACTACGTCAACATCCCGCGCACCCACGACCGCATCGCGCGCCTGCTCGGCGATTTCCGCTGGGGCCGGATGGACGAGATCTTCCTCGGCCGCGAGGCCAGCCCGCGCGCTCCGGCGCCCTCGCTGACCCCCGTCTGAATGAGCAGCTCTCTTCGCATTGCGCGCCTCGCCGCGCAAGACAAGGCTGTGTCCGCGCGTTGGGACGAGTTCGTCTTCGCCCACCCGCAGGCGACCTTCTTCCATCGCAGCGGCTGGCTGCGCATCATCGAGTCGGTGTTCGGCCACAAAGGCTTCTTCCTCTATGCCGAACGTGATGGCCTCATCGAGGGCGTGCTGCCGCTGGCCGAGGTCAAGAGCCGGCTGTTCGGCCATTCGGTCACGAGCCTGCCGTTCGGTGTCTATGGCGGCGTCGCGGCGCTGAACGACGAGGCCACGGCGGCGCTTGAAGCCGAGGCCGAGAAGATCGCCAGAGGGCAGGGCGCCGAGCACCTGGAGTACCGCAACCTGGGTCCCACCCGCCACGCTGACTGGCCGCGCCAGGACCTCTATGTGACCTTCCGCAAGGAGATCCTGGCCGACGAGGAGGCCAATATGCTGGCCATCCCGCGCAAGCAGCGCGCCATGGTGCGCAAGGGCATCAAGAACGAGCTGAAGGCCGACATCGACGCGAATGTCGACCGCTTCTTCGACCTCTACGCCGACAACGTGCACCGCCACGGCACGCCGGCCATGCCCAAGAAGTATTTCCAGGCGCTGCTGGACGAATTCGGCTCCGATGCCGAGGTGCTGACCGTCACCGGCCCCGACGGCAAGCCGCTGTCGACGGTGCTGACGTTCTACTTCCGCGACGAATGCCTGCCCTATTACGCCGGTGACGACGAGGCCGCGCGTGACCTCGCCGCCAACGATTTCAAGTACTGGGAGCTGATGCGCCGCGCCTGCGCGCGCGGCCTCAAGGTCTTCGACTACGGCCGCAGCAAGCAGGGCACCGGGCCGTACGCCTTCAAGAAGAACTGGGGCTTCGAGCCGCAGCCCTTGAGCTACGAGTACCGGCTGTTCAAGCGCGACGCGATTCCCCAGAACAACCCGAACAACCCGAAGTACCAGCTGATGATCAAGGCTTGGCGCAAGCTGCCCATCGGCTTTGCCAACTGGCTCGGGCCCTTCATCGTCAAGAACCTGGGCTGAGATGAGCATGCCCCCACGCTCACTTCGTTCACTGCCCCCCGAGGGGGCGCGTCAGCGCCTTCGGGCGGCCGGGCGGTGCTGACCTTGAAGATCCTCTACCTCGTCCACCGCCTGCCTTACCCGCCCAACAAGGGCGACAAGGTGCGCTCCTACCATTTGCTCAAGCATCTGGCGGCGCGGCACGAGGTGCATCTGGGCACCTTCATCGACGACCCGGACGACGAGCAGCACCTGCCGCGCGTTCAGGCGCTGTGCAAGAGCATGCATGCCGCCCGGCTGAACCCGCGATCCGCCAAGCTGTTGAGCTTGCGCGGCCTGCTGGGTGGCGAGGCGCTGAGCCTGCCCTACTACCGCGACGCCGGCCTGCAGGCCTGGGTCAACGAGACGGCCGCCCGCGTGGGCTTCGATGCCATCGTCGTGTTCAGCGGCGTCATGGCCCAGTACACCCGCGGCCTGAAGGGCGTGAAGACGCTGGTGGACTTCGTCGACGTCGACTCCGCCAAATGGCGCGATTACGCGCCTGAGCATGCCTGGCCGATGTCCTGGCTCTACCGGCGCGAGTTCGCCAAGCTGCTCGGCTTCGAGCAGCGCGTGGCGGACGAGGCCGCCTGCAGCTTCTTCGTCACCGACAACGAGGTTGCGCTCTTCCGCGAGCTGAGCCCGGGCCGCGACCTGCGCCTGGCGGCCCTGGGCAACGGCGTTGATGCCGATTTCTTCACGCCGGACGCGGCGCGCGCCAGCCCCTTCTCGGCGAATGAGCTGCCGCTGGTGTTCACTGGCGCCATGGACTATTGGCCCAACGTCGACGCGGTGACCTGGTTCGCCGGTGACATCCTGCCGGCGCTGCGCGAGCGCTTTCCGGCGCTGCGCTTTCATATCGTCGGCCGCAGTCCGGCGCCTGCCGTGCAGGCCTTGGCGAGCGATGCCATCCACGTGACCGGCACCGTGCCGGACGTGCGCCCCTATCTGCAGCACGCCGCCGCCGTCGTCGCGCCGCTGCGCCTGGCGCGCGGCATACAGAACAAGGTGCTCGAAGCCATGGCCATGGCGCGGCCGGTTGTCGCTGCCAGCACCTGCGTGCGCGCGATCACGGCAGGCGGGCAACCCGGTCTGCAGCCGGCCGATACCGAGTCCGACTATGTCGAACGCGTCAGCGCGATGCTGACCGACCCCCAAGCCGCCGACAGCGCAGGCCGAACGGCGCGCGATTTCGTGCTGGGCGCCTACAGCTGGGATGCCCACCTGTCCGGCCTGGACCGTCATCTGGAGACTGCGTGATCCATCTGCCCAAGCCCTGGCGGCTGCCCCTGCTCGGCCTGGTGCTGGCCTGGGGCCTGCTCGCCTTCCTGTATTTCGCGACCGGCGCCGCCATGGTCGGGATCTGGAACCGCTCCGAGACCTTCGCCCACGCCTGGGTCGTGCCGCCGATCTCGGCCTGGCTGGTATGGCGGCGGCGTGCCGAGCTGGCCTCCATCACGCCGCGCCCGTCACCGCTGTGGCTGCTGGCCTTGCCACCGCTGGGCATGCTCTGGCTGGCGGGCGACCTGGCCTCCGCCAACGCGGCCACGCAGTTCGCGCTGCTGGGCATGGGCGTGGCCCTGGTGCCTCTGCTGCTTGGCACGGAGGCTGCCGGTCGCATCGCCTTCCCGCTGGGCTTCCTGTTCTTTGCCGTTCCCTTCGGTGATTTCCTGACGCCCTGGCTGATCGATCGCACCGCCGACTTCACCGTCCTCGCGCTGCGTGGCACCGGCATTCCGGTGTTTCGCGAGGGTAATCAATTCGTCATTCCAACCGGCTCCTGGTCTGTCGTGCAGGCCTGCAGCGGCATTCGCTATCTGATGGCCTCGCTCATGGTGGGCACGCTGTTCGCGTACCTGAACTACAGCACCAACAAGAAGCGCTGGATCTTTGTCGGCGTGGCCATCGTCACGCCCCTGATCGCCAACTGGCTGCGTGCCTACATGATCGTCATGCTGGGCCACCTGTCCGGCAACAAGCTCGCCGTCGGGGTGGATCACATCATTTACGGCTGGGTCTTCTTCGGCCTCATCATGCTGGCGATGTTCATGATCGGCGCGCGCTGGACCGATCCTGACCCCGAGCCTGTACCGGGCGCCCCGGCCGACCGGGCGGGCGCACAGCCGATCAACCGTTTCGCCACGGCCCTGGTCGCCGCGCTGGTTTTCGTGGCCCTGCCCACGGGCGTGCGCGCCCAACTGGCGCTTGCCGGCGCCCACGGAGAGCCGATGCTGGCAGCGCCGGCATTGCCGGGCTGGACCTGGGTTGCCGAGGCGCCGAGCAACTGGAAGCCGCACTTCATGAACCCGGCGTCGACGCTGCACGGCCGCTTCGAGTCCGCCGAGGGCGGTGTGTCGGTGGGGCTGTATGTCGGCTACTACCGCGACCAGCGCTATGGTCGGCAGCTGGTGACGTCCGTCAACGAGTTCGTCAATTCCGAGGCAGAAAAGGAATGGGCGGTCACGGCCTCGGGGCTTGATCAGCTCGATGCCCGGACCTGGCGGACCGCCGACCTGCGCGGTCAGGCGCTGAGCCAGATCAGCGGTGACGGCAGCCAGGCGCCGCGGCTGCGCGCCTGGCAGATCTACTGGATCAACGGCAAACCATTCATCAGCGACTGGCAAGCCAAGCTCTACGGCGCCTGGCAAAGCCTGCTGGGCCACGGCGACGATGCCGCCGTCGTCATCGTCTATGTCGACAAGGCCGCTGCCGGGCCTGACGATGCCCTTTTGCGCGACTTCCTTCACAGGCATTGGGCCGCGCTGGACACCGCTTTGCGGGACGTCCGGGATCGGGATGTCACGCCCAAGCGGTGACAATCACGCGCCTTCGAAAAATCACAGCAACGAGAAACGACCCATGAATACGCTCGCAGTCATCGGCCTTGGTTATGTCGGCCTGCCCCTGGTGGTGGAGTTCGGCAAGCAGATCCGCACCATCGGCTTCGATATCGCCAAGAACAAGGTCGAGGCCTGCCAGCGCGGCACGGACCCGAGCCGCGAGCTGACGGATGAAGAAGTGCAGGCCGCCACGCATGCGGTCTATACCGACGACCCCAAGATGCTGGCCGAGGCCGACGTCATCATCGTGGCCGTGCCCACGCCGGTGGACGAGGCCCACATCCCTGACTTTCGCCCGCTGATCGGCTCGTCGACCAGCGTCGGCCGGAACATGAAGAAGGGCGCCATCGTCGTCTACGAGAGCACCGTCTACCCGGGCGCGACCGAGGAGGTCTGCATCCCCGTGCTGGAGCGCGAATCGGGCCTGAAGTGGAAGCAGGACTTCTTCGTCGGCTACAGCCCCGAGCGCATCAACCCGGGTGACAAGGAGCACACGCTGACCAAGATCCTGAAGATCGTCTCCGGCGACACGCCCGAGACGCTCGACAAGGTTGCCAAGGTCTACGAGAAGATCATCGTCCCGGGCGTGCATCGCGCGTCCAGCATCAAGGCCGCGGAAGCCGCCAAGGTCATCGAGAACACCCAGCGCGACCTCAACATCGCGCTGATGAACGAGCTGTCCATCATCTTCGACAAGCTCGGCATCGACACCTCCGAGGTGCTGGAAGCCGCCGGCACGAAGTGGAACTTCCTGAAGTTCAAGCCGGGCCTGGTGGGCGGCCACTGCATCGGTGTCGACCCCTATTACCTGACCCACAAGGCCGACATGCTGGGCTACCACCCGCAGGTCATCCTGGCGGGTCGCCGCATCAACGACGGCATGGGCAAGTTCATCGCCGAGCAGACCATCAAGCAGATGATCGCCAGTGGCAGCCACGTCAAGGGCGCCCGCATCAACGTGCTGGGCCTGACCTTCAAGGAGAACTGCGGCGACCTGCGCAACTCCAAGGTCATCGACATCATCAACGAGCTCAAGACCTATGGCGTCGAGATCTTCGTGACCGACGCGCAGGCCGAGGCCGAGGAAGCCATGCACGAGTACGGCGTGCGCCTGATGCCTTTCGACGACCTGCCGCAGGCCGA
This sequence comes from Roseateles sp. P1_C1_2, assembly GCF_056406535.1. Classification (NCBI taxonomy): domain Bacteria; kingdom Pseudomonadati; phylum Pseudomonadota; class Betaproteobacteria; order Burkholderiales; family Sphaerotilaceae; genus Roseateles; species Roseateles sp. P1_C1_2. The sequence goes on from NZ_JBFUAB010000013.1 coordinate 131,674, forward strand.
CGCCATCGTGGCCGCCGTGTCGCACAGTGAGTACGCCGCCTTGAGCGTCGCCGACATCGGCAAGAAGCTCGTCAAGGGCGGCGCCTTCATCGACGTGAAGGCCGCGTTCGACGCCAAGGCGCTGCTCGGCGCGGGCTTCCGCCTCTGGCGTCTGTGACCCCAGCAATCAGCACGGATGCGCGACCGCTGGTCGTGCATCTGCTGAACCGCTTCGACACCGGCGGGCTGGAGAACGGTGTCGTCAACATCATCAACCACACGCCGCAGTTTCGGCACGCCGTGGTGGCGGTGACCGAGATCACCGCCTTCAAGGATCGCGTCAAGGCGCCGGGCACCCGGTTCATCGAGCTGCGCAAGCCGCCGGGGCAGGGCTTCTGGATCTACCCGCAGGTCTACAAGCTGCTGCGCGAACTGCGCCCGGCGGTGCTGCACACACGCAATATCGGCGCGATGGAGTTCCAGTGGCCAGCCTGGGCGGCGCGCGTGCCGCTGCGCATCCACAGCGAGCATGGCTGGGACATGGACGACCTGGGCGGCGTCAGTCGTCGCAACCAGTTGATCCGGCGCGTCTACGGCACGCCCGCCCACCGCTTCGTCGCGCTGTCGCGCGCGATCGAGACCTATCTGACCGGTCCCGTCGGCTTCCCGGCGCGACGCGTGCAGCGCATCTGCAATGGCGTCGACACGCGGCGCTTCGCACCCGCTGTCGGCGTGCCCGAAGGAATCGGAGCCTGGCCCTTCCGGCGCGGTGAGCATCTGGTCATCGGCGCCGTGGGGCGCATGCAGACGGTCAAGGACCCCTTGAATCTCGTCGACGCCTTCCTGCGTCTGCGCGACCTCTGCCCGGCTGCCTGGCCCCGGTTGCGGCTGGCCATGCTGGGGGGCGGCCCGCTGCTCGAAGCCGCGCGTGAGCGGCTGGCGCAGGCCGGCGCGGCGGACCAGGCCTGGCTGCCCGGGGATCGCAGCGACGTCGCCCAGTTGTTGCCCCAGGTCGACATCTTTGCGCTGCCGTCGCAGGCCGAAGGCATCAGCAACACCTTGCTGGAAGCCATGGCCTGCGGCTGCGTGCCGGTGGCGACCGATGTGGGGGGCAATCCGGAGCTGGTGGAGGAGGGCGTCAACGGCCTGCTGGTGCCGGCGGCCGACAGCGCGGCCCTGGCCGCCGCCTTGGCCCGCCTCGTCGACGACCCCGGCCTGCGCGCCAGCCTCGCCGCGGCCTCGCTGCGGCGCGCCCGCGAGCAGTTCAGCCTCGATGGCATGCTGTCCGCCTATGCGCAGTTGTACGCTGGGGAGGCCCCTCGTACAGGGGGGTAGTCGTGTGCGACGTCACGCTGCCTGCCCGCCAAGGCCGGCGCGGCGGCCAAGCTCGGTAAGAATCCGTCTTTAGCCGCGCTTTTGCGCGGCGTCTTTCAATGGGCTGAACTCTTCATGTGCGGCATCACCGGTTTGTTCGACACCCGCGGCCAACGCCTCCCCGAGCGCCAGCGGCTGCACCGGATGAACGAATCCCAGCACCACCGCGGCCCCGACGAGGGTGAGCTGCACATCGAGCCCGGCCTGGGCCTGGGTCACCGGCGCCTGTCCGTCATCGACATCGCGACCGGCCAGCAGCCCATCTTCAACGACGACCGCAGCGTCGCCCTGGTCTTCAACGGCGAGATCTACAACTACCAGGAGCTGATGGTCGAGCTGCGCGCGCTGGGCCACCACTTCCGCACCAAGAGCGACAGCGAGACCATCGTGCGCGCCTGGGAGCAGTGGGGCGAGGACTGCGTGCTGCACCTGCGCGGCATGTTCGCGTTCACGCTGCATGACCGTCGCCGCGATTGCCTTTTCATGGCGCGCGACCGCCTGGGCGTCAAGCCCATGCACTACGCGCTGCTCGACGATGGCTGGCTGCTGTTCGGCTCCGAGCTGAAGAGCCTGCTGGCGCATGGCGGCATGCCGCGCGACCTCGACCCGCATGCCGTCGAGGAGTATTTCGCGCTGGGCTACGCGGCCGACCCGCGCACCGTCTTCAAGGCGGCGCGCAAGCTGGAGCCGGGCCACCGCCTGTTGTGGAAGCGCGGTGAGAGCCCGCGTCAGCCCCAGCCCTACTGGGACGTGCGCTTCACGCTGGACAACCCCATCTCCCAGGCCGATGCCGAGCAGGAGCTGCGCGAGCGCCTGAAGGAGGCCGTGGCGCTGCGGCTCAAGGCCGAGGTGCCGCTGGGTGCCTTCCTGAGCGGCGGCGTGGATTCGAGCGCCGTGGTGGCCGTGATGGCGGGACTGCAGGGCGACATGCCGGTCAACACCTGCTCCATGGGCTTCGACGATCCGAAGTTCAACGAGGTCGAGTTCGCGCAGATGGTGGCCGACCGTTATCACACCAACCACCGCGTGCAGACGGTGGCGAGCGACGACTTCGACCTCATCGACACGCTGGCCCGCCTCTACGACGAGCCGTATGCGGACAGCTCCGCCATCCCGACCTACCGCGTCAGCCAACTGGCGCGCCAGCACGTCACGGTGGCCCTCAGCGGCGACGGCGGCGACGAAAGCTTCGGCGGCTACCGCCGCTACCGCCTGCACATGATGGAGGAGCGGCTGCGCGCCGCCATGCCGCATGGGCTGCGCAAGCCGCTGTTCGGCACGCTGGGCAACCTTTATCCCAAGATGGACTGGGCGCCGCGCTTCGTGCGCGCCAAGACGACCTTCGAAGGCCTGGCGCGCACCAGCGTGCAGGCCTACTTCCACTCCATGTCCATCCTGCGCGGGCCGATGCGCGCGGCGCTGTTCTCGGACAAGCTCAAGCGCGAGCTGGCCGGCTACGACGCGTTCTCGGTCTTCGAGCGCCATGCCGCCAACGCCGGCACCGAAGACCCGCTGGCCATGATCCAGTACCTGGACACCAAGACCTACCTCGTCGGCGACATCAACACCAAGGTCGACCGGGCTTCCATGGCGCACAGCCTGGAGGTGCGCGAGCCGCTGATGGACCACAAGCTGGTGGAGTGGCTGGCTACCTTGCCCTCGCACCTGAAGCTGCGCGATGGCGAAGGCAAGTTCTTGTTCAAGAAGGCCATGGAGCCCCTGCTGCCGAACGACGTGCTCTACCGCCCCAAGATGGGTTTCGCCGTGCCGCTGGCGCGCTGGTTCCGTGGGCCCTTGCGCGAGCGCGTGCGTGAGGCCGTGCTGGGCGAGCGCCTGGCCGACACGGGCTGGTTCAACCGGGATGAGTTGCAGCGCCTGGTGGACCGTCATCAGAACGGCCAGAGCGACTTCAGCGCGCCGCTGTGGACGTTGATGATGTTCGAGGCCTTCCTGCGCCAGGTGGTCGATGCGCCCGATTCCATCGGCCTGCCGGTGCCGGAGGCCGTGGCATGAGAGTGCTGCATGTGTTCGATCATTCGATCCCACTGCATTCGGGCTACACCTTCAGGTCACTGTCCCTGCTGAGAGGACAGCGCGCGCTGGGCTGGGAGACCTTCCACATCACCAGCCCCAAGCACAGTGCCGGCCTCGCCGCGAAGGCCGACGGCGCGCTGGAAGACGATGTCGACGGCTGGCACTTCTACCGCACGCCCACCGTGCCCGCGGGCGCGCTGCCGGGCCTGGGCGAGTACCGCCTCATGCAGGCCCTGGAGGCGCGGCTGGAAGCGGTGGCGCGCCAGGTGCGGCCCCAAGTCATCCACGCCCATTCGCCGGTGCTGAACGGGCTGCCGGCGGAGCGGGTCGGTCGCCGACTGGGCATCCCGGTCGTGTACGAGGTGCGTGCCTTCTGGGAAGACGCCGCGGTCGACCACGGCACCACGCGCGAGGGCAGTGCGCGCTACCGCCTCACGCGCTGGCTGGAAACGCGGGCGCTGCGCCGCGCCCACCACGTCTTCACGATCTGCGAGGGCCTGCGCAGCGACATCGTGGCGCGCGGCATCCCGAGCGCTCGCGTCACCGTCATCCCGAACGCGGTCGACATCGAGGCCTTCACGCCCGGCGGCCAGGCCGACCCGGCCCTGCAGGCGCAGCTGGGCCTGACGGGCTGCACTGTTCTCGGTTTCCTCGGCAGCTTCTACGCCTACGAGGGCCTGGACCTGTTGCTGGACGCGCTGCCGGCCATCGTCCAGCAGCGGCCCGATGTGCGCGTGCTGCTGGTCGGCGGCGGCCCGCAGGAAGCGGCGCTGAAGGCCCAGGCCGCGCGCCTGGGGCTGCAGGACCATGTGCTGTTCATCGGCCGCGTGCCGCATGCCGAGGTCACGCGCTATTACGACCTGGTGGACCTGCTGGTCTACCCCCGCCACGCCATGCGGCTGACCGAGCTCGTCACGCCGCTGAAGCCGCTGGAAGCCATGGCCCAGTCACGCGTGATGCTGGCTTCGGATGTCGGCGGCCATCGTGAGCTGATCCGCGACGGCGAGACGGGGCGACTGTTCAAGGCCGGCTCTGCCCAGGCACTGGCCACCACCGCGCTGGACATGCTGGCCAAGCGCGAGCTGTGGCCGGCCATCGGCGCGGCGGGGCGGCGCTTCGTCGAGACCGAGCGCAACTGGACGCGCTCGGTGTCGAACTACGTCGAGCCCTATACCCGACTGGTCGGTTGATGCGGCTGCTGACGTTCTCGTCGCTGTACCCGAGCAGCGCTCGCCCGCGCCACGGCCTGTTCGTCGCCGCGCGCTTGCGCGAGCTGCGCCAGCGGCACGGCTTCGACGCGCAGGTCATCGCACCAGTGCCCTGGTTCCCGTTCACGGCCGATCGGTTTGGCGACTATGCCGAATGGGCGCGCACGCCGCGACAGGAGACCTGGCAGGGTCAGCAGGTGCACCATCCGCGCTATTTGATGCTGCCCAAGATCGGCATGGCCATGCAGCCCGATGCGATGGCGCGTGCTGCCATTGCCTGTGTCGAGCGTGAGGCGATGGCCTTCGACCTCATCGATGCGCACTATTTCTATCCCGATGGCGTTGCCGCCGCTGCGCTGTCGCGTCATTTCGGCAAGCCTCTCGTCATCACCGCGCGCGGCTCCGACCTGAACCTGATCGGCCAGAACGCCCGTGCCCGTGCCCGCATGCTGCAGGCCTGCGAGCATGCGTCGGCCTGTGTCGGCGTCAGCCAGGCGCTGGTGGACGTGCTGCATAGCTGGGGCGTGCCGGCGCGCAAGCTGCACACCATCCGCAACGGCGTGGATCTGGACCGCTTCGCGCCGCTGTCCCCGCAGGATGCACGCGCCGGCCTTGGCCTGGATGACGCGCCGCTGCTGCTTGCGGTGGGCAACCTGATCGAGCTGAAGGGCCATGCGCTGCTGATCGAGGCCTTGCAACTGTTGAGCGCATCCCATCCGCGACTGCAACTGGCCATCGCCGGCGAAGGGCCGGAGCGCGAGTCCCTCGAGGCCTTGGTGGCCCGCCATGGCCTCGCCGGCCGCGTGCGCCTGCTGGGGGCTGTCGCTCATGCCGACCTCGCGCGCTGGTACGCGGCGGCGGACCTGTTCGTGATGCCCTCCAGCCGCGAAGGCCTGCCCAACGCGCTGCTGGAAGCGCTGGCCTGCGGCACGCCCGCGCTCGCCACGGCCGTCGGCGGCATCCCGGAGGTGCTGGCCGGTGTGCCCGAAGCCGGCGAGCTGCTGCGCGAGCGCAGCGCTGCCGCGATTGCCGAGGCCGTGCAGCGCTGGCTGGCCCGCGACGTGGACCGCGCTGCCGTGCGCCGCGCGGCACAGGCCTATGACTGGGATGCCAGTGCGGCGCAGCTCGCCACCTTGATGCAGGCGGTGGCCGCCGGGGAGGCCTGCCATGCGTGAAATCGTTCTGCTTGCCATTCTCGGCTTTGTCATCCTGCAGGCCTTTCGGCGCCCCTGGATCGGCATCCTGGGCTGGACCTGGCTCAGCATCATGAATCCGCACCAGTTGACCTGGACGCTGAAGACCATGCCTTTCGCGGCCGCCATCGGCGGCGCCACGCTGGTCGGCCTGTTCATCACGCGGGACCGGCGCGACTACTCCCAGAGCCGCGAGGGCATCGTGCTGATGGTGTTCATGGTGTGGATGTGCATCACGCTGCCGTTCTCGATGATCTTCGACGAGTCGTTCGATCTGTGGAAGCGGGTCATGAAGATTGACCTGATGATCCTGGTGGCCATGGTGCTGCTGCACAGCAAGCGGCACATGATGCTGCTCACCTGGGTGCTGGTCATCTCCATTGGCTTCTTCGGGGTCAAGGGCGGGGCTTTCACGCTTGCCACCGGTGGCAGCTACCGGGTTTGGGGGCCGGAGAACACCTATATCGAAGGCAACAACGAGGTGGCGCTGGCCATCGTCATCGTCATTCCCCTGATGCGCTTCCTGCAGATGCAGATGCAGGCCAAATGGGCCAAGACGACCATGACCATCTGCATGGTGCTGATGGCCATGGCGGCGCTCGGTAGCCATTCACGCGGTGCATTGCTGGCCATTGCCGTGATGGCGCTGGTGCTCTGGTGGCGTGGCAAGAAGAAGGTGGTGGGCGCCGTCGTCACTGTCGTGGTGGCCCTGGCACTGCTGTCGGTGATGCCGGCCGAATGGTGGGAGCGCATGAACACCATCAAGACCTACCAGCAAGACGAGTCGGCCATGGGCCGCATCAATGCCTGGTGGATGGCCTGGAACCTGGCCAAGGCCAATTTCTTCGGTGGTGGCTTCATGATCTGGGTCGGCCCCATCTTCACGGTCTATGCGCCCGACCCCAACGACGTCCACGCCGCCCACAGCATCTATTTCCAGGTGCTTGGCGAGCAGGGCATCCTGGGTTTGATCCTGTTCCTGGTCCTGTTCACGATGGTCTGGTTCACGGCGGGCACGCTGCGCGTCAAGGGGCGAGCGCAGCCGCAGACCCAATGGTTGTCCGATCTCGGCGGCATGCTGCAGGTCAGTCTGGCGGGGTATGCGGTGGGCGGCGCCTTCCTGAGTCTGAGCTACTGGGACCTGCCCTATAACCTGCTTGTGCTGGCCGTCATCGGCCGCCGCTGGCTGGACCGCAAGGAGTGGCTGCGCGAGAAGGAAGAGCCCGTCATCTACTGGCCGGAATCCCTGAAAAAGCGGCTTCCAGGACAGCGCAAGCAGGCACCAGACCAGCCATGAAACCCCTGTTCAGTCTTTTGTCACCCTCCGGCGCGCGCGGCCGTCTGAGCGTGCTGATCTTTCACCGCGTGCTGCCGCAGCCCGATCCGCTCTTTCCTGACGAGGTCGATGCGGCGCGCTTCGACGAGCTGCTGGGCTGGATCAAGTCCTGGTTCAACGTGCTGCCGTTGGACACGGCGATCCGCCAGTTGCATGAAGGCAGCCTGCCGTCGCGTGCCGCGGCGCTGAGCTTCGACGACGGTTATGCCGACAACCACGACGTGGCCTTGCCGCTGTTGCGCAAGCACGGGCTGCCCTGCAGCTTCTTCGTCGCCACGGGCTTCCTGGATGGCGGGCGCATGTGGAACGACACCTTGATCGAATCCGTACGCCTGAGTGCGCTGCCGACGCTGGATCTGCGCGGCCTGAGCGATGCCCAGGGTGACGACCTGGGCCAGCACGCGCTGGGCGATACCGCCGGCCGGCGCGCCGCGCTCGGCCGACTGATCGAGCGGGTCAAATACCTGCCGCCCGAGTCGCGCCTGGCCTGCGTGGACGCCATCGCCGTGCGTGCCGAGGTGAGTCCTCCCAACGACCTGATGATGAGCAGTGATCAGGTGCGTGGCCTGCACCGTGCCGGCATGCAGATCGGCGCGCACACGGTCAGCCATCCCATCCTGGCCTCCATCGATACGCAACAGGCGGGCGACGAGATCGGCCGCAGCCGCGATGTGCTGCAGGCGCTGCTGGGCGAGAAGGTCGGCCTGTTCGCCTACCCCAACGGCAAGCCTGGCACCGACTACCTGCCCGACGTTCACCCGGCCATCGTGCGCGAGCTGGGGTTTGATGCGGCCGTGTCGACGCGCTGGGCCGCAGCGACTCGCAGCGACGACGTCTTCCAGATTCCCCGCTTCACGCCCTGGGATCGGGGGCGGATCAAGTTCGGCATGCGGCTGATGAACAACCTGGCCCGCAGCGACGCCAGCGCGGTCTCTTGAAAAGAATTCCCATGCGTTCGCTGCTCTTCATCGCCTATATGTTCCCGCCGTTTGCGAATTCGGGAACGCGCCGTTCACTCGAGTTCGCGAACAACCTGCCGGACTATGGCTGGCAGCCGACCGTCATTTCGTTTGCCAACCCCAAGCCGCGAGACCGCGACGACAAACTGCTGGACGAGGTCAGGCCGGGCACTCGCGTGCTGCCGGTGCCGCATGCCAGCGGCCGCTGGGCCCGCAACCTGGGCCGCCTGGTGCCGACCAGCCTGCGTCAGCGCGTCGTCGAAGGGCTGACCTGGCGCCTGGACCAGTTGTGGGCCGTCCCCGACGATGCCGCAACCTGGCGCAGCGAAGCCGTGGCAGCGGCGTTGCAGGCGCATCGCGAGACGCCCTTCGACGCCATCCTGGCGACGGGCTCGCCCTGGACCTCCTTCCTGGTGGCGCACGATGTCGCCAAGCGCACTGGCCTTCCCTATGTGCTGGACTACCGCGACCCCTGGCGACCCAGCAACACGGTGGCCTGGGAGACGGAAAGCCGGCTGCAGCGCTGGTTCAGTCCGCGGCTGGAGCGCATGGCCGCGGCCAAGGCTGCGGCCGTGGTCACGACCACCGAGACGCTGACGCGCACGATGCAGAAGGACAACGGCCGTGATGACATGCAGTGCATCACCAACGGCTTCGTGCCCGCCGACTTTGCCGGCTTGCCGGCGCCGCCGGGCGATGGCCTGGTGCGCGTCAGCTACACCGGCGTCTGGCGGCCGGGTTACGGGCCGGACCTGCTCTACCAGGCTTTGAAGCGCTTGAAGGAGAGCGGTGCGCCCGGCCTGGAGCGTTTGCGCGTCGACACGGCCGGCTTCCCGCCTGGCCCTGCAAAAGAGTTTGGCGTGCAGGACATCGTGCACGAGCATGGGCGCGTCACGCACGCGACGGCGCTGCGCCTGATGACCGAGTCGGACATGGTCTTCCTGCCCGTGTCCAACGGCTTCTTCGCCATGGCGTCCCTGCCGGGCAAGTTGTTCGAATATGTCGGTAGCGGCCGCCCCATCCTGGCCGCCACGCTGCCGGGCAGCGAAGTGGCGCGGGTCATCGAAGACGTGGGCGGCGGCCGGCTGGTCCTGCCTGACGATGTCGAAGCCGCCGCCGGCGTGCTGGCCGACCTGTGCGCCGGCCGGGGCCTGACGGGCTTCTCGACGCCGCGTCCCGAGCGCGTGTTCGCCTACACGCGAGCCGCCACGGCCCAACAGATGGCACGCATCCTGGACAAGGCGGTCGCGGGGTGACCGACAGCGGCAAAGGCGTTCGCCGGGCGCTGGCTTTCTCGTTCATCGAACGCTGGCTCAGCATCGTCATTGCGCTGGGCAGCAATGTGCTGCTGGCACGGCTGCTGTCGCCGGAGCAGGTGGGCATCTTCTCGGTCAGCCTGTCCGTCATCGGCGTCGCTCAGGTGCTGCGCGACTTCGGGGTGGTGAACTACGTCATCCAGGAGAAGGAACTCCAGCAGGACTCGCTGAGCACGGCCTTTGGGCTGTCGCTGCTGCTGGGCGGGGGCTTGTTCCTGGTGGTCGCCGTTGCGGCGCCTGCCATCGCTGGCTTCTACGGGGAGCACCTGGTGCGCGACACCCTGTGGGTCTGCTCGCTCAACTTCCTGCTGCTGCCATTTGCGACAGTGACGCTGGCCCTGCTGCGGCGCGAGATGGCCTTCCGGGCCTTGGCGGTCATCGGCCTGTCCAGCGCGGCCCTGGGCGCCATCGTCAGCATCGGGCTCGCATGGGCCGGCCACGGCGTGATGTCGCTGGCCATCGGTTCCGTGGTCACCAACGCCGCCAATTGCGTGGGGGCATGGATCGCCCGCCCCGACAGCGCCAGGCTGAGGCCGAACCTGAAGGCGTGGCGCCGCCTGCTGGGCTTTGGTGCGCAGAGTTCGCTGACCGGCGTGATCACCTCCATCTCGATGGACGTGAACGATCTTGCCGTCGGCAAGCTGATGGGCTTCGAGCCCGTTGCCATCCTCAGCAAGGCGCAGGGGCTGATGCAGTTGTTCCACCGTGACGTGATGACGGCCATCCGCAACGTGGCCTATCCCGCCTACGCCAAGGCCGTGCGCGAGGGGCAGGATCTTGAGGCCCAGTACATGATGGGCGTCACCCATGTCACGGCGGCCGCCTGGCCTTTCTACGGTTTCGTCAGCCTCTACGCGCTCGAAACCCTGAGGCTGCTGTTCGGCAGCCAGTGGGATGCCGCCGCGACGCTGGTGCCCTGGTACTGCCTGTGCGGGGCCGTGGCAGCCACGGCCAACCTGATCAACCCGCTGATGCTGGCGGCCGGCCGGATCGACCTGCTGACCAAGGTCGAACTGCTCTGGCAGCCGCTGCGGGCGGCCATGGTCATCGTGGCGGCGCTGTGGTTCCGCTCCATGCTCGCCTGCGCCATTGCGCTGCTGCTGGCGTTGCTGCTGCAGGTGCCATTGCTGTACGCGGCCAAGGCGCGATTCATGCACACCCACTGGCGCGCCTGGGCACGCAATCTGGCACGCAGCGCACTGGCGGCTGTGGTCAGCCTGGCGGCGCCGATGGCGATTGCCTGGCATTACGGCCTTGAACGCAGCACGCCCATGCCTGCCGGTGCGTTTGCGCTGGCGATCCTGCTTTGCATGCTGACGTGGATTCCTGGCCTGTTGTTGGCCGGACATCCGCTGACGCGCGACCCGGTTTTCCTGAAGTTGCGGGGGATGGTCGGCAGGGCCATGCCGTCACGGCGCTAGCGCATGCGCTGAGCTGATTCCTCGCGCATGAAATTCCGCCCCGACATCGAAGGACTGCGAGCCCTGGCCATCGTGCCCGTGGTGGTGTTCCATGCCTGGCCAGCGCTGCTGACCGGCGGCTTCGTCGGTGTGGACATCTTCTTCGTGATCTCGGGCTACCTGATCACGACGCTGCTGCTGCAGCGGCTGCAGGCCGGCACCTACAGCATCGCCTCCTTCTATGCGGCGCGCATCCGGCGCATCTTCCCGGCGCTGTTCGTCATGCTGGCCCTCATCGTGCCGGCGGCGTGGCTGCTGCTGGCGCCTCAGGCAATGAGCGAGCTCGCGCGCGTGTTCGGCGCGACGGGCGTGTTCGCATCCAACCTGGAGCTCTACCGCACCACGGGTTATTTCGAAGGCGCGACCGAGCTCAAGCCGCTGGTGCACACCTGGTCGCTGGCGGTGGAGGAGCAGTACTACATCGTCTTCCCGCTGCTGCTGGCGGCCCTGTACCGCTGGGCACGCGGCGCCCTTGGCCTGGTGCTGGCGGGCGTGGGGCTGCTGTCGCTGGCCTATGCCCAGTACCTGATCGGTAGCGACGCCGCGCTGGCCTTCTATTCCGCGTTGTCGCGCACCTGCGAGTTGATGGTGGGCTCGCTGCTGGCCGTGCGCGTCGCCAGCGGTCGCGCACCTTTGTCGGCCGGCGCGCGGCAAGTGCTCGGCCTGGCAGGCCTGCTGGCCATCCTGTCGGCCTGCCTGCTGCTGACGCCGGAATCCTCATTCCCCGGCATGACGGCGTTGTGGCCCTGTCTGGGCGCGGCCGCGCTGATCGAGGCCGGGCGAGGGGAGGGGAGCCTCGCCAGCCGTGTGCTGGCGCTGGCGCCGCTGCGCTGGATCGGCGCCTTGAGCTTCTCCCTCTATCTGTGGCACTGGCCCATGCTCGTGTTTGCACGCCATCTGCTGTTGGGCCATCCGGACGCGCTGCAGGCGGGAGTGGCCGTGCTGTTGGCCGTCGGCCTGGCCTGGGCGTCGCTGCGGTGGGTCGAGGCGCCGGTGCGCCATGCGTCCTGGAGCCAGCGCAGCTTCCTGCTGTCGGGCGCTGCCGCCATCGCGGCCTGCCTGTTGCTGGCGGGCGGCCTACTGTTTGCCGCTCGACTTGCGGCTGAGGCACCGTCGCCAGCCAACAAGCTGCTGGCGTCAGCGGTCGACCACAGCCCTAGCCGCGAGCGCTGCCATACGCGCGAGCGAGTACAGGTCGCCTACGTCGACCGCTGTCAGTTCGGCTCTGCCGATGCACCACACCAACTCTTCGTCTGGGGCGACAGCCATGGCGTGGAGATTGGTCATGTGCTGGTAGAGTCGCTTGAGCCTAGTCGCAGCCTCGCCGTGATGACGGCCGCAGCTTGCCCACCGGCGCTCGGCTTCGCGCTTCCTGGCCGTTTCTACTGTGAGAAACACAACGACGCGGTGTTGGCCGGCCTCATGGCTGATGCCAAAGTGGACCGTGTACTGGTCGTCAGCCGTACATCCGCCTACCTGAGAGACCCGAAGTCGGCTGACGCTTTCGAACGCGGGCTGCAGAAGGCCGCGCAAGCGCTGGTGGACGCCGGCAAGCAGGTCTGGCTGCTGGATCCCGTGCCGACCTATGACTATCCGGTGCCAGCCGCGCTTGCCCAATACGAGCACCGCGGCCAAGATCCTGCGGCGTTCGGCATGCCGAGCGGCGACTACCTCCGTGCTGAAAGCCCGGGCTTGGCGACGTTGAAACGCGTGGCTGCGGCCACTGGCGCGCAGCGCATCGCGATCGACGCCGCCCTGTGCGGCGAAGGGCGCTGTGCCGTCATCGGCACGGATGGCCAGGGCTTGTACCTCGACAACAATCATCTGAGCATGGCCGGATCGCGGTTGCTGGCGAAGCGGGCGCTTCAGCCCGTGCTTGAGGCGAGCCATTAGTAAGGCGGAGACGCTGCATCACAGATGAAATTCCGCCCCGACATCGAAGGCCTTCGAGCCCTGGCCATCGTGCCCGTGGTGGTGTTCCATGCCTGGCCCGCGCTGCTGCCCAGCGGCTTCGTCGGCGTGGACATCTTCTTCGTGATCTCGGGCTACCTCATCACGACGCTGCTGCTGCAGCGCCTGGCGGCCGGCAAGTACAGCATTGCGTCCTTCTACGCAGCGCGCATCCGGCGCATCTTCCCGGCCTTGTTCGCGATGCTGGCCATCGTCGGGCCGCTGTGCCTATGGTTAATGGAGCCGCAGCCGCTGCGTGAATTCGCGCGACTGCTGGGCGCCACGGGCCTGTTCGTTTCCAACATCGAGTTGTATCGAACGACTGGCTATTTCGAAAGCGCGGCCGAACTGAAACCGCTGCTGCACACCTGGTCGCTCGCTGTCGAGGAACAGTACTACATCGTCTTTCCTCCGTTGCTGGCCTTGCTATGGCGATTTGCGCCACGCTTCATCGGCTGGGTGCTGTTGGGTATCGGTGCCGTGTCACTGGCTTATTGCCTGCGGCTGATGCCCTATGCCCCCGACCTCGCGTTCTACGCCGCGCCGGCGCGCACGTTCGAGCTGATGACGGGCTCTGTCCTGGCATGGTGGGTGAGCCGAGGTGGTGGACGCATGGCGCGCCCCGACTGGGTGAATGACGTCGTCGGCTTGACGGCATCGCTGGCGCTCGTGGCCGCATTGCTGCTGCTGCGGGCAGAACACGACTTCCCCGGCCCGTCAGCGCTATGGCCCTGCCTGGCCACGGCGGCGCTGATCTGGGTCGGTGAAACCGGGCGCTGCCATGCCACGCGCTGGCTGTCGGTAGCGCCACTGCGCTGGATAGGCGCGCAGTCCTTCTCGCTCTACCTCTGGCACTGGCCCATGCTGGTGCTGGCGCGGCACTGGTTGCTGGACGAGCCCACGGCCCTGCAGGCAGCCGTGGCCGTCGCGGCGTCCGTGCTGCTGGCCTGGGCCTCATTGCGCTGGGTCGAGGCACCGGTGCGCCACGCGGCGATACCACAACGCGTGCTGCTGTTCGCTGGCGCGTCGACCATCCTTCTCAGCCTGGCTGGCGCCTGGGGCCTGACGCTGGCGTCGGACCATCGCGCCGCGCAGCCAGGGCGCGACGCGCTGCTGCGGGCGGGCGCGGACGACTCTAGCCCGGACCGCAAGCGCTGCCACTCGTCCGGTAGCCGTTGGTTGGACTACAACGCGCGCTGCCTGTTCGGCCCGCCGACGGCGACCAAGACATTGGTGGTCTGGGCCGACAGCCATGGGGTCGAGATCGCTCGCGCCTTGGGCGACCAAGCGGTTGACCACCGCGTCTCGCAACTGACGAGCTCCAGCTGCCCCCCAGCATTGAGCTTTGCCGTGCCGGGCCGGGGGCGCTGCGAGGCMGTGAATCGGGCCTTGCTGGAGCACATCATTCGCGATGAGAGCGTCGACGCAGTGCTTCTGACGGCGCGATACGAGTTGTATATAGATGGCGCCGACGCGGCAGCCTTCGAGGCCGGCCTTGCGCAGAGCGTGAAGCGCCTGCGCGACGCCGGCAAGCAGGTGCTGCTGCTGGACCCCGTGCCGACCTATCACTACCCGGTCCCGGCCGCGTTGGCCTTGCGCTGGCGGCGCGGCGACGAACTGGAACCTCAAGGCCAGACGCCGTTGCAGTACGACCACCGGCAGGCGGCCGCACTGGCCATGGTGGAGCGTCTGGCCACGCAGGGCGGCGCCACGCGTGTATCAGTGCGAGAGCAGCTGTGCTCGGGCGAGCGCTGCCGCCTGCTCGAAGGCGACAGCCCGCTCTACTTCGACAGCAACCACCTCAGCATGCATGGCGCTGCACTGATCGTGCCGGCCGTACTGCAGCGGCTCAAGTAAGCGCCAAGCCGGCGCAGCCACCGCGCCGGGGAGCGCCTCAGGCGTTCAGACGCGCCGCCAGCGCCTCGACGATGCGCTCCGACGAATGGCCGTCCCAGAGCGCGGGGCGACGCCCGGCCTTGGCACGCCCGCCCAGCGCATCGCGACAGGCTTCGAGCACGCGCGCCGGGTCGGTGCCGGCCAGCACATTGCTGCCCTCGTCCACGGTCACGGGCCGCTCGGTGCTTTCGCGCATCGTCACGCAGGGCACGCCCAGGGCGGTTGTTTCCTCCTGCAGGCCGCCGCTGTCGGTGAGCACGACGACGGCATCCTTCCACAGGTGCAGGAAGGACATATAGGGCTGAGGGCCCAGCACATGCACGTTGGGCGCCAGCGCCACGCCGAGCGCCTCCAGGTTCTTGCGGGTGCGCGGGTGCATCGGGAAGACGACGGGCACCTCGGCGGCCAGTGCATTGACGACGCCGGCTGCGCGCCGCAGATTGGCTTCGCCGTCAACGTTGCTGGGGCGGTGCAGCGTGACCACCGCGTAGCGGCCCAGCTGGCGCTTCAGCGCATCGCTTTCGAGCGTGGTGGTGTCGAAATCCTGCCCCAGCTTGGCGGCCTGGTAGAGCAGGTTGTCCACCATCACATGGCCCACGTCGTGGATGGCGTCCGGGGATTGGCCTTCGCGCAGCAGATGGGCACGGCCGGAAGGCTCCGTCACGAAGAACCAGTCCGTGATGGCATCGGTGACGAGGCGATTGATCTCCTCCGGCATGGCACGGTCACCGCTGCGCAGGCCGGCCTCCACGTGTGCCACCGGCACGCCGGCCTTCTTGGCCACGATGGCGCAGGCCAGCGTCGAGTTCACGTCACCCACGACCAGGCAGCAGGCCGGGCGGTCCTCGGCGACGCAGGCCTCGTAGGCCATCATGATCTTGCCGGATTGCTCGGCATGTGTGCCGCCGCCGCAGTTCAGGCGCACGTCCGGCGTCGGGATGCCGAGTTCCTGGAAGAACACGTCATTCATGTCCTTGTCGAAATGCTGGCCGGTGTGGATCAGTCGCGCCTGCAACCGGCCGTCGGCCGCGATCGCGCGCAGCAGCGGCGCGATCTTCATGAAGTTGGGCCGGGCGCCGGCGATCAGGTGCACGAGGGGGCGAGGATCAGACATGGCGTGTATCCAAAAAAGTTAGGCGGCGATGCGGTAGTCCGGCGCATGGCGTCGCATCCACTGCTCCAGCATCATCAGCGTCCAGACCGTCTCGCCGTAATAGCCGGCATGCTCCTTGAGACGCTCGGTCAACAGGCTTTCGACGAAGTCGGCACGCACGATGCCGCGGGCGGCGATGCCGCGAAGCGACTCAGCAGCCAGCGCGTTCAGCGCGGCGTCCTTCACCGCCCACGGGCCGAAGGGCAGGCCGAAGCCGTGCTTCTTCTTCGTCAGGATCTCGTCGGGCAGGAAGCCGCGCAGCGCCTCCTTGAAGAACCAGCGCAGCTTCATGCCCTTGAGCTTGTAGCTGGTCGGCAGCTTCAGCGAGAAGTCCAGCAGGCGCGTGTCCAGCAGCGGGAAGCCKACGTCGACACCGGCCAGGGCCGTCGTGCCGACGACCTTGGGCAGGTCGTTCTCGGCCAGCGTGTAGCGCCAGTCGAAGGCGAGCATCTGGTTGACGAGGCTGGCTTCGCGCGGGCCGGCGGCCCAGGTGGCACGCTGGTGCTGGCGCGGGCCATCGGTATCGACGGCGGCCAGGAAGGCCGGTGTCAGCATATTGGCCAGGCCCAGGCGATCCAGCAGGTTGTAGCTCTGCATCCGGTCCGGCATCGGCACGCGGGCCTGGCGGATATAGCTCGTGCCCTTCTTCAGCAACGGGATGTTGCCGGTGACGGGGTTCATGAACAGCGGGTTCAGCAGGCCGGCCCGCAGCGGCGACGGGATCTGGCTGTAGACGTGGAAGATGCGCTCCTTGGCATAGCGGGTGTTGCCGCCAAAGAGTTCGTCGCCGCCGTCGCCGGCAAGGATGCGGGTGTAGCCGTCGGCGCGGGCCTTGCTGGCGCAGTAGAAGGCCGGCACGGCCGAGGAATTGCCGAAGGGCTGGTCGTAGTGGGCCGCCACGTCGGGAATGGACTTCACGAGGTCGGCCGGCGTCACGTAGTACTCGTGGTGGTCGGCGCCATAGGCCTTGGCGGCGATGCGCGCGTACTCCATCTCGTCATAGCCTTCGGCTTCGAAGCCGATGGAATAGCTGGCGGGTGGTCGATCGGTCGCTTCACGCAGCAGGCCGCAGACGCTGGAGCTGTCGGTGCCACCGCTCAGGAAGCAGGCGGTCTTGCCATCGGCGCTCAGCCTGTCCTTGACCGATGCCCGCAGGATGCTGCGGAACTCGTCGCGCAGCGTGTCGAAGTCGGGGTTGGCCTGCTCGTTGAAGCGCGCAACCCAGTAGGGCGCGACCGTCAGCTGGCCGTTCTCGAACAGCGCGTAGTGCGCGGGCGGCAGCCGGTGGATGCCGACGTAGATGGTGCGCGGCGACGGGATGCAGTGGTGGAACAGGTAGTTGAAGAGGGCCTGGGTGTCGAGCTCGCGGATGCCGAGCTGGCGGGCCAGGTCATCGGCACGTGTGGCGAAGTGCAGGCGCCCGTCGCGCACCGCATAGCAGAGGCTGTGCACGGCGAAGCGGTCGACCGCGAGATAGGTGCCGCCGCTGGGCAGGCTCATCGCCACCGAGAACTCGCCGCCCACGTCGGCCGCGCAGGCCGTGCCGCGCGCGGCATAGGCCTGGCTCCAGGCAGCCAGGGCGTCGGAGGCCCGGTCGGCAAAGCGAGGCGTGCCGGAGGCGAAGGGCGTGTCGGGCGGCAGGGCTTGGGCGTGCATCTCTTGCTGTCGTGTTGAATTCAGGCGGCCGAATTGTCGTGGGGTGGCGTCGTTTTGGGGCGCAGCCGGCGCCAGGTTTCGCCGACGGCCTGGCGCGCCAGGCCGATGAGGCCGCGCAGCGTCAGCGGGTCGTAGGCGACGAGGCCGAAACGTTCGCGGCGGTGGCTCATCCAGGTCTTCTTGTAGGCGTCGTCGCCGATCAGATAGTCCACCACGGAGACTTTGTCGCGCTCGATGGCCTCTTCGAGCAACAGGGCCGTGACCAGGGTGCCCGGTGCGATGGCCTTGAAGGCCTCGTCGTAGGCGACCTTGTAGATGTGGGCGCGGCCGGCATTGACGATCCAGAGCTGGGCCGCGATGGGTTTGTCGCCGATCCAGGCCAGGCCCAGGCGCAACCAGCCGCGGCGGGCGCACAGGCGGATCAGGCCGGGAATGAATTCGACAAAAGGCTCGGGCACCTTCCAGCTGGCGCCGTAGACCGCCTCGTAGGCGGCGATGCCGCGCTCGGCGTCGGCCTCGTCCCGGATGATCTCCAGGCGGCCGTTTTCCTCGCCCGCCAGGCGTTTGCTCATGCGCTTGATGGTGCTGCGCAGTTGGCCGGTGCGATTCTTCAGATAGGTTTGCCAGTCACCGTCGACCTGCAGATACCAGTTGCCGAACGCGAAATACTCGCGGGGCCTCAGCCCGACCAGGCGCAGCGCGTCCCGCAGCAACCGGAACTCGCGCGTCTGCGGGTCCATCGGCCAGAAGCGATAGGCCGGCGTGCCGCGGTGATCACGCCGCATGGCCAGCATCAACGGCAGCAGGTCCTCGGCTGCGAGGTCGTCCTCCAGGGCCGGCGAATACAGCGTGGTGTAGAAATTCGCCAGCGCGCCGACCTCCGGGCCGGCCTCGCCTTGCTGGGTGCCGATGGGCAGCACTGCCAGCGTGCGGCCGTGGCGCTTCAGCACATAGAAGGCCGCTTGCGGCGTTTCGCGGAAGACGGTGTCGCGCAACAGGCCGAACCAGTCAGCGCCGAATTCGACGTAGTCCTGCTCGCGCCGCAGCAGCAGAGCGATGGCGTCCTCGGGCAGTTCTCGCGGGTGATTGAAGCGCTCGACCGCGGCGCCGCTGCGCTCCACCATGGCGTTGGCGTTGACGTCACGGAGCTGCTTGCGCCGGCCCCAGCCGCGGCTGCCGCGCCTGAGCAGGCTGTACAGGGCCGGCAGGCCGGCGTGGCGGTAGACGCTGACGTGGTTGATCCAGCGCTGCGATGTCGACCAGGCGAGCAGATCGGCCTCGGCATTCGTGTAGAACTCGACGACACCACCCGGCGCACGCGCGAACAGGTCCTCCAGCGTGCGCAGCAACAGAATGCGGCCCGGCGCAAAGCGCTCGAACTGCTCATGGAAGGCCGTCTTCAGCATGACGGCCATGCCGTCGCGCAGCAGCAGCATGCGCGAGGCGAGCAGGTCATCGCCCAACCAGAGTTCGTAGACCAGGGCCTCGCCACGCGCCGCGAACTCGCGCATCACGTCGGCGTAGAAGCGGCCCTGCGGGCTGTCGCTGCTGATGGCGGTGCCTTCGCGGCCCTTCCAGCCGCTGGTCTCCAGCACGGCATAGCGCTCCACGGCCGCCGCCATGGCCTCGGGCTCACCGACGACCACCAGCCGCTCCCCGCCGGGTTCGGACTGCAGCCGGCGCATGTAGCGGCGCATGTTCTGGATCAGCTTGCGCGGTCGCTGAGCCCAGTAGTCGTCGAAGCTGCCCTTCAGGCCCACGCTCATCGTCAGCGCGTGCGGCTGGCTCTGCACGGGCAGCCGGGGCAACTCGCGCAAGTCGCCGAAGCGGGGGTCGTTGCACAGCAGGTCGAGCTCGCTCGCATAGCCAGGCAGCAGCGGGAACAGGCCGCGAAGATCCAACCCGGGCGGGACGAGGCTGGGACCGATCTGGGTCTGCGACGGCATGAAGCTGCACCACACGCCCAGGCCACGCGCCTGCGCGCTCAACAGCAGCATCGCCACCGGCGCGCCACCGACCTCGGCGCGGGCCAGCAGCACGCCGTTCTCGCCGAATTGGCGGATCAGGCCGTCAACGAAGACGCTGTCGAGCATGCCGTGTCCAGCCATCAGGCGCTGGTTGAGGGCATCCCAGGCTGCGCGATAGGCACCCAGGCCCGTCGCGGCATCGAGCGGCTCGCAGCGCCAGGTCGGCGTGTCCGTCACTGGCTGATCGGTTGACATGGACGGGCTTGCGACCACTTCAGGCACGGCCGGACCCCAAGCGTCCAGGCGAGAACGGCAGCGCGGCTTCGGATCCAGATGATGACGGCGATGGTTCGAACATTCGAGCGGATTCACCGGAAAGCTGCCGGGTGCAGGCGTGGTATCCGGCCGTGCTCTGCGGTCGAGCGGGCAGCCAAGGGGCGCGGAAGTGTAGTCCGCGAAGGCGCGGGATAGCCCCGCCAGCCTCCCCGCAGTTGGGCGAAGCGCCGGCGCCGGCAGCTGCCTCGGTCCCCTATGATCGCCGACCGCCGGGGGTGGGGGCATCGTGCCGCCTGAACCCACCTCCCTCTTCTTCCTGATTGCCGGTCTGCAACGAATGAGCCATGCCAACTCGCGCGCGACGCGCTGCCTGATCACGGGCGCTTCGGGCTTCATCGGCAATCGTCTGTGCGAGCGCTTGGACGCCCAGGGCGGGCAGCCCTATGTCGCCATGGCCCGCAGCGCGGCCGGGGCGGCCGCGCTGCGGGCGCAAGGGCGAGCTTCGGTGGCCGCCGATCTGGCCACGCCGGGAGCCGCCGCGCAGGCGCTGGCGGGCTGCGATGCCGTCATCCATCTTGCGCACGGCAATCGCGGCCCGGAAGTGACGCGGCGCCTCGTCGAGGCGGCCGTGGCGCAGAAGGTGGGTCGTTTCGTGCACATCAGCACGATGTCGGTCCATGGCCCGCGGCCCGGCGTCGAAGCGGCGCATGAGGACACCGCGCGCATCGGCCGCTACGACGAGGGCTATTCCGATTCCAAGGCCGAGCAGGAAGAGATCGTCCAGGCTGCCATCGACCGCGGCGACCTCGCGGCCGTCATCCTGCGGCCCACGGTGGTCTATGGCCTGGGCGGTCATTTCGAAGGCCAGGTGCTCGAACAGGCGCGCGCCGGGGAAGTGACGCTGTTCGATGACGGCCGCGGCGTCTGCAATGCGGTGTTTGTCGACGACGTCTGCGATGCGATCACGTCGGCGCTGGTGAGCCCGGCGGCGCTCGGGCAAGCCATGTTCATCAATGCGGACCGCTCCATCACCTGGGGCGAGTTCATCCGTGGTTTCGCCGCCATGGTGGAGCCGTCCCCGCGCTTCGTCAGCCGCTCCGCTGCCGACGCCGAGGCCTGGTGGGCGGCGCACCCGCCGGAACCGGTGGGAGGCTTGCCGACCCGTGTGCTGCGCAAGCTCAAGCGCCTGGCCGGCTGGCGGCCCCCCGTGGCGCCGTGGCCACCGTTGGGCCGAGTGAGGCGTGAAACCTTCCCCATCACCTTTGCCAACGACAAGGCCAAGCGGCTGTTGGACTGGTCGCCGCGTGTCGACTTCGAACAGGGATTGGTGCTGTCCCGCGAATGGCTGCTCGCCAAGGGCCAGCTGCCGCGATGAAACCCCGCGCCGTCATCGTCGGCGCCGGGCTGGGGGGATGCGTGCTCGCGCATGCCCTGCTGGATTCCCACGAGGTGGTGCTCGTCGAGCGGGGTGCCACGGCTGATGACCGGCGCTATCCGGTCGTGGATACCGGCGTTCCCGCCGTCACGGAACCGCATGTCGGCGCGGGCCTCGGCGGCACGACGCAGCTGTGGCACAACGGGCTGATCGAAATCGACGAAGAGATCTTCGCCACCCATTGGCCGTTCCCGAAATCGACGCTTGACGCCTGGTATGAGCAGGCCTTTGCGCTGCTGGCCGGGGTTGGCCTCACACCGGTTCGGGCGGCCATCGCCGAGCTGCGCCGCAAATACCTGGGCCTGGGTCTGCCCGAGGGCTTGCTTCAGGGTTTGTACTATCCACGCTGGCCGCGCAATGTCTGGGACAGCCTGGGCCTGCAAGGCCGGGTCGAGTTGGTGCGCGCCGATGCGGTGGATTTCGAACTGGACGAGACCGGATCGCGCATTGCCCGTCTCAGCGTGATGGAGGGCGGGCAACAACGCCAATTGGCCGCAGACGTGTTCGTGCTGTGTGCCGGTGGGCTCGGGTCACCGGTGTTGCTGCAGAAGCTGGCGGCGCGGACTGCGCTTCCAGCCTTGCGTCATGCTGGGGCGTTTTACGAAGACCATCCCATGGGCTTCGTCGGCGAGGTCGAAGTCACGGTGCCGCTGTACAAGCTCTGGAACTATCGCGTGCCGGGCACGGACGGCAATCTGCGCCTGCCGATGGTGGTCAAGCGCGCCGGACTGCATATCTCCTTCCAGCTGCGCCCCGCGGCCAACTACCACCGCAACAGCCGTCGCGAGCGCGTGGGCACGGTGCTGAACGATCTGCGCCGCAGCCCGTGGAACCCCTTGCACTACGCCAGGCTGTTCGGTCACTGGGACGACATCCTGGACATCCTGTCCTTCAAGTTCGGCATCCATCTGCCGACGCGGCACTACACCCTGCTGCTGTGCGCCCAGATGCCGACGACGGCCGATCTGTCGATCTGGAGCGAACGCGATCCGTCCAGTGGCGGCGAAGTCCGGGTCCGCCGCTGGCAACTGCCCGAGGAATACCTGGGCCAGCTCGAGGCCTCGGTCCAGGATGTGCTGGCCTGGCTGGCGCCGGTGACGCGGCGCTCCCGCGTGTTCAGCGGCTGGCAGCGTGAGCTGCGCTCAGCAGCCCATCATTCAGGCACGGCCCGCCTGTCCACCGATGCTGAAGGCGGCGTCTGCGATGCCGACGCCCGCGTCCACGGCCTGAGCAATCTGCATGTCTGCGATGGCTCGCTGATTCCGGCCAGCGGCATCGCCAATACCGGCCTGACGATCGCCGCCCTGGCCCTGCGCCTGGCAGCCCATCTGCGCCGACCCCTCACCTCAGCTCCCTGAAGACGCCCCCATGAATCTGCATGTGGCGATGTGCGCCCGCACCTTGAACGTCAAGCATCTGCGCGGCACGGGCCGCTATGTGCAGGAGCTGCTGCGCAACACCCGCCCCACGGACGGGCTGCGCTGGACCGCCTATGGACACGACCCGGCGCTGCCGTTCCGCGTCCCCGAAGGGCTGCTGGGCCGCGCCGAAGTGTTCGAGTTCCGCGGCGACCGCTTTCACCTTTGGGAGCAATTGGGGCTGCCGATGAAGCTCAGGCAGGGTGGCATTCAACTGCTGCACTGCGCCGAGAACACCGCGCCCATCTGGCAGCCCGTCCCCACCATCGTGACCATCCACGACACGGTGCCATGGGCGGAAGACACGTCCGGCTTGAACCGCTTCTATCTGCACGACGTGCAGGGCGTGGCGCTGCGGCGCTGTGCGCACCTCATCACCATCAGCGAGTCGTCGCGGCGCGACATCGTCGCGCGCTGGCCCTTCCTGGCGGACCGCCTGACGGTCATCCCGCACGGCATCGCCGACGAGTTCTTCAGCGACGCGCACGCGCCGCTGCCGGCCGCTCTGCAGCAATCGCTGGGTGATGCGCCCTATCTGCTGTACCTCGGTGGCGCGCAGGCACGCAAGCGCTTTGACTGGGCGCTGGAGTTGCTGGCCCGCAGCGGCCGCGACGACCTGCACCTCGTCGGCTGCGGCTTTGGCGCCGGCACGGCGCCGCTGGAGCGCGTGCCGGAGGCCTTGCGCGGGCGTGTGCATTTCGCCCCCTTCCTGGAGGACAGCGAGCTCGTCTCGCTCTACCGCGGCGCGCAGGCGGCCATCTATCCCACGCTCTACGAAGGCTTCGGCTTCCCCGCTGTCGAGGCCCAGGCGGCCGGCACGCCGGTGCTGTTCAGCCCCGTCAGCAGCCTGGTGGATCTCGTCGGCCCGCTCTCCTGGACCAACGAGGCGCAGGACTTCGACGCCTGGCTGGCCTCATTGCGCGAAGTGCTGGCGCTGCCGGCTGCGGCGCGAGCCGAGCGGGCCGCTGCAGCGGCAACCTGGGTACGGGGTTTCTCATGGCGCCGCAGCGTCGAGCGGCATTTCGAGGTCTACCGCGAAGTGGTCGAACGCAACCGCTAGGGCCTGTTAACGCTACGGCAGTAGGCCGCGAAGGCCTTCCGCCAGAGGGCAATCAAGGCGCAGCGCGACGCCCGCATTGATATGCGGGCAAGCGGTGCAACGCCGAGTGGCCCTGGCGGATGGCCTTCCCTTCGGGTTGTGGCCAGAAAGCCCGCGCGCGGCGTTGCGAAGCCWCGCTGGGGGCCTGCCCCAGCTTCGTTTCGCGCCTTGCTCACGGGCTTTCTGGCCACAACGCGACCTGCTGCCGTAGTGTTAACAGGCCCTAGTCTTTCGGAATCCAGCGGCGCACCAGCGACTTGCACGCCTTGGACAAGGTGCTTGCCCGGGAGGGGCCGCTGACGAGCAATTTGCCAAAGGTCTTGAGGCCCAGTCCGAGGTCACCCTTGACGCAGTGGGCGTCGGCGAAATTGGCCCAGCCGCGGTGCTGGAAGGCCTGCAGCGCCTTGTTGTCGATGGGGTTGCCGGCCGGTGCGCTCATGCCGAAGCGCCGGATCAGGTCGGCGCGCATCAGCTCGGTGATGTTGGTCGCTGGCACGCGCTTGGACAGCGACGCCGGGTGCTGCCTATACAGCACGAAGGGCTCGGCGAGGCGCACGAAGCGGTGCTGGGTGCTGGCTCGCACCAGGTATTCCCAATCGTCCGTCTGCTGGTGATCCGTCAGGAAGCCGCCCATGCGGTCCCAGGCGCTGCGCCGCCACAGCACGGAGGAGGGCAGGGCATGGTTGTCGAGAATGAGGCGAGGGTAGATCCAGCCGGACAGCGTCTCGTCGATGCGGCCACTGCGAGGTTCCTGGAAGAAGCCGGGGCGCGGCTCACCATGCCAGACCTCGAAGGCCGTGTAGCAGAAGTCGTGGTCGGGGCGGTCTTGCAGGGCCTGCAGTTGCAGGCGCAGCTTCTCCGGGTGCCACAGGTCGTCGGCATCGAGCAGTGCGACGAATTCCGAATCCGCTTCGGCCATGCCGCGATTGCGAGAGCGCGACATGCCGCGGTTCTCCTGCGAGATGACACGCACGCGCGCGTCGTCCAGGGCGGCGTGTGAGGCGGTAGCGTCCTTGGAGCCGTCGTCGATGACCGTGACCTGGAGGTCGGTGAAGGTCTGCTGCAATGCCGAACGGACAGTGTCGGCGATGAAGGCTTCAGCGTTGTAGGCGGGAACGACGATGTTGACGCGAGGCATGGGGCGGAAGTCAGGGAGAGGTCTGCGAGGCGGCCGATGCGGCTGCTTCGGCGGCAGGCGCCGGATCCGGCTCCTTCCAGCGCCCGACCGAGGTCAGCCGGTCGCGCAGTTCCGTGCGCGTCATGCCCATGGTCATGACGAGATGGGCCTGAGCCAGGGCCTTGTCATAGTCCTTGATGTCGAAATACAGCATGCCCGCATTGAAGTGGGTCAGTGCGCTGTCTCCCGCCTGTGTCACGACGTAGTCGAGGAAACGGCGGGCGTCCTCGATCTTGTTGCGTCGAGTCAGGTAGCTCACGTAGAGCATACGGAACACCAGGTCGTCCGGCACGAAGTTCATGCCGCGCACGAAATAGCACTCGACCGTCATGTCGGCACCCGGCGGTGGGTCCGCCTTCTGCCTTTCGACGAGGCGCTCGATTGAATAGATCGCGCGTGGATGGTTGGGGAAGACGGCCAGCGTGTAGCCGATGTCGCCGCCGAAGGCGCCGGTCGCGCCTTTGGTCAGGGTTTCGACGCCCCTCGTGAAGTGGGCATTCTCGACAAGGAAGCGCTGGGAGGGGTGCGCCGTGCGGTAGTCGAAGGGGCCGTAGAGGTTGTGCGTTTCTCCGCAGCCTTCGGGCGATGGCGCGGGCTTGGCCGCGACGGCCAATGGCAATGTGCAGAGAAGCAGGGCCAACGCAACGCCGAATGCTTTGGCAGGCGAGTGGGGGGTCATCGGGTGGGGTCCGCTAGGCATCGTGTCCTCAACCAATCCAGGCAGATATTGCTTTGGGCATCCTGATCCGCGATCGTCGAGAAGGTGTGATCGGCGGTGGGCATTTCGTGCAGTTCGAGCCTCGGGCCGGCGAGCAGCCCGTCCCATGCCGCAGCGGACTGGGCATGGCCCGTGAACTCCCGGGCAGTGTAGTCATCGCCGCTGAGCACCAGCAGGGCCGGGCCGTCGAAGCCCCGCAGGCCGGCAGCCATGCGGTCCTGGAAGCTGCGCGAGTCCGAGGCTTTGCCGGCCTCGCGAGCCAGGCGCAGATTGCTGCCCAGGGCGCCCAGCGCTTTGGCGCCCACGCCACCCTTGAGCAGCTTGAGCCAGAACTCCTTCTGACGCAGGCGGCGCCAGTAGTAGTGCTTCACATGCGTCTGGGCCAGGGAAGCGGCCGAGCGGACCCAGGGGTTGAGCAGGGCGACGCCGGCGACGCGGGCGTCGCGGGTCGACTCCAGGTAGAGCAGGGCGGCGGAGGCCGCATCGCACAGGCCCCAGAGGGCCACGCGCTTCAGCGTCGGGCGGGCGGCCAACAGGGCGTCAATGGCAGCCTGGATGTCGGCGTCGACCGCAAGGAAGTCGCGCGCCTCGCCGGGGCTGTCGCCCATGCTGCGGTAGTCGAAGCGCAGTACCGCGAAGCCGTTGGCCGCCAGATGACGGGCCAGCAGCGTGAACTGGCGGTGGCTGCCGGCGCGGTATTGCGGGCCGCCGACGATGACGATGACGCCGACTTCGGCCGGCGTGCCTTCTTGTTGGGTTTCAGGCTCGGCCAGGATGCCGACCAGGGGCTGGCCCTCGCAGGTGAAATCGAGCACCGACTCCTTGCCTGCGGCGCGCGGCCGCCCGAAGCCGCTGGCAGCCCCCTCGGGGGGCAGCTCGCTGGGCGAGCGTGGGGGCAGCGTCATGCCAGAGCCTCCACCGTCGCAGCAATCAGGGCCGGCGCGAGTTCGATCTCGGCCGTGGCCCAGAAGCCGGGGCCTTGAACGATGCGCGGGCGCACGGCCCAGCCGGCGTCGCCCCAGGCCTTGATGGCCTGCTCGCTGACCGGCGTCAGTACGGCGTCCTCGCGGGTGCTGAGCTCCAGCCATTCGACGCGGCCCGGTGTGCCGGCGGGGGCCAGCTTGGCGCCCTCCAGTCCGGCGGCCAGCGCAGCACCGAGGCGGTAGCCGGCGATGTCCACCGGTCGGCCGGCGGCCAGCTCGGTCTTCATCGCCTCCATCAGCCCCTTGCTCGCGCCGCTGGCCATCTCAGCCGCCAACTTGAGGCGCAGGAACTGCTGCAGCGCCAGCTTGCCGCTGGTCATCGGCTGCCAGAAAAGGTAGTTGACCGGCCGTGCCCAATCGGAGGCGGTCAGCAGGCAGCCGGCGCGCAGGCCCCAGAGCCACAAGGGCGCATCGGGCGCATGCTTGTCCAGGCATTCCAGCCCCAGGCGCACGTCGGCCTGCCAGTCGGCCCAACCGGCGTCGCCGAAATCAGCGGAAGAGTCGCCGCAGCCGCGCAGGTCGATCTGCAGCACCGCGTGACCCGCTTCGGCCAGCGCGCGGCAGGCCAGCGCCGCCATGCGGCGCGACTTGTTCATCTCTTCTGCAAACGGGTGCAGGTAGAGGATCTTGCTGCGCGGAGCGCCGGCCGGCGCATGGAAGAGGCAAAGCCGCTGCTCGCCGCTGGCGGCGGGCAGGAAGAAGACTTGCGGGTGAGGGATCAACCCAGGCGGGCGGCGACAAAGTCCGCCAGCGAACCCACGGTGGCGAAGGTGTCGCCGTCGATGTCGTCGTCGTCGACCACCAGGCCGAGCTGTTCTTCCAGCCCGGTGATGAGGCTGACGACGGCCATGGAATCCAGCTCGGGCAGGGCGCCGAGCAGGGCGGTGTCACGGGTGAAGGTCTGGGCGCGGCCGTTCAGGCTCAGCACATCGTCGAGAAGCCTCAGCACGTGGCCGAGTACCTGATCCTTGTCCATTGGGGCGTCCAACCTAAAAAGCAGCCGCGCAGTTTAGCCGGCTGCCCCCTCGGCTCCGGGGAGGCCACCCCTCGGCCTCGGGGGCGCGTGAGATACTTTTTTCACCCTGATTCGCCCCCTGTCCATGCCCGAATCCACGTTGTTGAACGAGCTGGTGGCCGTTGCCGCCGAGCGTGCGCCCGACGCGCCGGCCCTGACCTATGGCACGGCAACGCTGAGCTATGGGCAGCTGGACGCAGCCGTGCGGGGCTTCGCCAGCGGCCTGATGGAGCTCGGCCTGGCACGTGGCGAGCGGGTGGCCATCTACCTGGAAAAGCGCTTCGAGACCGTTGTCGCCAGCTTTGGCGCACCGGCGGCAGGCGGCGTCTTCGTGCCGCTGAACCCCTTGCTCAAGCCCGACCAAGTCGGCTTCATCCTGCAGGACTGCGATGTGCGCGTGCTGGTCACGTCGCCCGAGCGCCTGGCCCAACTGGGTGAGGTGCTGACGCAGTGCCCGTCGTTGCGCCATGTGGTGCTGACCAGCGGCACAGGCTCGGCGCCGGTGCCCGTGCACGACTGGGCCGCGCTGTTGGCGTCGCCCGCCCGTGCCGGCCACCGCGTCATCGACACCGACATGACGGCCATCCTCTACACCTCGGGATCGACCGGCCGGCCCAAGGGCGTCGTGCTGTCCCACCGCAACATGGTGGCGGGCGGCAAGAGCGTGGCCAGCTATCTGGAAAACCGCGCCAGCGACACCCTGCTGGCCGCGCTGCCGCTGTCCTTCGACGCCGGCTTCAGCCAGCTCACCACCGGCTTTCACAGCGGCGCGCGCGTCGTGCTGTTGAACTATCTGCTGCCCAAGGACGTGCTCAAGGCCATGGAGCGCGAGAAGGTCACGGGCCTGACCGCCGTGCCGCCGCTCTACATCCAGCTGACCCAGCTCGAATGGCCGGCCGCCATCGATGCCAATCTGCGCTATTTCGCCAACACCGGCGGCCGCATGCCGCGCGCGACGCTGGACCTGCTGCGCGCCAAGGCGCCTTCCGCCCAGCCCTTCCTGATGTATGGCCTGACCGAGGCCTTCCGCTCGACCTATCTGCCACCTGCCGAGGTGGACCGCCGGCCCGACTCCATCGGCAAGGCCATCCCCAACGCCGAGATCCTGGTGCTGCGCGAGGACGGCAGCGAATGCGCAGCCGACGAGCCGGGCGAGCTGGTGCATCGTGGCGCCCTGGTGGGCCTGGGCTACTGGAACGATGCCGAGAAGACGGCTGAGCGCTACAAGCCATTGCCCGTCGGCGTCGGTGGGCGCGAGGGCGGCCTGCAGCTGCCCGAGTTCGCCGTGTTCTCCGGTGACACGGTCAAGCGCGATGCCGAAGGCTTCCTGTACTTCGTCGGCCGCCGCGACGAGATGATGAAGACCTCGGGCTACCGGGTCAGCCCCACCGAGGTCGAAGAGGTCCTGTACGCCACCGGCCTGGTCGGTGAATGCGTGGCCTTCGGCGTCTATCACGACACCCTGGGCCAGGCCATCCAGGTCATTGCGACGCCGCCGGAAGGTGCTGCCGAGCTGGACCTGGCCGCGCTGACCGCCGCCTGCAAGGCGCGCATGCCGGCTTACATGGTGCCCCATGGTGTCGACGCTCGCAGCGGCCCGCTGCCGCGCAACCCCAACGGCAAGATCGACCGTAAAACCCTTTCGACCGATTGGCTTGAGCGCCACGCTGCATGAGCGATTCCATTCCCCCCAAGCGTGTCCTCGAACACGCACCCCTGCTCTTTCCCCGCAACGCCGATGGCGAATTGCTGGTCGGCGGCCAGCGCCTGTCGGTGCTGGCGGAGCGCGTCGGCCAGACGCCCTTCTATGCCTACGACCGCGGGCTGCTGAAGACCCGCGTCGCCGAGTTGCGTGCCGCTCTACCCAAGGGTGTCGAGTTGCACTACGCGATGAAGGCCAACCCGATGCCGGCCCTGGTCCAGTTGATGGCGGGCCTGGTGGACGGCATCGACGTGGCGTCTGCGGGCGAGCTGCAGGTGGCGCTGAACGCCGGTGCCGACCCGCACGAGATC
Organism: Roseateles sp. P1_C1_2; assembly: GCF_056406535.1. Classification (NCBI taxonomy): domain Bacteria; kingdom Pseudomonadati; phylum Pseudomonadota; class Betaproteobacteria; order Burkholderiales; family Sphaerotilaceae; genus Roseateles; species Roseateles sp. P1_C1_2. The sequence continues at coordinate 161,289 of NZ_JBFUAB010000013.1, forward strand.
AGCTTTGCCGGCCCCGGCAAGCGCGACATCGAACTGGGCCAGGCGGTCGCCGCCGGCGTGCTGGTCAATGTCGAATCGGCGCGTGAGCTGCTGCCGCTGGCCCGCGCTTCGCAGCGCCTGGGCCTGCCGGCGCGCGTGGCCCTGCGCGTGAACCCCGACTTCGAGCTCAAGGGCTCGGGCATGCGCATGAGCGGCGGCCCCAAGCAGTTCGGCATCGACGCCGAGGCCCTGCCCGAGGTGCTGGCCGAGGTGGGCCGGTTGAGTGGCGATGGCCTGGCCTTCGAAGGCTTCCACCTGTTCGCCGGCTCCCAGAACCTGAAGGCCGAGGCCATCTGCGAGGCTCAGCTCAAGAGCTACGAGCTGGCCCTGCGCCTGGCCGAGGCCGCACCGTCGCCCGTCAAGTTCCTGAACCTGGGTGGCGGCTTCGGCATCCCCTATTTCCCCGGCGAGTCGCGGCTGGATCTGGCGCCCATCGCCGACAACCTGGCCGCGCTACAGGTGCGTGCCAAGGCCGATCTGCCGGCCACCAAGCTTGTCGTCGAACTGGGCCGCTACCTCGTCGGCGAGGCCGGCGTCTACGTCAGCCGCATCGTCGACCGCAAGGTCTCGCGCGGCCAGGTCTTCCTGGTGGCGGACGGCGGCCTGCACCACCACCTGTCGGCCTCGGGCAATTTCGGCCAGGTGCTGCGCAAGAACTACCCGGCCTCCATCGAGCCCCAGGGCCGCCGTGAACCGGCCACCGAGGCGGCCAGCGTCGTCGGCCCGCTGTGCACGCCGCTGGACCTGCTGGCCGACCGCATGGACATGGCCAAGGGCGAGATCGGTGATCTGGCTGTCGTCTACCAGAGCGGCGCCTATGGCCGCAGCGCCAGCCCCGAGGGCTTTCTGGGGCATCCGGCCTGCGTCGAGGTGCTGGTCTGAGCGACGGCGTCTCGGCTGCGGTCGAAACACGGATTCCAGCCAGCGGCGTTCGCTCGCTCGTCTGGGATGGTGATGTGCTCGTCGATTGGGTTGATGGCGGCCGGCGATTCCAGCTCGATGGGCAGATCTCTGACAGTCGCGTTCGCTATGCGTTCCCATTCGATGCGGCCATTGCGCTCCCTGGAAGTGAGTTCGCGGTGCTGTATGCCAGGGCGGGCACCAAGGGCTTGATCCTTCGCGACGGTGCGGTCGTCCGGGAGATCAACCGGAGCTTCTACTGCGCGAATGCCTATGAATACCCGGTCGCCGTATCGCGCCTGAAGTCGGGCCGTGCCGTGCTGATGCATTGCCCTGACGAATATTGCCGCCTGGAGATCGAAGACTTGGCGTCGGGCGAGCGTCTCACGGCGTCGAACGCACGTCAGCCAGCAGATTTCTTCCACTCTCGGTTGGCAACGTCACCCGACGGGCGATACCTGATCAGCGCGGGTTGGGTGTGGCATCCCTTTGACAGCGTCAAAGTGTTCGATGTAGAGGCCGCCATCGCCATGCCGTCCCATCTGGATGGAGAGGGTCTGGCTGGCGGTCACCTGTGGGCAGATGAGAGCAGCGCCGCCTTTCTTTCAAGACATCGGATGGGCGTTGCCCTGCGTGGTTGGGAGGAGGAGGAGGACGGTCCTCAGGAGGCCACCCGGCTTCATGTGATTGACCTGCACCAGCCGGATCAGTCAGCCCTCGTCGAGACGTCCAGCCGCCTGGGTGCCTTGATGCCCGTGGGTAGCCGGCATGTTCTGGCCTTGTACGGTCATCCTCGGCTGATCGACATCGAGTCGGGCAAGGAGTTGCAGAGTTGGCCGCACCTGAAGACCGGCAGCCGCACCAGCAGCATCCTGGCAGGCGGCGTCGACGAGCCGCCGATGGCTCTGGATGCCAAAGGCGGCCGCATTGCGATCGCGGATGCCGAAGGCGTCAGCGTCCTGCAGTTCCGGCTTCGAGGCTGATCTAAGCCGCGTCTTCCCAGACCCCGTTCTGCAGGATCTGGTGCGGCCTGAAGCCCGCCTTGTAGGCCATCTTCGGGCTTTCCTCGATCCAGTAGCCCAGGTAGAGGTGGCTGAGCTTGAGCTCCTTGGCCTGCTGGATCTGCCACAGCACCCCATAGGTGCCGAAGCTGCCGGCCACGTCCGGGTCGTAGAAGGTGTAGACCGCCGACAGGCCATCGTTGAGGATGTCCAGGATGGACACCATGCGCAGTGGCGTGCTGCCGTCGGGCATGGTTTCGCGGAACTCCACGAGGCGTGAGTTGATGCGGCTTTGCAGCAGGAACTGGGTGTACTGGTCGACGCTGTCGTGATCCATGCCGCCGCCCGAGTGCCGGCCGGCCTGGTAGCGCAGGTAGAGGGCGTAGTGCTCGGGTGAATAGCCCAGGCGCATGACCTTGGCCTGCAGATGGCGGTGGGCCTTCCAGGCGCGGCGCTGGGAGCGGGTGGCCTCGAAGCGCTCGACCGGCACGCGCAGCGCGATGCAGGCGCGGCACTGGTCGCAATAGGGCCGGTAGGTGAATAGGCCGCTGCGGCGGAAACCCGCGGCCACCAGGTTGGAATAGGCGTCGGCGTGGATCAGATGGCTGGGCGTGGCGACCTGGGAGCGCGCCTGACGGCCCGACACATAGCTGCAGGGATAGGCAGCCGTGGCGTAGAACTGGATCTGCGCGAGGGGCAGTTCTTTGGGATGAGTCACGTCGAATTCAGCAACCGGTGCCAGTAGTCCGGATGATAGGTCCAGGGCCCGGGCGAAGCTTCACCCACATGCGTGGCCAGATGGTCCTCGAAAGCCGCCCGCGGGACTTCTGCCGCACCCAGCGAGGCCAGATGGGGCGTGTTCTGCTGGCAGTCGATCCAGGGGATGCCGAACTGGCGGCACAGGCAGACCAGTGCGCACAGGGCGATCTTGGAGGCGTCGGTGCGGCGCATGAACATGGATTCGCCATAGAACATCCGCCCCAGATTGACACCGTAGAGGCCGCCCGCCAGCTCACCATCCACCCAGGTCTCGATGCTGTGCATGGCCGGCCAGGCCAGGTAGGCGGCCTGCAGCTCCGGCACGATCCAGGTGCCCGACTGGCCCTCGCGTGGCACGCTGGCGCAGGCCTTGAGCACGGCGGCGCGGTCATGGTCGATGCGGATCTCGCAGCCGGGCGTGGAGGCAAAGCGCTGCACCGTCTTGCGCAGCGAGCGCGACAGCTTGAAGTCGGCCGTCTTCAGCACCATGCGCGGGTCGGGGGCCCACCAAAGCGGCGGCTGGCCGGGGCCGTACCAGGGGAAGATGCCGCGGCGGTAGGCGGCTTGCAGGCGCTCCGGGGTCAGCGTGCCGCCGGCGGCGAGCAGCCCCGGTGCATCCGTCTCAGGGCCCAGGGCGCGGTGGCTGGGCGGGAAGTCAAGGGTCGCTTCATCGAGCCAGTCGATCATGGCTGCATGGTACGGTGGCGCCCATGATCACCGTCTATGGCATCCCCAACTGCGACACCGTCAAGAAGGCCCGCACCTGGCTGGCCGACCAGGGCCTGGAGGTCGCCTTCCACGACTTCAAGAAGCAGGGTGTTCCCGCGGAACTGCTGCCCACCTGGATCCAGGCCTTTGGCCGCGACAGGATCGTCAATCGCGCCGGCAACACCTGGCGCAAGCTGGACGACGCGGCCAAGGCGGCCGTGGTGGATGACGCCGCAGCGGTGGCCCTGATGCTGGCCGAGCCCAGCGTCATCAAGCGCCCGGTTGTCCGCTGGCCGGATGGCCACTGGACGCTCGGATTCAGTGCGGAAGCGTTCGAGAAGAGTGCATTGAACGCACCAAAGAAGAGCTGATCGCTCGTTTGTGGTGCTTTCCGGGTGCGAAATTGTGCCTTGAAAGCGGGCATCGAATTTGCAATTTCGGTGCGGTTTGGTTCGGCTTGGTGCATGTCGCCCAAGTCTGGAGCCGCCGGCCGGAGACAGCGTTGGAGACGACATCGATCAAGCAGGGCGCGGATGCGCTCTTCATCCTCCTGGGCGCCATCATGGTGCTCGCCATGCATGCGGGCTTTGCCTTCCTCGAACTGGGCACGGTGCGCAAGAAGAACCAGGTCAATGCGCTGGTCAAGATCCTGGTGGACTTCGCGGTGTCCACGCTGGCCTATTTCCTGGTCGGCTATCTGGTTGCCTACGGCACGCATTTCTTTGTCGGCGCCGAGCAACTGGCGCAGAAGAACGGCTATGAACTCGTCAAGTTCTTCTTCCTGCTGACCTTCGCGGCGGCCATCCCCGCCATCGTGTCGGGCGGCATTGCCGAGCGGGCGCGTTTCGGCCCGCAACTGGCGGCCACCTGCGTCATCGTCGGCTTCATCTACCCGCTCTTCGAGGGCATCGCCTGGAACCAGGCTTTCGGCATCCAGGCCTGGCTGAAGGCGGCCACCGGCGCCGAGTTCCACGACTTCGCCGGCAGCGTCGTCGTGCATGCCGTGGGCGGCTGGATCGGCCTGGCCGCCGTGCTGCTGCTCGGGCCGCGCCTGAACCGCTACCGCAAGGACGGCGCCATGAGCGCGCACCCGCCGTCCAGCATCCCCTTCCTGGCCCTGGGCGCCTGGGTGCTGACGGTGGGCTGGTTCGGCTTCAATGTGATGAGCGCGCAGACGCTGGACAAGATGTCGGGCCTGGTCGCCGTCAACTCGCTGATGGCCATGGCCGGCGGCACGCTGATGGCCGTGCTGCTGGGCCGCAACGACCCCGGCTTCGCCTACAACGGCCCGCTGGCGGGCCTGGTGGCCGTCTGCGCCGGCTCGGACGTCATGCACCCGCTGGGCGCCCTCGTCACCGGCGGCATCGCCGGCTGGGTGTTCGTGCAGTTCTTCACCCTGACGCAGAACCGCTGGAAGATCGACGACGTGCTCGGCGTGTGGCCGCTGCACGGCCTGTGCGGTGCCTGGGGCGGCATCGCCTGTGGCGTCTTCGGCCAGAAGGCGCTGGGCGGCCTCGGCGGCGTGTCTTTCAGCGCACAACTGATTGGCACGCTGGGTGGCGTGGCCTGGGCGCTGGCGGGCGGCTTTGTCGTCTACGGCGTCATCAAGCGCCTCACCGGCCTGCGGCTGGACGCCGAGCAGGAGTTCGAGGGCGCCGACCTGTCCATCCACAAGATCGGCTCGACGCCTGACCGGGAAGTGAGCTGGTAAGCTGACCCGAACGCTGTTCAAAGGGCCTCGCTGGAGGCCTGTTTTCCATGTTCACAGGCATTGTCCAGGGCGTCGCCCGCGTCGAATCCATCGAGGCCCGTGAGGGCCTGCACACCCTGCACCTGAAGTTCCCCCAAGGCTTCGACGCGGATCTGGCCATCGGCGCCAGCGTGTCCTGCGACGGCGTCTGCCTGACCGTCACGGAGCGCCCGGCGCCTGATGTGGCCAGCTTCGACGTGATGGCGCAGACCCTCAGCCTCACCACGCTGGGCGGCCTGATGGCGGGTTCCGGGCTGAACGTCGAGCGAGCCGCTCGCGAGGGCGTCGAGATCGGCGGCCATCCGCTGTCCGGCCACGTCGACGTCTCCGCCCGCATCGCCCAGATCCGCAAGCCCGACAACAACCATGTCATCCGCTTCGCGCTGCCCGCGCCGTGGATGCGTTATGTGTTTGCCAAGGGTTATATCGGCGTCAACGGCTGCAGCCTGACGGTGGCCGAGGCCCAGCGCGAGCGCGACGGCTCGGGCTGGTTCGAGGTCTGGCTCATCCCCGAGACGCTGCGCATGACGACCTTTGGCGACAAGGGCGTGGGCGACGCGGTGCACATCGAGATCGAGCGCAGCACCCAGGTCGTCGTCGACACCGTGCGCGATGCGCTGGACGAGAAGCTGGGCCCGCTGCTGCCGGTGCTGGAGGCCATCGCACGGGAGCGTGGCATCGAGCTGACGCAGCTCACTCTGCCGCGCTGAGCCGCAGCCGATCCAGCTCGGCTCGCGAACGCGAAACGACGCGGTTGATCCTCTCGATCACCCAGGCCCAGCGGCTGTTGTGGCCGGTTGCGAAATGCAGTGAGGTCGTCGTGAGGGGCAGGGGCACCAGGGCGAGGCCCCGTTCGTGCATGCGGGCCAGCGCCGGGTGCCCGGCGGCCTGTGCGGCGTCGCCCGTTTCCAGCGTGATCAGCGCCGCGCGGCAGCGTCCGGCCGCCGCCATGCGCAGCGCCGTGTCGTCGTCGTTGGCTTCCAGGGCCTGCATGCGGCCCAGGCCTGCCTGGCTGAAGAGCTCGCCATAGCTGGAGCCGCGTGCCCAGCAGACGGCCTGGCCGTCCAGGTCGCCGTAGCGCTTGATCGCGGCCTCGTCGCCCCGACGGGCGACAGCCCAGGTGTGGTTGGTCCATATCGGCAGACTGAACAGCAGTTCCTTCTCGCGCTTCGGCGTGCGGCTGAGGCCGTACATGACGCCTTCGCCGGCCGCAGTGAGCTTTTGCGCGCGCAGCCACGGGGTGGGTCGGTAGTCCCAACCCAGCCCGGCCTGCGCGCCCAGCCAGGCCAGCATCTGCGGCGTCTGGTCCGACGGCGGGCCGGTGCCGACAAACAAGGGCACCAAGGGTGCGGCCCGGGCCGGCAGCACCAAGGTTCCAAGCGCCAGAGCCAGGGCCAGACGGCGGCCGGGCTCGTGCTTTGAGGTCATGGGCCGATTCTAGGAAGCAGGCCCCAGCGTCTTGATGCTTTCTTGATGCCGCCCGCCGCCTTCTTGTCGGCGGTTTGAAGGCGCGATTTCCAGGATGACGTTCCAAAACGTGCTGGCCCTGAATCTCGCGCTGGAGCATGCGACGATGACCGCAAGATGACTCCAGGCAGACCGCCATGCTGATCAACAGCGTCGTGTACGAGGATGGCCGCGTCGTGGCCGAGCCGAGCCTGGAAGGCGTTTCCGAAGCCTTGGAGAGCACGGCCGGTTTCGTCTGGATCGCGCTGCGCGACCCGAGCGATGCCGAACTCGACCTGCTGCAACGCGAGCTGGACCTGCCGCCCCTGGCCGTCGAGGATGCCCGCAAGGGCCATCAGCGTCCCAAGCTCGAGGAATACGGCGACATGCTGTTCGCCGCCATGCACCTGCTGGAAGACGGCCCCGAGGGCCTGGAAGTCGGTGAGGTGCATGTCTTCGTGGGCGCGCGTTTCATCGTGTCGGTGCGCCACCGCAGCGCCCAGGGCTTCCTCGGCGTGCGCGGGCGTGCCGAGCGCGAGCCCGATCTGCTGCGCCAGGGACCGGGCTTCGTCTTCTATGCGCTGATGGACGCGGTCGTGGACCGCTATTTCCCTCACATGGACGCCATCGAGGCCGAGCTTGAGCAACTGGAGGCGACCATGTTCCAGCCCCGCCAGAACCGCCAGGACGTCGTGGAGCGCCTGTTCGGCCTGAAGCAGCGCCTGGCCACGCTGCGCCATGCGGTCACGCCGCTGCTGGAGGTGACGGCCAAGCTGCATGGTGGCCGCGTGCCCGTCGTCTGCAAGGCCCTGCAGGACTATTTCCGCGACGTCTACGACCACCTGCTGCGCATCCAGGCCAGCATCGACGCCGCGCGCGAAACCATCATCGCGGCGACCCAGGTCAACCTCACCCTCGTCACGCTGGACGAGTCCCTCGTCACCAAGCGCCTGGCCGCCTGGGCCGCCATCTTTGCGGCCTCCACCGCGCTGGCGGGCATCTGGGGCATGAACTTCGAGCACATGCCCGAGCTGAAATGGGCCTTCGGCTACCCGATGGCGCTGGCCGTGATCGTCCTCGTCAGCGGCGCGCTGTACTGGCGCTTCAAGCGCCTCGGATGGTTGTGACCGACACCCGCCCCGACCCCGATGCGCTGCTGGCCCAGTTGCAGCGCGACGAAGCTGCCGCCCAGCGCGGCCGGCTAAAGATCTTCTTCGGCGCCAATGCCGGCGTCGGCAAGACCTTCGCGATGCTGGCCGCCGCGCACGCGGCCCAGCGCCAGGGCAGGGCCGTGCGCATCGGCGTCGTCGAGACGCATGGGCGGGCGGACACCGAGGCCATCGCGCGCGACCTGCAGCGCTTGCCGCTGAAGGACATCGCCCACCGCGGCCAGACGCTGCGCGAGTTCGACCTCGATGCGGCGCTGGCCTGGAGTGCTGCCGAGCCCGGCGGCGTGCTGCTGCTGGACGAGCTGGCCCACAGCAATGCGCCCGGCTCGCGCCACACCAAGCGCTGGCAGGACGCGCAGGAGCTGCGCGAGGCCGGCGTGGAAGTCTGGACGACGCTGAACGTGCAGCACCTCGAGAGCCTGAACGACGTTGTCGGCGGCATCACCGGCATCCGCGTCTGGGAGACCCTGCCCGACAAGGTCTTCGATGCGGCCGACGAGGTGGTTGTCGTGGACCTGCCGCCGGACGAACTGCTGCAGCGGCTCAGAGAGGGCAAGGTCTATCTCCCGCAGCAGGCCGAGCGCGCGGCCAAGAACTTCTTCCGCAAGGGCAATCTGCTGGCCCTGCGCGAGTTGGCCCTGCGCCGCACGGCCGACCGCGTGGACGACCAGATGCAGGCCTACCGCCGCGAGCACAGCGCGGGCACGGTGTGGCCCAACCGCGAGTCGCTGCTCGCCTGCGTCGGCCCCGGCGCGGCCAGCGACAAGGTGGTGCGCAGCGCCGCGCGGCTGGCGCAGCAGCTGGGCCTGGACTGGCATGCCGTGCACGTGCAGACAGCGAGGGCCTTGAGCGACGCGGCCCGCCAGCGCGTGCAGCATACGCTGGAGCTGGCGCAGTCACTCGGCGCGCGCACGGCCGAGCTGTCGGCGCCCGAGGTTGCGGCGGCCCTGGTGGGCTATGCGCGTGAGCACAACCTGGCTCGCCTGGTGGTCGGCCGGCGCGAGCAGGCCTGGCGCTGGCCCGGGCGGCCCTCCCTGGCCGAGGCGCTGAGCCGCCTGGCCGACGAGATGGACGTGTTGCAGGTCGCACTGCCGACCGCCACACGCGAGCGCGAGCCGCAGGCGCACATGCCGCGCGGCCTGCGGGCGCCGCAGGCGCTGCGTGGCTATGCGGCAGCCCTGGCCGGCGTCGTGCTGACGACGGCCATCGCCCATGCCTTGCTGGACTTCATGGYGCCGACCAATATCGCCATGCTGTATCTGCTCAACGTCGTCGGTGTGGCGCTGCGCTTTGGCCGCGTGCCGGCGGCACTGACGGCACTGCTGGGCGTCGCGGCCTTCGACTTCGCCTTCGTCGAGCCCAGGGGCTCCTTTGCCGTCGGCGACGCGCAATACCTGGTCACCTTTGCCGTGCTGCTGCTCGTCGGCCTCGTCATCGGCCAGCTGGCGGCGGGCCTGCAGGCCCAGGCGCGAGCGGCGCAGGAGCGCGAGCGGCGCGTGCGGGGGCTCTACGCGATGTCGCGCGACCTCGGCGCCGCCCTGGTGTCCGAACAGGTGGCCGAGATCGCGACGCGCTTCCTGCGTGCCGAGTTCGGCGCCGCGTCGGCCGTGCTGGCGCCACCGCTTGGCGCGACGCCGGGCCGCGAGGTACTGGCCGTGCTGCCTGTATCAGGTTCAGCCAGCGCCCAGCCCGACCTCGGCGTTGCCCAATGGGCCTTCGACCATGGCCAGGCGGCGGGGCAGGGCACCGACACCCTGCCGGCCAGCCCCTGCCTGATGCTGCCGCTGACCGCGCCCATGCGGCTGCGTGGTGTGCTGGCGGTGGAGGGCCAGGGCCGGCGCTGGTCGCCCGAGGAGCGCGAGCTGCTCGACACCTGCGCGGCCCTGCTGGCTATTTCGCTGGAGCGCATCCACTACATCGAGGTGGCCCAGCACAGCACGCTGCAGATCGAGAGCGAGCGGCTGCGCAACTCGCTGCTGACGGCCATTTCCCACGACCTGCGCACGCCACTGGCGGCTCTCGTCGGCCTGGCGGATGCGCTCAAGCTGACCCCACTGCAGGCCCAGCAGGCCGAGGTGGCCGACGCGATGCGCCGTTCGGCCCTGCGCATGAGCGCGCTGGTGTCCAACCTGCTCGACATGGCTCGGCTGCAATCCGGTGCGGTGCAGCTCAACCGCCATTGGTTGCCGCTGCAGGAGGTGGTTGGCAGTGCGCTGGCCAGCCTGGACGAAATGCTGGCGGGCCGCGACGTGACCGTGGAGCTGCCGGCCGAACTGCCGCTTGTCGAACTGGATGCCGTGCTGATCGAACGCGTTCTCGTCAACCTGCTGGAGAACGCGGCCAAGTACTCGGACGGCGGACTGCGCATCAGCGCGCGCACGGCCGGCCGTCATGTGGAGATCGACGTGGCCGACAGCGGCCCCGGTTTCCCGGCCGGCCGCGAGGCCCAGCTCTTCGACAAGTTCGAGCGTGGCGACCGCGAGAGCGCGACGCCCGGCGTCGGTCTGGGACTGGCCATCTGCAAGGCCATCGTCGAGGCGCATGGCGGCCGCATCAGCGCCCACAATGTGGCGACCGGCGGCGCCTGTGTGCGAGTGGAACTTCCCCTCGGTCAGCCCCCGGTGGAGAAACCCGAGTGAGCGCCGCCCGCGTGTTGATGATCGAGGACGAGCCGGAGATCCGGCGTTTCGTGCGCATGGCGCTGGAGAGCGAGGGCCTGGAGGTGTTCGAGGCGGTGACGCTGCAACGCGGCCTCATCGATGCCGCCACGCGCCGGCCCGAGCTGGTCGTGCTGGACCTGGGCCTGCCCGATGGCGACGGCCTGGACTTCATCCGTGAGTTCCGCGGCTGGTCGCAGGCGCCCATCCTCGTGCTGTCGGCCCGCGAGGGCGAGGAGCGCAAGGTGCAGGCCCTGGACGCCGGCGCCGACGACTACCTCGTCAAGCCCTTCGGCGTGGCCGAGCTGCTGGCTCGCGTGCGCGTGCAGCTGCGTCGGCACGGTGGTGGTGGCAACGAGGCCGACCCCGTGCTGCGCTTTGGCGATATCGCCATGGACCGCGCGCTGCGCACGGTCATCAAGTCGGGCGAGGAGTTGCATCTGACGCCCATCGAATACCGCCTGTTGCAGGAACTGGCCACCGCGCCCGGCCGCGTGCTGACCCACCAGCACCTGCTCAAGGCCGTCTGGGGCCCGGGCCATGCCGAGGATGTGCATTACGTGCGCGTGCACATGGCCAATCTGCGCAAGAAGCTCGAAACCGACCCCAACCGGCCGCAGTGGCTGGTGACGGAGGCGGGGGTGGGCTATCGACTCAAGACATGAATGCTGAAGACCTGCCCAAGCTCGTGAAGACCGAGATGCCCTTTGGCAAGCACCAGGGCACGCGGATCGCCGACCTGCCCAGCAACTACCTGGCCTGGTTTGCGCGCGAGGGCTTTCCCAAGGGCGAGATCGGGCGACTGCTGGCACTGATGCACGAGATGGATGTCAACGGCCTGCGCGAGCTGTTGAGGCCGCTGCGATGAGGCGGGTGCTGTTCGCCCTGAGCCTGCTGCTGACCAGCCTGGGCTGCGCGGCGCAGGGCGATGGTGGCTACACCGTCGTGCGGGTCGAGGCCGACAAGCTGCGCCTGTTCTGGCGTGACGACCAGGGCAGGCCGCTGCGCCGCCTGGACCGGCTGGCGGCCTGGCTGAAAACACAAGGCAAGACGCTCGCCTTCGGCATGAACGCCGGCATGTATCACGCCGACGCCGGCCCGGTCGGCCTGCTCGTCATCGACGGCCGCGAGCTGGCGCCCCTCAATCCTGCGGGCGGCCAGGGCAATTTCTTCCTGAAGCCCAATGGCGTCTTCTTCATCGACGCCCAGGGTCCGCATGTCGTCGATGCGGTGGACTATCCGCCCTTGAGCAGCGGCGTGAAGCTCGCCACCCAGTCCGGGCCGCTGCTGTTGAAGCAGGGCCAGATTCACCCAGCCCTGAGCCCGAACTCGGCCTCGCGCTACATCCGCAATGGCGTCTGTGCAGCGGGATCGCAGGCCGTCTTCGTCATCTCCGAGCGGCCGGTCACGCTGCACGAATTCGCCGGCCATTTCCGCGACGCATTGCACTGCCAGGACGCCCTCTATCTGGACGGCGCCGTCTCCAGCCTCTATTCGCCCGGCCTCGGTCGCAACGACCGCTGGAGCGAACTCGGGCCGCTGTTCGGCACCACCGAATGACAACCGCCCAGGCCGCGCTTTTGCCGGCCTGAGCCGCGCCCTCGACGGTCTGTCGCGAGGCTGTTGGCGATCACTGCCGCCATCCCTAGGCTGCCGCTCATTCGCATAACGAGGAGTGGCCGTGCTGCAGATTCAAGACGTCACCAAAAGCTTCGGAAAACTCAATGCCGTGGACGGCGTGTCGCTGGACCTCCAGCCCGGCGTCGTCGGCCTGATCGGCCATAACGGCGCGGGCAAGAGCACGCTGATGCAGATGCTGGCCACGCTGACGCCGCCCACCCGGGGCAGCATCCTGCTGGACGGCCAGGACATCGTCGCCAAGCCCGAATTGATGCGCCGCCGCCTGGGCTATCTGCCGCAGGACTTTGGCGTCTACCCGCATCTGACGGCGCTGGAATTCCTGCAGTACTTCGCGGCCCTCAAGGGCGTGCGGGATCGGCAGCGGCTGCAGACGCTGCTGGAGCTGGTGAACCTGCACGAGCAGGCCCACCGTCCGGCCGCCGGCTTCTCGGGCGGCATGCGCCAGCGCCTGGGCATCGCGCAGGCCCTGCTGAACGACCCCGACGTGCTCATCGTCGACGAGCCCACGGCCGGCCTGGACCCCGAGGAGAGGCTGCGCTTTCGCCATCTGCTCGGCGACCTCGGCCGCCAGCGCCTCGTCATCGTGTCCACCCACATCGTGTCGGACGTCGAGAACATGGCATCGCACCTGGCCATCCTGCGCCAGGGCCGGCTGGTGGCGTTTGAAACACCCGAGGCCGTGCTGGCACGCGCCGCGGGCAAGGTCTGGACGGCCCTGCTCGCACCGGCCGACTACGAGGCGCTGAAGGGCCATGTGCAGGTGCTGCAGGCCCAGCCCCAGGGCGGCCGCATGCAGGTGCGCATGACGCACCCGTCGCGCCCCTTTGCCGAGGCCGAGCCGGCCAACGCCAGCCTCGAGGAGGCCTTGATGGCCCAACGCTATGCCGATGCGCGGGTGGGTGCATGAACACCGCGTTGTACAAGGCCCTGGTGCTCAACGAATGGCGGCTGCGCAGCCGGCGCGTCAGCAGCCTCGTCATCCTGCTCGCCGTCGTGGCCGTCAGCTGGTTGATGGTGCTGGACCCGAAGAGCGGTGCCGCCATGATGGTGGTGAGCAAGCAGCGCATTGCCTACGAGAGCCAGGCCCTGGCCTTCGCGAGCAATCTGATCGCTTCGCTGCTGTTCGGCCTGGCGGGCTTCTACCTGGCGCGCGGGCGCACCCAGGAGGACCTGCGCTGCGGCACGGCCGGCGTGCTGGCCGCGACACCGGTCAACAACGCCCAGCTGCTGGGCGCGCGCTGGCTGGGCGCCTTCGGCTTCCTGTTCTCGCTCGGCGCCGTCGTCATGCTGACGGTGTGGGTGCTGCAGCTGGTGCGCGGTGAGGGGCCGCTGCAGCCGCTGCCCTATCTGCAGATGCTGGTGCTCGGGCTGGCGCCCGGGCTGATGCTGTGCGCCAGCCTGGCCGTGCTGGCGGATGCCTGGCTGCCGCTGATGGGCAAGCGCGGTGATGCCCTCTACTGGCTGCTGTGGATGCTGCAGTTCGCCTTCGTTCCGGCGACGCTGGGGCAAGGCGGTGTCGTGCATCTGAGCGGCTGGCAGGTGTTCGACGTCAACGGCATGTCGCCCCTGCTGGTCGGCGTGAGCCGGCTGATGGACGTGAACCACATCAGCGTCGGCGGCTCGCCCTTTGACGCCACGCTGCCGATCCTGCACATGCCGGCGGGGCTGTGGAGTTCGGAACTGGTGGCCCTGCGCGTGGGCGCGATGCTGGTGGCCTTGCTGCCCCTGGTGCCGGCCGTGCTGCTCTTCCACCGCTATGCCCCCGACCGCGTCAAGCTGCGCAACCCGGGCGGCCGCTGGCGCCTGGTGCTGGCGCTGCAATGGCTGCTGGGCCCGGTGATGCGCCCCTTCACCCGTGCGCTCGCCCTGCTGATGAGCGCCGGCGCCCGTCTGCCCGGCATGCCCGGCCGCTGGCTGGCCGACGTCGGCCTGGTGCTGCTGAGCCAGCCGCTGCTGGCGCTGGTGATGCTGGCCGGCGCCGTGGCGAGCGCCTTCGTGCCTGCGGCGCTGCTGCCGGCGGTGCTGGCGGGCACGCTCTGCGCCTGGGGCATCGCCGTGGCCGATGTCAGCTCGCGAGACCTGCAAAGCGGCACCCTGGCCCTGGCCAGCGCCGTGCCCGGCGGCGCGCTGGAGCGCGGCTGGCGCCAAGCCCTGGCGGCCTTCGGCCTGGGCTTGTTGCTGGCCTTGCCGGCCCTGCTGCACATGGGCATGAACGCGCCCCGGCTGGCCCTGGCCTGCGTGGCAGGCCTGCTCTTCCTCAGCGCCGCGGCAACGCTGCTGGGGCGGCTGACGCAGGGCTCGCGCACCTTCCTGGCCCTGTTCCTGTTCGCCCTCTACCTGGACATGCAGAAGACCGGCGTGCCGGCCCTGGACCTGCTGGGCCTGGTGGGCGACGCGAGCGCGGCCAGCGCGGCGGGCTATGCGCTGGCGGGTGTGGCGGGCTTCACGGCCTTGCTGGCCCTGCTCCGGCTGCGTCGGACCTGAGGCGCAGGCCGCGGCCTACAGCGCGGCGGCTTGAAACGGCGCAAGATTGAGTGGCCATGACCGCAGATTCCTTCGCCCGAGCCGTTCGCCTGTGTGGATTGCTGTGCGCCTTGACAGGCGGCGCGGTCCACGCGGTGGAGCAGCTGCCGAAGTCGCCTGCCTGCCGTACCGCGCTGCAGGCGCTGGAAGAGGCCGAGGACGCCATCGCCGCCTCGGCGGCTGCATCGGCCACCGCGTCGGATCAACGGCGTCAGCAGGCGGTGGCCGCAAGGCTGCAACCGGTGCGAAAGCGTGTGGCCGATGCCTGCCTGGGCGGCCTGACGAGCTCGCCATCGCCGTCCCAGCACAGTTGGGTCGCTCCAGCCCGACCCGCTTCGCCCGCTGCGCCGCGTGTGGCCATGCCGGCGCCGCCCGCGGTGATCGTCACCGTGCCGCGCCCGGAACCACCCGTCACGGTGACCCATTGCACGGCGGCAACCTGCATCACCAGCGATGGCGCCACGCTGACCCGCGTCGGCCCCAACCTGATCGGGCCGCGCGGCAGCTGCACCGTGCAGGGCAACTTCCTGCGCTGCCCTTGAGGCCTGCGGCGGCGTAGCATCGCCCGCTGTGAAAGCCCTCCACGAACGGCTGCTCGGCGCCTTCGAGACCCACGACGCCGGCGCGATCCGCGCGATTCTCGAGGCCGGTTTCGATGCCCGCGCCCGAATCGACGGCAAGCCGGCCGTGACCCATCTGCTGGAGATGTATTGGCGCTCGGACGGCTTCCCCGCCTGCCTGAAGCTGATGCTGGACAGCGGTGCCCAGCTCGACGACCCCCGGCTCGCGCCCGTGCTGCTCAACGACGCCGACGCGCTGGCTGCGGCCGTGGCGCTCGAGCCGGCACTGCTGCAGCACCGCACGCAGATGCGCTGCAGCTTCACACCGCTGGATGGGGCCTCGCTGCTGCATGTCGCGGCCGAGTACGGCCATTTCGCGGTGGCCGAGCGCCTGCTGGCCCTGGGTGCAGACCCGAACGCGGTGGCCGATGTCGATGCCGACGGGCTGAACGGGCAGACGCCGCTCTTTCACACGGTCAACTCGAATGCCAATCGGTCTGCACCCCTGATGCGCCTGCTGCTCGCGGCCGGTGCACGGGCCGATGTGCGGCTCCAGGGCATCACCTGGGGGCGAGGCTTCGACTGGGAGACGGCTTGCTATGACGTGACGCCGCTGTCCTATGCCCAGCTCGGCCTGCTGCCGCAGATGCACAGGGCCGAGGCCGATGTCTACGCCAATGTCGCCGCGCTGCTGGCGGCCCAGCAGCGCCCGGCGCCGCGGCTGGGCAATGTGCCGAATCGCTACGTCCGCTAGCTCAGCCCAGTTGGCTGGCGATCCACGCCCTGGCCTCGGCCACCGTGCCGAAGACGCGATACGGCGCCGTGACGAAGGCATAGCGTCGGAACTCGTCGATCGCGGTGAGGATGTCGGGCCGATCGGTGACGGCCGCCAGCAGCACGCCCGGGTTGGTGAAGAGCGGCCCGATGTGCAGGGCCGCGATCTCGGCCGTCGCTTCCGCCGTCACCTCATAGCGCTCCACCGCGAGATAGTCGGTCAGCGCATAGCGCAGGCCGTCGAAGCGGTGGTCGCCGGCGATGGCGTCGAAGGAAGCGCGACGCTGCGCGATGGTGACGTCCYCAAAGTAGGTTCGGTAGACGCCTTCCGGTTCCCAGGTGATGCGGTAGGGCATGGCCGCCTGCTGCTCGTGACAACGTCATGATAGGCGGCCTCGTTTTCCGGCTCAGTAGTCGATGCCTACGCGAATGCCGTAGGTGCGGGGGTCGTTCCAGTAGGCGCGCACGAAGCCGCCGCCGTCCTGCACCGCGTTCTTCGTCATTCGGTTCGTCGCGTTCAACACATAGAGCTCGGCGCGCCAGTACTTGGGGGCCTGCAGCTTGAGGCTGGCGTCGATCTTGGTGAAGGCCTTCTGTCCGTCGGAGATGTGCGGGTTGTCCAGGTTGAGCATCGTGAAGTACATCTTGTCCTGCCACTTCAGGTTGGCCCAGGGCGTCAGCTCCCAGCCCTCGCCGAACATGAAGCTCTGCGAGAAGTTGATGCCGAAGCTGTACTTGGGTGACAGCGGCAGGTGGTGGCCGGTGATGTCCAGGATCTGGCGGCCGGCGAACTCGCGGTTGGGGCCGCTGTAGGGGTCGGGGCAATGCGGTGCGCCGACCTCGTCGCGCACGCCGCAGTTCCAGGTGTCGCTGTAGGACGGGTAGTCCTTCATCTTGCTGTTGATGTAGCTGAAGAAGGCCCCCAGGCGGGCACCCGGCCAGGGCTTGTAGTCGACCTCCAGCTCCAGGCCCGGGATGCTGACGACGCCGACGTTGATGGTCTGCCACTTGGTGACGATGTCGCAGGTCGGGTTGTCGTCGGGGCAGGGCGTGGAGCGCTTGATGCGCGAGGCGAAGTTGTCGCCGGTGACCTGCATGTCCTTGTAGCGGCTGAAGAAGACGGTGGCCGACAGGCTCAGGCGCTTGTTCAGCATCAGGCCCTTGTAGCCGAACTCGAGGTTGGTGACCGTCTCGGGCTTGTAGGAGAAGAAGGTGTATTGCGGGCCGGCCGGGCCGTCCACGCAGTCGTGGCCGCCGCAGCGGTCGTCCTTGTCGCCGAAGCCGCCGGCCTTGTAGCCGGTGGAGAGGGACGTGTAGATCATGTCCAGCGGCGTGAGCTGCTTTTGCAGGCCCAGGCGGTAGGTGATCTTCTTCCAGCTCTCCGAGTTGTCATTGCCCGCCGGGGCGCCCCATTCGGCGTAGGCGCCGGTACCGGCGAAGGGCCCCATCTGCTCGGTCAGGTCGCGGCCGTTGTGCGCGCGAAAGCCCGGGTCGCCGGGCGTGCCGGGGTGATAGAGGCCGTTGTAGTAGGCCGGCGTGGAGCCGTCCCAGCCGCCGAAGACCTGGCCACCCTTGTCGGTCTTCTTGTCGTAGCTGTAGCGGGCGCCCAGCGTCGCCGTCCAGGTCGGCGTGAACTTCCAGTCGGCCTGGGCGAAGACGGCCTTGGCGTCGATCTGCCGGTCCGGCTGGTGATAGAACTGGCTGGTCGGGAAGCCGAAGGGCGCCGTGACGAGCTGCTCCTGCGCATAGTCGATGGCGTTCTTCTCATGCATCCAGAACAGGCCGGTGACGAGTTGCAGCGTGTCGCTGTGGTGCTTGAACTGCAGTTCGTGCACGCTGGACTTGTAGGTCGAGCCCAGCGTCAGCGAGGTCATGTCGCTGATCGGCCAGGTGCCCCAGTCGCCATCGGGGCCGACCGGCAGGCTGGCCGTCACCTGGCTGGCTATGGGGTGGTAGCCGCCGTCGTCGTCGGCCTGCTGGGTGCGCTTCTGGTTGGCGAAGGCGAAGCCGTATTCGAGGCTGCTGCTGGGGCTGAGGTTCCACACCAGGTTGGAGCGCAGCGTGCCGATGGACATGTCCGTCTTGCCGGGCACGTTGATCTTGACGTCCCATTTGCCACCGGTGCAGGCGAAGGCGGTGCCGGCCGCCATGTCGCAGTCCTTCATCGCGACGTCGCCGGCGCCGTTGTTCTGGAACTTCTCGTAGGCCAGCAGCCATTCGACGTTGTCGCTGAGCTTCAGGCGCCCGGCGATGCGGGCCGCCCATTCGTCGCGGTTGTAGTAGTACCTGCTCTTGGAGACCAGGGTGTTGCGGCGCTGGTCGACATCGGGGATGCCGTCGGCGACGAAGCCATGCGCCGGCAGGTTGACGTCGGTGAAGTCCTGCTGCTGGTTGATCCAGCCATCTCGCTGTACCTTGCTGACGGTGGCACGAAGCGCGAACTTGTCGTTGATCGCGATGTTCTGGATCAGGTTGACCTGGCGCTTGCGGTAGTTGCCGAAGTCGGCCTCGACATTGCCGTAGGTGGAGCCGAACTCGGGCTTGGCCGGAATGATGTTGACGCTGCCGCCGGTGGAGTTGCGGCCGAACAGGGTGCCCTGCGGGCCGCGCAGCACTTCCACCTGCTCCAGGTCGAACATCAGCGCCAGCGCGCCCTGGGGCCGCGGCGAGTAGAGGCCGCCCACGTGCAGACCGACGGCGGGGTCGCCGATCTCGGTGAAGTTGGTGGAGCCGACGCCGCGGATGTTGATCTGGATGCCCGAGTCGGCGCCCGAGGAGATCTGCAGATTGGGCACGGTGCCGGACAGGCCGCGCACGTCGTGGATGCCTTCGCGGCTCAGCGCCTCCTGCGTGATGGCGGTGACGGCGACCGGCGTTTTCAGCAGGTTGGAGTTGACGCGTGTCGCGCTGACGGTGACGGTAGGCAACTCGTTCTTTGCGTTCTCCTTGTCCGTCGTCGTGTCCTGCGCGAAGGCTGCGCCGGCCAGCAGGCCGACTGCGGCAGCGGTGACGGTTTGGGTGAATCCAGCTCGGTTCGGTCTCATCGCTCTCGGCTCCTTTTGATGTGTATGGGCGGCCGCCGTCCTGGCCCGAAAGCCACGGCGTGTTTGAGTCAGGAAATCAGGCCCCCGGTTTGGGCTTGGTCTGTGAGAACAGCTGCGCCAGCGAGACGGTCTCGTTGCGCACCAGTGGCCTGGCCCAGGCGCTGACGCTCAGGATGTAGGCCAGGGTCAGGAAGACGGTGGACATCGCGGCACGCAGCCCGATGGCATCGCCGAGCACGCCGACGATCATGGGCGCGATGGCGCCGCCGAGGATGCCGGTGCACAGCACGCCGGAGAAGGCGCCGTGGTGGCGCGGCACGGAATTCAATCCCAGCGAGAACACCACGGAGAACATCACCGACAGGAAGAAGCCCGATGCGGGGAAGGCCAGCTGCGATGCGGCCGCCGGGCCGAAGAGGGCGATGGCCGCGCTGCCCATGGCCAGCACCGTGAAGCCGGCCAGCACGACGCGCGAGTCCAGCAGCTTGAGCAGCAGGAGGCCGAGCAGGCAGCCCAGCGACATCAGGCCCCAGAAGCGGCCGACCGCGTCGGCACCGGCGTCGGTGGCCGAAACGCCGTGATAGGTCGAGAGGAATTGCGACATCCAGTTCGCCAGCGTCTGCTCGGTGCCGACGTAGGCCATGATGCCCAGGAAGAAGAGCCGCACATCGCGCCGCGCCAGCAGTTCCTTGTAGGCCGCCCAGCCGCCAGCGCGCTCATCGTCCTTGAGCTCGACCCGGGGCAGGGGCAGGGTCTGGTTGGTGATGATCAGCGCGACGAAGGCTGCCGTGAAGATCCAGTAGAAGGCGACCCACACCAGCGGGCTGCCGGCCGCGCCCGGGCGCTCCATCAGCAGCTGGAAGGCCATCGGGCTCAGGAAGGACGCCAGCCCGAAGACGAGCTGGCCCATCACCGAGAAGAAGGCGAAGTGGGCTTCGCCACCGGCCGTGCGCATCAGCGGGTTGATGACGACCTGCAGCAGGGCCATGCCCAGGCCGATGACGAAGAGGCCGCCAATGGCCGTCGCGTAGCTGTGCAGTAGCGCGATGGCCAGCGAGCCGGCCAGGTTGAGCGCGAAGGCGACCAGGATGGTGAGCCGCGCGCCCCTGGCCTCCACCAGCATGCCGCCGGGGATGGAGACCAGCCCGTAGGCCAGGAAAAAGGAGAAGGGCAGGAAGCCGGCCATCGCCAGGCTGAGCTTGAAGTCCTGGATGATGATCGGCATCAGCGGGCCGATCAGGTTGGTGACGAAGGAGATCACGAACCAGATCAGCAGGATGTAGCCGACGATGAGGGCGCGGTGCTTCATGCGATGCAGTCGGCGAACTCGCCAGCGCGGATGGTCTTGCGCGGGAAGCGCGACAGGATGGCGCGCGCCGTGCGGCAACCGGCGGCGAGCGCCTCGGCCAGGTGGGCGCCGCGCAGACGGGCCGAGAGGTAGCCGGCATTGAAGGCATCGCCCGCGCCGATGGTGTCGAAGATGTCGGCGGGCTCGGCGTCGTGCTCGCTGCGGCGGCCGCCTTCGAAGCCCAGGGCCCCGCGCGCGCCGACCTTGACGATGAGGCTGGCGCCCGGCTTCAGCGCGCGGGCGATCAGCACCAGGGCGGCGTCCAGGTCTTCCGTGCCGGCGATGCTGCGCGCTTCCAGTTCGTTGATCAGCAGGTGGTCGCAGTGCGGCAGCCAGCCCAGCACTTCGGCGCGCACCTCGGGCGTCCAGCCCTCGGGCGGCCAGCCGGTGTCCAGCGCGATGGCATAGCCGCGGGTGGCCGCTTCGGCGAGCAAATCGGCGTAGCGGGCGCGCAGCTCGGTCAGCAGGAAGGGCGCCGTGAACAGGGCGACGGCCGGCACGTCGCTGGTCAGCAGATGCTTCAGCACATGCTGGACCGACAGTTGTTGCAGATGGCCGTGGGTGGTGAAGAAGTTGCGGTCGCCGCAGGCGTGCATCAGGCCCACCGAGATGGTGGTCTCGCTGGCGCAGCTTTCCAGGTTGGTGCGCAGGCCGGTGAACTGCTCACCGAGCCACTGGCCGAAGTGATCGTTGCCCACCGCCGAAATGAGCTGGGTGCGCTGGCCGATGTGGCGCGCCGCCAGCGCCGCGTTCGCGGCAGAACCCCCGGCGCGCAACTCGCTGCGCGGCATCAGCAGTTCCGTGCCGATGCGGGGCCAACCATCGAGGGAGCCGAGAACGAGATCGACGCCGACGTCGCCAACGATGCTGAGCTGGGGGCTGAAAAGTGCGCGATCCGTGTCCATGGCGCCAACTATAGGAGCCCTGGAAATGGCCTGTCAATAAATAAATCCAATGGATTGAAATATTTATCCGGCTCGCTTGGCGGGCGGCTTGTGGCCCAGCAATTCGGCCACGTCGACCTCGGGGCGGCGCTCCTGCTGCAGCACTTCGAGGCGGGGCGACAGCATCTCGTAGATGGGCAGCACGGCCGCGCCGAGGATGGAGCTGTCGTCCTGGCGGTCCGACAGCACGATGCGGGTCTCGGGCTCGGCCACGCCGCCGCGCACCGAGCGGTGCCAGGGCAGGGCGAGGGCCACGAGGTGCTCCACCAGCACCTTGGGTGCCGAGCCGCCGATGACGATGGAGCGCGGGTCCAGCATGTTCTCGATCATGCAGACGGCGTCGCGCAGGCGGTCGGCGGCCTGGCGGCACCAGCCGTGCAGGGCGGTATCGCCGGGCTGCTGCAGGCGCTGCGCGAGGTCGACGCTCCAGACATCGTGGTCAGACACGCCCAGGGCCTCGGCCAGCGAGTGCATGGACAGATAGCGCTCCAGGCAGCCGCGGTTGCCGCAGTAGCAGGCGGTGCCGCCCGGCACGATGGGCACGTGGCCGATCTCGGTCGCGTTGCCGTCGGCGCCGGGGTATGCCGAGCGGCCGATGACCAGGGCTCCACCCAGGCCGAGGCCGAGGTGCAGATAGAAGAAATCGTCGAGGTGGCGGGCCACGCCGAAGAGCGTCTCGCCCAGGGCGCCGGCAACGCTGTCGACGCGGTAGAAGAGGGGCAGGCCGGTGGTTTCGCGCAGCTCGTCCAGCACGGAAAGATCGTTCCAGCCCTCCAGCGCCGTCGGGCCGATGAAGCTGATGTCAGTGTGGCCGAGCGGGCCGGGCAGGGCGACGCCGATGCCCCAGAGCCGCTCGGTCGATTCGCGCCGCAACTGGGCGACGAGCTGCAGCATGGCGGCCAGCATCTGGCGGCGGTCGCTGCTGTCCATCTCGACCTCGCAGCGGCTGCGCACCTCACCGACGAGGTTGACGAGGGCGGCCGAGGCGCGGCCCGGTTCCAGGCTGATGCCGATGGAGTTGCCGGCCTGCGGATTCAGTTCGAAGGCGATGGGCGGCTGGCCGCGGGATTTGTCCACCTTCTGCCGGCGCGACACGATGAGGCCGATGGCCTCCAGGTCGTTGGTGATGTTGGCCACCGTCTGCGGGCTCAGCGACACCATGTCGGCGATGTCCTTGCGCGAGGCGGCGCCCTGCTGGCGGATGAAGTCCAGCACAACGCGGCGGTTGTAGGGTGCGCTGGACTGCTGGGTGGCTCCTCGTCCAATGGTTCTCATGCGTGCTCGAAGCTGGGCCGGGGATGACGGTGGGCGCATTCTGTCTCAGGGTCGGACCGGATCTCCGGCCCTCGATGAAACAAATACAAACAACCAATGGATTTAAATATTGACGAAGTGGAGTGGCCTCACTACATTCGCCGCCGAGGTCCAAGCCGGCGCGCTGCAGAAGGCGCGCTCCTCTGACGGCGGCGCGCCGATGCGCGGGCCGTGGGCAACAACCACCCGTGGCACCCGCCACTGACTTCCGTTGAGGCAAACATGCAATCACTTCGACCCAGCGTTCGCCGGATCGTCTCTTGCGCGGCGCTCGCGCTGCTCGGTGTTTCGTCCCTGGCCCTGGCGGCCGGCAATCGCAGCACGGAGAAGGCCAGCGCCTTTGTGCAGGACGGCTGGCTCTACACCAAGACCGAGACCGCCAGCGGCCAGGCCCTGGTGACGGCCGTGCAGCCGGCGGCAGCCAGCGGCGTCATCCCGGTGGGGGACTCGCGCGTCTGGGGCAATGTCTTCGACAAGAACCGCAAGCTCACCGTCGCCCAGTGGCAGGCCGTGCTCAGCATGGACGCCTACCCGGAGAACGGCACCACCAACTACCAGGACGTCGGCCCCTGGCGCTATTGCGAGGTGGACTACGAGGCCAGCGTCGGCATCTCCGACTACCGCGGCAACACCTTCGGCCCGGTCGGCGTGACGACGGTGGGCGACTTCCCCGACTACTTCAAGAACGCCTTCGCACCCTATGTGCTGGGCAAGACGGGTGCGACCAACACCGACATGAAGAACTGGGGCGTGCAGGTCACCGGCGTGTCGGCCAGCAACTTCAAGGCCGACGACGAGCGGCTCGATCCCTATCCCAACCTCAGCCGCTCCAACTCCACCAAGCGCGCGGCCCTGACCAAGATCTGCAAGGCGCTGCAGTCCGCCTTCGACACCCAGCAGGACAAGTATGTGATGAGCCATTACGCGCACATCAACAACGACAAGCTGCTGCCGGTGCTGAGCGCGCTCAAGGGCGTCGGCTTCACGGCCTTCGACAAGTACAACCTCGTGGGCCTGGCCTTCCAGGTGCAGGTCAACACCGGCTCCATTGGCAGCGTGTCGGCCTTCACCTCGGTCAAGAACGCCGGCAATTGCGGCAGCATGAGCAACGAGACCTGCTTTGCCACCTACCTGACCGACCAGTACATCCGCTGGCTCAAGTCCTCCAGCCTCGGCGACGATGCGGGCAATTGCTGGCGCGCCAGCATGGCCCTGGACATCTACAAGAAGAACCCGGCCATGAACAGCGTCAGCACGGTCAACTCGGTCATCAACGCCAGCTACCCGAACAACAGCGGAAAGTGCCCGACCTCGGGCATCAAGTGGTCCAAGAACATGGCATGGGAATGAAGCGAATCCTGATTGCAGCGGCCCTGGTGGCCGCAGCGCCGCTGTGCGTGGCCGCCGAGGCGGCTGCGCCGGTGACGACGGTGTCGGTCAAGTTGCCGACCGATCCGCTGCTGGTGCAGATCAACCAGGTGGCGCTGGAGCGCGTCGGCCCCAAAAGGGCTGTCGTCGAGTCCACGGGCCCGGCGCAAGCCGGGCGCTACCGTGTGCTGGCCGGTGGCAAGCTCGTTGCCCAGGGGGAATTGAAGGCCTTGCCCGGGTTCTCGGCATGGGGCGCGGGCAAGCGCTATTTCGAGGTCGACTTCTCGGCCATCGAGAAGGCGGGCGTCTATCGCGTCGAGGCCACGCTGGGCAACAAGCGCGCGCTGTCGGCGCCGGTCCCGGTGCGGGACCAAGCCCTGTTCACGACGATTGCCGACAAGACGCTGGACTACTTCCACCGCAGCCGCCACACGGGCAAGGGTGACAGCCGCATCCGCATCTTCGAGACGGACAGGTTCGTCGACGTGCATGGCGGCTGGAAGGATGCCGGCGGCGACACGGGCAAATACCTGTCCCACCTCGGCTATGCCAACTTCTTCAACCCGCAGCAGACGTCGATGGCGGCCTGGGTGCTGGCCTACACGGCCCACACCTCGGCCGATCTCTACCGCCGTGCCGGGCTGCTGAAGCGTGCCGAGAACGAGGCCTTCTGGGGTGCGGACTATCTGCACCGCATCCTCGACGCCGAAGGCTATTTCTACACGACGGTGTTCGACAAATGGGGTGACGAGAAGGCCGAGCGCATGGTGGTCGGCTACGAGGGCGAGGACGGCAGATACACCCAGCTCTATCGTTCGGCCTACCGCGCGGGCGGCGGCATGGCCATCGCGGCGCTGGCGCGGGCCTCGCTGCTGGCGAAGCAATCAGGCCGGCAGGGCGAGTTCAGTGGCGCGACCTATCTGGCCGATGCGGTCAAGGCCTTCGACCATCTGCAGCAGTTCAACGCGCAGTACACGGCCAACGGCATCGAGAACATCATCGATGACTACACGGCGCTGATGGCGGCCGTCGAGCTCTTCCTTGCGACGCGTGAGCCGCGCTTTCTCGATGCGGCCCGATTGCGGGCCGAGAGCCTGATGGGCCGCCAGACCGCTGCCGGCGGTTTCATCAGCGATGGTGGTGCACGGCCCTACTACCACGCGGTCGAAGCCGGCCTGCCCGCGTTGAGCCTGTCGCACTACCTCGCCATCGAGACGCAGCAGGCCCGCCGCGGCCGCGCGACCGCCGTGATCGCCGCGGCCCTGAAGCATGAAGTCGCCATCACCCAGCGAGTGTCCAACCCCTACGGCTATGCGCGCCAGGCCTTCCAGCTCGCACCGAACGGCAAGGCCGAAGGCGAGGTGATGGAAGGCTTCTTCATCCCGCACAAGAACGAGACCGGCTACTGGTGGCAGGGCGAGAGCGCACGGCTGGCCTCGCTGAGCACGGCCATGGCCGTGGCCAGCCGCCAACTGGGCGCCGGCATGCCCGAGGGCTGGGCGGCTTTCTCGCAGAGCCAGCTCGACTGGACGCTGGGCCGCAACCCTTATGGCATCTCCATGCTCTACGGCTTTGGCAAACGCAACCCGCCGACGGTGGCCTCCAGCGCCGGCGACATGTTTGCTGGCGGCATTTCCAACGGCATCACCGGTGCGGTCGGCAGTGACAGCGGCGAGGGCATCGCCTTCGGCCCCGGGCCCGACGGCGAGCAGTGGCGCTGGGTGGAGCAATGGATTCCGCATTCGGCCTGGATGCTGCTGGCCGCGGTGGCGACCGCGCGCTGATGTCACAAACGTGGGGGCTGTTGCGTCAGGAGGGGGTTGAGACACGAAACTCCCGCCATGACCGACGACCTCTCGCCAACCGCCCGCGCCCTGCGCTTTGACCGTGACCACGCGCGCCGCCTGCGCGCAATGGCCTACCGCATGCTCGGCTCGCGCGCCGAGGCCGAGGACATCGTGCAGGAGGCTTGGCTGCGCTGGGCCGAGGTGGATGCGGCCAGCGTCCAACACGAGGGCGCCTTCCTGTCGCGGCTGGTGACCAACCTCTGCCTGGACAGGCTGCGCTCGGCCGCCGTGCAGCGCGAGCACTACGTTGGCGTGTGGCTGCCCGAGCCCATGCTGGAGGACGAGGCCCTGTTCGGCTGGGCGCCCGGCCCCGAGAAGCAGGCCGAGTTCGCCCAGGACGTGTCCATCGCCTTCATGCTGGCCCTGGAGCGCCTGTCGCCACTGGAGCGCGCGGCCTTCCTGCTGCACGACGTCTTCGACCTGGACTACGACGAGATCGGTCGCCACCTGGACCGCAGCGAGGCCGCCTGCCGCCAGCTCATCAGCCGCGCGCGCAAGAACATCAAGGCCGACTATGCGCGGCGCGAAGTGGCCAAGGAGGAGGCGGACCGCCTGGTCGGCGCCTTCATGGACGCGGTGCGCAGCCAGGACGTGTCGGCCCTGGCCCAGCTGCTGAGCGAAGACGCCGTGCTGATGGCCGACGGCGGCGGCAAGGTCAGCGCGGTGCCGAAGCCGCTGCATGGCGGTGCCGTCATCGCCCGCACCTTCATCGGCTTTGCGCAGATGCCGACCAGCCAGGGCTGGCGCCTGGTGCCCACCAGCGTCAACGGCTTGCCGGGTGTGCTCATCGTCGATGACGCCGCTGGCGGCCGCCTGGTGCAGACCATTGCGCTGGCGCCGGCCGCCGAGGCGGGCCAGGTGGGCGCTGTCTATATCCAGCGCAACCCCGACAAGCTCAGCGGGATCAGGATGCGTGTCACAAACGCCGCGGCTGATCCGTCTTGAGTGTGAGGCCGGCGATTCCGCGGGCCCGCCACACCCCAAGGACATCGCCATGAGCACGCATACCGCCCGCCTCGACTACTTCCGCCAGTCCGCCGACCTGTCCAAGAAGTACCTGGACTTCAGCATGGCCTTCCGCATGGACAAGACCCTGGCCGTGCTGATCGACATCCGCGCCTCGCAGATGAACGGCTGCGCCTTCTGCCTGGACATGCACGTCAAGCAGGCCAAGATGCACGGCGAGCGCGAGCTGCGCCTGCACCATGTGGCCATCTGGCGCGAGTCGCCGCTGTTCACGCCCAAGGAGCGTGCCGCCCTGGCCTGGACGGAGCTGCTGACCCACATCCCGACCGAGGGCATTTCCGACGCCGCCTATGCCGAGGTCAGCGAGCATTTCTCGCCGGAAGAGTTGTCCGAGCTGACCTGGCGCGTCGCCGCCATCAACGGCTGGAACCGCATGAATGTGGCGGTCCGCAATGTGCCGGGGTCGGCGGACAAGATGTTCGGCCTGGACAAGGCGGGCCTGAACTGATCTGGCGCAAAGCGGCCGCCGGCCTCGCGTCCTACCCTGCAACGGCGCTTCCACCCTGCACCTGGGCAAAGTCTCGGAGTAGGGTGGTCTGACGTCATGGAAACCTTCCGGGCGCGTAGCGCCTTCTGGAGGATTTGCCATGGCCATGATGAAAGCCGCTGTCTTTGTCGAGCCCGGGCGCATCGTGCTGGACGACAAGCCCATCCCCGATGTCGGCCCGCAGGACGCGTTGATCCGTGTGACCACGACGACCATCTGCGGCACCGACATCCACATCCTCAAGGGCGAGTACCCCGTCGAGCGCGGCCTGACCATCGGCCACGAGCCCGTGGGCGTCATCGAGAAGCTCGGCTCGGGCGTGCGCGGCTACCGCGAGGGTCAGGGTGTCATCGCCGGCGCCATCACGCCCAGCGGCTGGAGCACGGCCTGCCTGTGCGGCTGCGGCTCGCAGGACGGCGCCGGCACGGCGCATGGCTGGAAGGCCATGGGGGGCTGGAAGTTCGGCAACACCATCGATGGCTGCCAGGCCGAGTACGTGCTGGTGCCCGACGCGATGGCCAACCTGGCGCCGGTGCCCGACTCGCTGACCGACGAGCAGGTGCTGATGTGCCCCGACATCATGTCCACCGGCTTCAGTGGCGCCGAGAGCGCCGGCGTGCGCATCGGCGACACGGTGGCCGTGTTCGCGCAGGGCCCCATCGGCCTGTGTGCCACGGCCGGCGCCAAGCTCAGCGGGGCGTCCATGGTCATCGGCGTCGATCGCCTGGCCAACCGCCTGGCCATCGCCACGCAGATGGGCGCCGACCATGTCATCGACGCCAGCAAGGTCGACCCCATCGAGGAAATCATGCGCCTCACCGATGGCCGGGGCGTGGACGTCGCCATCGAGGCGCTGGGCACGCAGCAGACCTTCGAGGCCTGCCTGCGCGTGCTGCGGCCGGGCGGCACGCTGTCCAGCCTGGGCGTCTATTCCACCGACCTGACCATCCCGCTTGGCGCCTTTGCAGCCGGGCTGGGCGATCACAAAATCGTCACCACGCTCTGCCCGGGCGGCAAGGAGCGCATGCGCCGCTTGATGGCCGTCATCGCCGCGCGCCGCGTCAACCTGGAAGCCATGGTGACCCATCGCTTCAAGCTCGACGACATTGAGGCGGCCTACGAGCTGTTCGGCCACCAGCGCGACGGCGTGCTCAAGGTCGCCATAACTCCCTGATCTATGAGCATCCGCCACCTCGACCAGCTTCTCTCACCGCGCTCGGTCGTGGTGGTCGGCGCCTCCGACCGTCCCGGCAGCGTCGGCGCGACGGTCTGGCGCAACCTGCGCGCCGGCACGTTTGCGGGCGCCGTGTTCGGCGTCAACCCCAAGCACGCCGAGCTGGACGGCGTGGTGCTGGCGGCACGCGTCGCCGACCTCACCGAGCCGCCCGACCTGGCCGTGCTGTGCACGCCGCCCGACACGGTGCCCGGCCTCATCGCTGAACTGGGCCAGTTGGGCACGCGGGCCGCCATCGTCATGACCGCGGGCCTGAACGCTGTTCAGAAGCAGGCTGCGCTGGACGCCGCCCGGCCGCATCTGTTGCGGCTGCTCGGCCCCAACTGCCTGGGCCTCCTGTCGCCGCGCATCGGCCTGAATGCCAGCTTCGCCCATGTCGACGCCTTGCCCGGCGAGATCGCCTTCGTGTCGCAGTCGGGTGCGCTGGTCACGGCGGTGCTCGACTGGGCGCGCTCGCGGCGCATCGGCTTCTCGCACATGGTGTCGCTGGGCGAGCGGACCGACGTGGACTTCGGCGACCTGCTCGATCACTTCGCCAGCGACCCGCACACGCGGGCCATCCTGCTCTACATCGAATCCATCGAGTCGCCGCGCAAATTCATGTCGGCGGCGCGCGCGGCGGCGCGCAACAAGCCGGTCATCGTGGTGAAGGCCGGCCGCGCCGGCAAGGGCCTGCAGGCCGCCGCGTCGCACACCGGTGCGCTGGCGGGGTCGGACGTGGTGATCGACGCGGCCATCCGCCGCGCCGGCATGCTGCGCGTGGACACGCTGCAAGACCTGTTCATGGCGGCCGAGACGCTGGCGCACTTTCGAGGCAACCCGCAGCGG
Source organism: Roseateles sp. P1_C1_2 (assembly GCF_056406535.1). Taxonomy (NCBI): domain Bacteria; kingdom Pseudomonadati; phylum Pseudomonadota; class Betaproteobacteria; order Burkholderiales; family Sphaerotilaceae; genus Roseateles; species Roseateles sp. P1_C1_2. Next base: position 190,656 of record NZ_JBFUAB010000013.1, read on the forward strand.
GGCCTGACGCTGATGACCAACGGTGGCGGCGCCGGCGTCATGGCGGCCGATGCCGCCGCGCTGGCCGGCGTCGAGCTGCCGCCCCTGAGCGAGGCGCTGCGCGGCAAGCTCGACAGCGTGCTGCCGCCCACCTGGTCGCACGGCAACCCCATCGACATCATTGGCGACGCACCTGTCGAGCGCTACACCGCCACACTGCGTGCGCTGCTGGACGACCCCGACACCGGCACGGTGCTGTTCATGCACGCGCCGACGGCCATCGTGCGCAGCGAGGACATTGCCCTGGCCTGCGCGCCGCTGGCCCGCGAGGCGGCCGGCCGCTTGATGAGCTGCTGGCTGGGCGACGCCGGCGTGGCTGAGGCGCGGCGTGTCTTTGAGGGCGCGGGCGTGGCCGGCTACGACACGCCCGAGGAGGCCGTGCGCGCGTTCGCGATGCTGACCCGCTACGCCAGCAACCAGGCGCTGCTCACCGAGGCGCCCACGGCCAGCGAGGCCGGGCCGGCGGACCGTGCGGCGGCGCGCGCTGTCGTCGAGGCGGCACTCGCCGCCGGCCGCGACATGCTCGACGAGCTGGAGGCCAAGGCCGTGTTGCAGGCCTATGGCATCCCGGTCGTGCCGACGATCGCGGTCGGGCCCTCGGCGGATGCTGCGGTCGAGGCCGCAGGTGCCATCGGCCATCCGGTCGCGCTGAAGATCCTGTCGCCCGACATCAGCCACAAGTCCGATGTGGAAGGCGTCGCGCTCGGCCTGTGCGACGACGCGGCCGTGCAACTGGCCGCCAAGCAGATGCTGGCGCGGGTCCGCGCCATCAAGCCGTCGGCGCGCATCACCGGCTTCACGGTGCAGTCCATGGTGCGCCGGCCGCATGCGCAGGAGCTGATCGTCGGCGCCAGCGTCGACCCGGTGTTCGGTCCGGTCATCCTGTTTGGCCAGGGCGGCACGGCGGTCGAGGTGATGGCCGACCGTGCCATCGGCCTGCCGCCACTGAACCGCGTGCTCGCCCGCGAGCTGGTGGCCGGCACCCGCGTGGCCAGGTTGCTGGCCGGCTATCGCGACCATGCGCCCGCGCGCATCGATGCCATCTGCGACGTGCTGGTGACCGTCTCGCAGATGCTGGCCGACCTGCCCGAGCTGGCCGAACTGGACATCAACCCGCTGCTGGCTGACAGCGACGGCGTCATCGCGCTGGACGCCCGCCTGCGTGTCACCCGGGCGGCCAGCGCCGGGACGTCGCGCTTCGCGATCCAGCCTTACCCGGCCGAACTCGCCGAGACCTGGACCTGGCAGGGCCGGCAGCTGCTGGTGCGGCCCATCCGGCCCGAAGACGAGGCGCGGCATCTCGCGTTCGCGAAGCAGCTTGCGCCCGAGGACATCCGCCTGCGCTTCTTCAGCCTGCGACGCGAGCTGCCGCGCAGCGAGCTGGCCCGCCTGGTGCAGATCGACTACGACCGCGAGATGGCCTTCGTCGTGCTCGAAGCGCAGCCCGACGGCACGCAGCGCACGCTCGGCGTCGTGCGCGCCGTGGCCGACCCCGACAACGTCGAGGCCGAGTTCGCCATCATCCTGGCGGCCGAGGTGCAAGGGCAGGGCCTGGGCCAGCGCCTGCTCGACAAGATGGTGGGCTACCTTCAAGGCCACGGCACGCAGCGCCTGGTGGCGCTGGTGCTGCGCGAGAACACAGGTATGCGGGAGCTGGCGACGCAGGCCGGCTTCAGGCTGGACACGCCAGGGTCGGACCATGAGGCCTTGCGCTACGTGCTGGACCTTTCCCTTGGCGCCGCCTGACGCCGTAGCCGATGCATCCGTCGGCGCCGCTGCCGACGTTGCAGTCCGGTTGGGCACAGACACCGAAAAAGGCCTGACCAGCGCCGAAGCCTCCCGCCACTGAACCTGGCCTTCGGCACCGCACCACTGAGCGTGCGGCAGTGGGCGGTTTGCGTGGGGATGGCCAGCTGCTGCTGTGGGTGGGCGAGCTGCGCAAGGGGGTGACGCGAGTGGCGGGGCGTGAAGCGACGGCGCGATGACTGCCGCCATAGCACTGGAGCAAGCGTCGACTTCAGGCTGGAAGCGGTCTACTTCACTTCCGGAAGCTGATGGACGCGGTGTGCGCTTTCAGCGATACCCGTTCCATTCAGGATCGGCGTCGTCTTCGAGCGCGGTTGCCCAGTCGGCTCTTTGCCATCGCGCAGAAGTCCGGTCGAAGGGCATGCCCGCGAAGAGGCGGGGGCGCTTGCCGCCGTACAGGAGACAGGGCTCTCCGGTGCGACCCAGTTCGGCCAGCCGTTGCATGCACGCGGCCGTCGACAGCCGCGGTGCCTGCTGGAGGAACGACTCGCCCTCCAGCGCCGAGTCGCGCGTGAAGATCTGCCAGTGATGCTTGTAAAGCCTGGGATTGGGATGCAAGGAAAGGGCATAGCTGGCCATGCCTCGGCAGCGCTGCAACATCGCCTTGCTGGGTGGTCGCATGGGGAATCCTGTCGAGGTTGAAAACAGCCAGCCGGCGCTCGCACTGCCAGACCCGGATGCGCGCAATCCGCGTTAGCACGTCCAGCGCGCCCCAGGTTTCATGCATCCAGGCATGAAGCCACCGAAAGGACAGCAGGGCTGAAGCGTAGTCCGCGGCGTTGAAGTCGCGCAGGGCCAGTTCGTTGAGGGCCATCTGGGTGTCCAGGTGCCGCGGGCCGAGCGTTTGCTCGAGCCTGCAGGCCACCAACGCCAGGAGGGCGCGAGCCGCGGCGGGCTCACCTTCGAAGTCCAGCATTGCGGCGATGTTCCGATAAAACTTCGCCAACTGGATCGCGGCGCCCATCCGGTCGCGCTGCTGCAGCAGTTGATCGAGGGAAGGGCGCTTCATGGGCGGATGACCTGGGGCGTCTACTTCTTCTTTTTTAGAGACTTCAAAGCGGCGCGTGCTGCCTTCCGGGCGGGAGTGAGTTTTCGGCCTCGCATAGTTGTACTCCTGGAGTTGGGAATGGATCGGGAGGGGCCTGAGCCAGAAAGGCGCGGGAAGGCCAGGGAAAGATTGTTGCGCGCCAAATTGCCGTGAAGCGTCTGAAATGCCGTAGCAATCCTACAAACGGGAGTGCTGATTTGGCACGTCAGAAAAACGAAAAGTACGTTTTACGTCCTGGCAGGGTGCGACAGTACGGGCGTGAAACGTGCCATCGCAGAATTGAGCGCCTCATGAACTCACGGTTCGACTTGCTGACTTTGATCGACTGGCTGCCGGCGGATCCGCAGGAGGGCAAGACCCTAACGGACATCGCTCGGAAGTTCGGCCCGGCGGATAGCGACCTCGGCGACAAACTGACCGTCCAGGCCTACCGGAAGCGGCTGGAACGCTGGATCGAGTCGCTGGTGGATCAGGAATTCGTGAATAGCTCGGTCGACGAAGCCGAGCGGCCAGTCGGGAAGCGGTCGAAGACTCGACGCTTCTGGCTTAACGAGCAGAATAGGTTGGTGCAGCGCCTCGTCTTCGCACGAGACGGTCTCGCTGTGGCTGCGCTCAGCGCAGACCTACTGAGGCCCTTGCCCGATCTCCTGAAGGGCGCCCCAGCTATGAGGGCGAAGGCAGCTCGCCACGGGGATGCCCGCGCCGAGCGGGCGACCATCTTCCGGGACCGAATCCGCGTGGTCCCGGACGGCATCCCCCGCCAGCGCCACGACGTCAACAACGAATTCGTCGCCACGGCCATCGACGCCATGGCATTGCAGAGATGCATCGAGCTGACCTACACCGCGCAGGATTCAGCCTTCAGCTATGGGCCGGAGAGCGGCCGCTATGTGTTGACGGTGCTTGGGCTGGCGCTGAAGGAGACCGCGGTCTACCTAATCGGGCGAGCCCACGACCGCGACCGCCCCCGGTACTTCAACCTTGTTCGTTGCAAGGAGGCCATGTTGAGCGACAACGCGGCAGGATTGACGGGTCGCTTCGACATTGACCAGTTCATCGAGGAAGAGGACAACCTGACGCGCGCCGAAAGTGCAAAGACCATGGACCTCGTGCTCCATGTGCACAAGAACGCGATCTTTCACTTCGATGAGCGTCCGTTCAAGGGGCAGAAGATGTCAGAACAGGAGGACGGAAGCTTTCTAGTGCAGGCGAACGTCCGGCACTCGATCCAGCTCGAGCCCTTCCTTTGGAGCCATGCACCATGGGTGCACGTCGTCAGCCCTCCCGAATACCGGCGTCGCGTCCAGCTGCACATCATGCAGGCGCTGAAGCGGTACCTCGACTCAGATCTCTGAAGCTTGGTAGGCCTGCACGTCGCCGGAGCAGCAACCGGACGGGTCGTTCAACGCGCATCCGGATCTAACAGCCCTTCCAGAACCCCTTCGACTCCATCAAGGAGCGTCAAATGCCCGTTCAACGTCAGGAACTCGAGAACCTCGGGTTTCACCATTCTCACGATGTCTTCATGCGGGCGGATATGCCGGACTTCCGCGCGATCAACGAGCCCCGTGCAGACGCGTCGATCTACGTGTGGGTCTCGCCGACCGCCGGGGTGGTCAATGAGCTAGATGTTTTATACGTCGGCAAGGCGGGGCGTGGCGTGTCGAAGCGTCTTCGTGAGCATCGCGGCGGCTTCGTCAACAGCGGTACGGGCCGCGAGAACCGGCGGCTCATTTCAGAGTGGATCGCGACGGGGCGAAGCATCATGGTGTTCTCTCGTGTCGCCGCCGTTCACGAAATCTTTGGCGTGCACGTGTCGGCCTACTCGACCGAAGAGCAGGCACTTTGCGAGCGGTTTGTGCCGCGCTGGAATCGGGCTGTCTTCCCGCGCGCGGCCTTTGCGCACGCCGTTCTTCCCATGGAGGCAATGGCGCAGGTTCCCGGGCACAGAGCCGCATATCAGCCGGACTTCGTGCCGCTCTTCGATCAGATGGCCTTTGGCGACGAGGTGGCAGCATTCTGCAACTCGCTGCCCCCCGAAAAGCAAGCGCAGTTCGCCCGCCTGCTTGATTTGCTGCAACAACGCGATCCGACGGCAGGCTACAAGATCGTCAAGGGGTACACGGGCCAACCTAGTGGATACGACGGAAAGCCGATGCTCGTTTTCGGAAAGATCACCGCTGCGGGGCTCGCTAAAGATGCGATCGGGCGCATACCGCTGGTAGACGACGAACGGAGTCCGCTGACTATCACCTTCAAGGCCTCCTCTCGCGCACAGGGTCTTGATGCCGGGCTGTTCGAAGAGGGCCGCAGTGGCTGCTGGCGTCCGCTGGATCTTTCGCATTTTCTGCGGAACATCGATAGCTACCTGAGCTGACCGCGAGTAAGCGGCCGGCCAAGTCATATTGACGCTGTCCGCGGCGATGCAGGTTCGAATTTGCCAGCGGTCCCATCAAGCGGCCATCAGCTGGCACTTCAAGCGCATGCCGCATCAGCAGCACAATTCCACTTCTTGCAGGGCTGCCAACAACCACTTGATCGTCGCGCACGAAGTCACCAACGAAAGTAGCGACCGGTCACAGCTGCGCAAGATGGCGTTGGCCTCACGTGAAGCCATGGGCGCCACCGAGCTACAAGCGCTCGCGGACCGGGGTTACTACAACGGTGTCGAGCTCAAGGCCTGTGAAGACGAGGGCATCGCGGCCTACGTGCCCAAGCCCATGACATCCAACGCGAAGGCCGAGGGGCGCTTCGACAAGACTGACTTCAT
>NZ_JBFUAB010000014.1:0-186984 GCF_056406535.1 Roseateles sp. P1_C1_2
CCCGTCGTCGCTGGGTTGGCGCCTTCAAAGCCCAGCTCCTGCAGATCCAACTCATCGACAAAGGCGTCAACGACTCGGACCGGGTTGTCTGCGTCGACGAAGTCGTCAAGGCACTCGGGTAGCAGCGTGACCTGGTGTCGGCCTTCTCCCTCGATGAATCGCTTCATGTGGCAGCCCGTGCTGTGGCGTTCACAAAATTTAGGCGGCGGTGCGTCCAATCAAAGGAGGGTTTTCACACAGCCTCGGCTGAACGCGGTCCTTCAATGAAAGCGCTTCGAGCGGTCGCTTCGACCCAGAGCGGAAGTTCGCACAGGCTTAGCAGGCTTCCGCGAAGTAGCCATTCAACGTTGAGGCTGTGCGGCAGGCCGAGGCAAGGCCGTCAACCTGACTTCCCCAGCCGCCTACACCTTCATCGCCAATAGCAGACCTGGTTTCGCCCCGCTCGCTTGGCCATGTACATGGCGCGGTCCGCATAAGACACCAGCTCGTCTGCGCCTGCAGGCACGTCGGGATAGGTGACGACGCCAATGCTGGCCGTCACGGTCACTGGAGGGCCTTCGCCAAGGAAGATCGGTTCGGCGATGGAGGTCAGGACGCGGCGCAAGATCTCGTCGCAGTCTTCTTGCGTGTCAACGGGGGACAGGAGCAGGACGAACTCATCGCCCCCGAGCCGCGCCGCGGTGTCGCTGGCCCGAATGCAGGATTGAAGTCGGCGGCCGATTTCCTTCATCAGCCGGTCGCCGGCGTCGTGGCCCCTGATGTCGTTGACCGCCTTGAAACCGTCCAGGTCGAGGAAGCAGACGGCACAGCATGACTTCAGTCGCTCGCACAGCAGCAGGGTCTGGCCGATCCGGTCGCCCAGCAACACGCGGTTCGGCAGGCCCGTCAGCGCATCATGAAAAGCGATCTGTTCGACGCGCTGTTGATGCAGCTTCTGCTCGGTGATGTCCTGCATCATCCAAAGCGACTCACCCTTGTCGGCAGTCAGCAGGACACCGCTCAAGTCCACCCAGATCGGATCGCCATTCTTCTTTCGCATCTGCATCTGGGTGCGATACGTCAGCCCCGACTGCAGGACGGGGTAGGCCTCCCGCCCCAGCGCGTCGTACGCCTCTTGATGCAGGTACAGCAGCCGGGAGGGTGTTCCCGCCAGCTCGCCGGGTTCATACCCGAACATGGTCTCGAGCGCCCGGTTGGTCCACATGGACTTTCGATCACGAAGCCTTGTGATGCCGATCAACTCGGTATCGAGCATGGCCTGCTGCTCACGCGTCACCTGTTGAAGCCGCCCGGACAGCAGGGCCATGCTGCGCGTCGCGCGCTCGAGGTTGGCCAGGATGAACCCGATGCCGGCGCCCAGCGGAAACAGGTAGGACGCAAGGTAGGTGAGGCCGTTGCCCAGACTCCCCTGAAAGAAGTCGACGTATTGCTCAGGAGACAAGCTCGCGTGCAGCGCACGCACCACCAAGGCAACCGCTGTCAGTGCCAACGTGATGCCGACCGTGCGCAAGGACGGCTCGGCGTGCCACCCCTTGCCCAGCGCGAGGATGGCCATCGGCGCAATCTGAGCGGCAATCAACAGCGAAACAACCGCGGTGCGAAGCGGCAAGGGCTGATTGACGAGCGATACGACGGCGACCACGCCAAGCAGAAGCAGGCCCAATTGCAACTTGGGGGCGGAACGGTCCCGGATGAATCGGTGAAGCGCGTGGGCGTTGAACCAGAGCCCCGCCATCACCAGTGCATTGCCGCCAATAATGGCAAGCCACGCGGGGCCGACAGCCCGGGTCACGACCAAGACGAACCCTGCAATCATCAGCCAGGTTCCGCGCGCCCAGATACCCAGCGCCGGACTTTCAGGCAGCGAGCGCCTGGCTACGGCGAGCGTCAGGCCGAACAGGGCAAACGCGGCGAAGAGAGCGACAAAAAGAGTGGGGGTGCTCAGCACGTCATGGGGCCCGGGATGAATCCAGATCATGAACGCCTTGTGGCCAGGCCAGCCAGAGGCTCAGATGTTGCAAGGCGCCGGTGATGCGATTGATGCACCCGATCGACCAGGCGTCGTTCTGGTGTCCCTGAGCAGGAGCTAGTGACCGTGGATGCTCAGCTGCCTGATCATCACCATGTAGCGCGCGACAGCGTTCGCATCACGGCCCACCATGCGCACCACGAATTCGAGTTGCGCTTCGGCGACGTCAAGAACGCAGGCCCAAAAGGCCAGATCATCCACAACGGGCCCTTCATCGATCTTGCCAGCGAGCGTCTTCACGGTAGAAGACTCTAGAAGCGGTACTCGCTGCTGAATGCGGGGAGTTCTGGACGGCCTTCGTAGGGAAGCTGCGCTCTGTCGCCCCGCTCCCCGAAATCGCCGCGGCCGTCGCGCTGCCGCTGCGGCCGCGGTGTCCAGTACTTGGCGCAAGCCCGCGATCTTGCCGTATGCGTCCGGCCATCACATATAGGGCCGCTTGGGCGACGAACCGATCGATGGGAAACCTGAAAGCAGCCCTTCACCAAGGACAGCCGATGCCGGGACCAGCAGCACGACCAGGCCCGCTTCAGCCCGCCTGCTGCTCTGCGCGGACGCCACAGAGCCGACGCGCACATCCCGGCTCCTCATCGACTGGAAAGATCAAGTCTCGCCGCTTGCTCGGGGTGGCGAAGGGGCCAAGTCAGGCGCAGGCGCTGACATTGCGCCCGAGATTGCCTTGAGGGCCAGCGCAGGCCGCTGCGGCAGGGCAGCGAGTAGCGCAGTCGCTGGCCGAGGTACGAAAGCCATCGCTAGCGACTGGCAGCTCCTGGCCGGTTGCGGGCGTCAAGTCTCAGTCCCACCAGCATGCGATCGGTCGGGTTCCCTTCGGCACGGCATAGGGCTCATAACGGACAGAGGGGTCAAAGCCGTCCCATGTCTCATCAGGCGCCAGATCCTCAGGAAACCATTCCAAGACGTCTTCCGGCGTAGAGGTTGTGAAGATGAAGACCGTGTCGGAAAACGGCCAGTCCGGGTCATCGAACTGGGTAATCTGAACGCGGACGTCCGCGACGTCTGGCCGCTCGGCGATGCGTTTCAGCGCTTGATGGATTTCGTCCGGACTAGGAGCGGATGGAAGATTGCAGCCGATGCTTCCGACGCACGTATTGCCAGTGAAGAACTCCTCCAGGCTAAGCAGCGGACGAGGCGTATCTGCATCATCTGGATGTCCCAGTCTTGAAACCCGTTCGGTGACTCGCCGTAGATGATCCATGTGCCTTTGACCTCCAGGAAAGCTCCGGCAGCCTACCCGACAACTGCCATTCTTCGGAGACCGCTCCTGGCCGAAACCTGACCTCCGAGGCGATGCACGCGACAGGCAGCAATCGCTGCAAAGAGGTACTACAAGTCAACCGGCCTCATGAGACCCGCATCGAAGACCTGCTCGATGGTTGCCTTGCCAACGATTCGAGAGCCCTCAGCGACGCTAAGAACCCGGCCGGGCCACAACACACCCGGATAGGCTTCTGGTGAAACAAACCAGATGTCCGCCGAAGCTTGGCCGCCCGTCCGGACTTCGCTGTCGGCCTCGAATTCGTGATGCACGCTGGTCCAGCAGTCCGGCCTGACGTCGTAGACAGGCCGATATCCCGAAAGTACGCACTTCACGGTCCCGTCTGCCCTGCTGGCCAGCAATTCGAACAAAACACGGGCATGGGGCGGGCGGAGTGGGCGACTCATGCCGTGACCCGAGCCCCCCGGTCTGCACGCGGCACGCCGGGCGCCGCGATGGCGCGCGCCCAAGCGTTGCCCAGCGCAAACGCGCAGGCTATCTGCACGAGCCTCACCACACCTTGCAGTGCTCTCCCGCCTTCTTCACCAGCTTGGCGCCCGGCTTGCAGGCAAAAGCCTTCTCGAACTCCGGCATGTTGACGACGACGCCGTTGATGCGCCAGCGGGCCGGCGAATGCGGGTCGACCTTGGCTTGCACGCGCAGCGCCTCGGGGCGGGCATCGGCGCAGTCCCACTGCGCGAAGCCGACGAAGAAGCGCTGCTCGGGCGTCAGGCCGTCGCGGTTCTCCAGCGTCTTGCCGGTCATGTGCACCTTCCAGGCCTCCCAGGCCAGGATGAGCCCGCCGAGATCGGCGAGGTCTTCGCCCAGCGTCAGCTTGGAGTTGATCTTGATGTCGTCGACGACGGTGTAGGTGGCGTACTGGTCGGACACGCAGGCGGCGCGCTTCTCGAAGGCCTGGCCGTCCTTCTTGGTCCACCAGTTCTTCAGATTGCCCTGGGCGTCGAACTGGCGGCCTTCGTCGTCGAAGCCATGCGTCAGCTCGTGGCCGATGGTGCCGCCGGTGTTGCCATAGTTGGGCGCCTCGTCGAGTGCGGCGTCATACAGCGGCGCCTGCAGCACGCCGGCGGGGAAGTTGATGTCGTTCATCTGCGCGTCGTAATAGGCATTCACCGTCTGCGGCGTCATGCTCCATTCGCCGCGGTCCAGCGGCTGGCCGATCTTGGCCAGGCGGCGCCTGGCCTCGAAGACATTGCCGCGCATGGCGTTGCCGAGGAAGTCGCCAGGCTTCACGGCAAAGGCCGTGTAGTCGCGCCAGCGCTCGGGGTAGCCCACCTTGTTGACGATGGCCTTGAGCTTCTCGTGGGCGCGCGCCTTGGTCTCGGCGCTCATCCAGCTCAGGCCGTCGATGCTGCGCGCCATCGCGGCCTCGATCTCGTCCGTCATCTGCACCGTGGCGGCCTTCAGATCGGGCGTGAAGTTGCGCGCGACGAACTCCTGGCCCAGGGCCTCGCCGAGCTGGGCGTCGACGAGCTGCACGCAACGCTTCCAGCGCGGCTTCAGCTGCGGCGTGCCGGTCAGCGTCTGGCCGTAGAAGTCGAAGTTGGCCTGCACGAAGCCGTTGTCCAGCGCCGGAGCCAGGCTGCTGGCCAGCTGCCAGCGCAGATAGGTCTTCAGCTCGGCCAGGCTCATGGCCTTGAGCCGCGCGCCCAGCGCCTTGAAGAAGGCCGGCTCGGTGACGTTGTAGCGGGCATGCCAGGGCGCGCTGCCGAGTGCGGCCTGGTAGCTGGCCCAGTCGAAACCGGGCACGAGCGCCTTCAGGCCGCGCGCATCGACGACGTGGAAGGTCTTGTAGGGGTCGCGCTTGTCGACCTTGCTGAGCGACGCCTTGGCCAGCACCGTCTCGGTGGCGAGCACGCTGCGTGCCCCCGCCTTGGCGGCCGCGGGCGAGTCGCCCAGCAGCTCGAAGAGGCGGGCCACATGGGCCTCGTAGGCAGTGCGGATCTTGAGCGTCTTGTCGTCGCGCTTCAGGTAGTAGTCGCGATCGGGCAGGCCCAGGCCGCCGGCCGAGGCGAAGGCGATCTGGCGCGTCGCGTCGGCGAAATCCTGGCCGGCGCTGAAGCCGAAGAAGAGGCGGTCATTGCCGGCCGCCTGCTGCAGCTCGGCCAGCAGGGCTGGCAGGGCCGGCTTGTCCTTCAGCGCGGCGATGCGGTCCAGCAGCGGCTGCAGGCCCGTCAGGCCGGCGGCCTGCACGGCGCCTTCGTCCATGCAGGCAGCGAAGTAGTCGCCCAGCTTGACCTGGGTGGCCGTGCGCTCGGCGCCCGGCGTGCCCAGCTTGTTCAGCACGCCCCAGAGGTAGCGCTGGTTCTCGTTGGCCATCTTGGCGTAGACCGACCAGCGCGACTGGTCTGCCGGAATCGGGTTGGTCTGGGTCCAGGAACCGCAGGCGAACTTGTAGAGGTCGTCGCAGGGGTCAACCGTGCGGTCCATGGCCGTCACGTCCAGGCTGGGCGTGTAGGGCAGGGCGTCGAGCGGCGTCTCGTTGGCCGCATGGGCCAGCGTCGCCGCGAGCAGCGCGGGAAGCAGCAGTCGTTTCATGGTGGGGCGGGAAATTTTCAAGTGGGCGGATTGTGGGTGCTCGGCCGGCCCGCGCCATTCGTCAGAGGCGCCGCCGGCTCAAGAGGTTCAGCCATGATGGGCGCATTCTGATTCGCCAGCCCCGCCCATGAACACCCTGCTCCTCCTCGTCCCGATCGCCGCCGAACACAAGGCCCTGCTGCTGCAGCGCTTCGCCGTCATCGAGGCGCTGGACCCCGCCGCGCGTGCCGCCGCCATCGCGGCCCGCGGCGCCGACATCGAGCTGGTGCTGACCAATGGCTCGGTCGGCTTCACCGCCGCCGAGATCGCCGCCTGCCCCCAGCTGAAGCTGCTGGCCGCCCAGGGCGCTGGCTACGAGAACCTCGACGTGGCGGCGGCCAAGGCGCGCGGCGTGCTCGTCTGCAACGGCGCCGGCACCAATGACGACTGCGTGGCCGACCACGCGTTGGCGCTGCTGCTGGCCAGCGTGCGCGCCCTGCCCCAGCAGGGCGTGGCCCTGCGCGCCGGCATCTGGCGCGATGCGCTGCCGCTGTTTCCCAACTTCAAGGGCCGGCGCCTCGGCGTCATCGGCATGGGCGGCATCGGCCTCAAGATCGCCACGCGCGCCGCCGCCTTCGGCATGGTCATCGGTTATCACAACCGCCGCCCGCGCGAGGGTTCGGGCGACGCGACCTGGTTCGACAGCGTGGCCAGCCTGGCCGCCTGGGCCGACGACCTCGTCGTCGCCACGCCCGGCGGCGCCGCAACCCGGCACATCGTCAATGCGCAGGTGCTGGCCACCCTGGGCCCGGGGGGCCATGTCGTCAACATCTCGCGCGGCAGCTGCGTGGACACGGCCGCCCTGGCCGCGGCGCTGAGGGCCGGCCAGATCGCCGGCGCGGCCCTGGATGTCTACGAGAGCGAACCCCGGCCGCCCGAGGAGCTGCTGGGCCTGGACAACGTCATCCTGACGCCCCATGTGGCCGGCTGGTCGCCGCAGTCCATCCGCGCGACGGTGGAAAACTTCATCGCCAACGTCGAGGCCTGGCGGCGCGGCGAGGCGCTGCCGACCGCCCTCTGAATTCAGCCGCGCCGGGCCTCCACCACCTGGCTCTCGCCGCGGGCCGCGTACTGGCGGCGGCCGCCCTCCTCCAGCGCCACCTCAGCGGCCAGGCGGCCGATCTGGGTGCTGGCCATCGCCTGCATCATCAGCACGTCGGCGTCGTCGGGCATGCGCGTCAGCGGCGGCTCCTCACGCTCGACCCGCGCCGGACGGCGGCGCGCGAACAGCGCATCGAGGGTCAGCAGGCGGCGGGGATCGGGCAGGGAGGCCATCATGGAATCTCCGAAAACTGTCGGGCTTATGGAACAGACGCCATGGCGGTCCCGATTGCGACAAGCCCCCGCACCAACCCTTCCCTAATTCCACGATTGGCGCGTGGCGCGCCTGTCCAGATACTGATCCGGCCCCCTGGCAGAACAAGGAGCCGACGATGTCCAAGCGTCATGTCCTGGCCGCCGCCCTGCTGGCCGCCGCCACGCTGTCCGCCTCTCAGGCCCTCGCCGACGGTTACGTCGCCGTATGGCGCCCCGGCTCGGGCACGCAATGGGTCAAGGCCGGCGTGTCGCCCGACGAGTTCAAGACGGCCGACATGGACTACTTCAAGCAGGGTCTGCGCATCGTGTCGCTGACCGTGCGGGACGGCAAGCTGACCGCCGTCTGGCAGCCCGGCAGCGGCACGCAATGGGTGCACTGGGACATGAGCGCGGCCGACTTCAAGGCCAAGGACACGGCCTATTTCAAGCAGGGCCTGCGCATCGCCGCCTTCTCCCTGCACAACGGCCGCTTCGCCGCCGCCTGGCGCCCGGGCAGCGGCACCCAGTGGGTGCACTGGGACCTGACTGGCGACCAGTTCAAGGCCAAGGACGCGCCCTATTTCAAGGCCGGCCTGCGCGTCACGCAGATCGAGCTGGACAACGGCAAGCTCGCCGCCGTGTGGCAGCCGGGCAGCGGCACGCAGTGGATCCACTGGGGYATGAACGGCGCCGCCATGGAGGCCAAGGACGCTACCTATTTCCCGCAAGGCCTGCGGCTGAAGACGATGTCGTCGGACGGCGGCAGCTACGCCGCCGTGTGGCGCCCCGGCTCGGGCACGCAGTACTGGGTGCACCGGCGCTGCTGGGTCGACCTCGCGACCGAGGACATGGCCTATTTCGGCAAGGGCCTTCGCCTGGGCTTCCTGAAGATGCAGGAAGAGGCCCAGGGTGCCTACCACTACCCCTGGAAGAACGGCGTCACGCGCAACGTGGGCCAGGGCAACAACAGCCCGCCACCGGGCTCGCACAACGGCAGCCAGGCCTTTGCCTTCGACTTCATGATGGATTCCGGCACGGAGGTCCGCGCGGCGCGTGCCGGCACCGTCGAGTGGGTGCGCCAGAGCCAGACGACAACCTACGACCCCTCGTCGCCCACGACGGCCACCAACCAGCCCTTCCCCGGCGGCAGCCAGGACAACTGGGGCAACACGGTGCGCATCCGCCACCTGGGCGGCCTCACGAGCTGGTACTTCCACCTGACGCCCAACAGCGTCAAGGTCAAGGAGAACGACAAGGTCGAGGCCGGCACCGTCATCGCGCTGAGCGACAACACCGGCCGCACGACCGGGCCGCATCTGCACTTCCAGGTGCAGGCCGACTCCCTCGACTGGGGCCAGTCGGTCGCCATCAGCTTCAACGGCTGCCAGGTGCCCAAGACGGGCGACAACGTGACCTCGCAGACCGGCAATCCGAACTGAGTCCTTGGCGATACCCTGCGGGCTTCAAGCTCGCCAAGGATTCGCCATGGAACTGGGTGCCTTCTCGATCAGCCTCGCGGTCAAGGACATCGCGGCCTCCCGCGCCTTCTACGAGGCGCTGGGCTTCAGCGTCTTCGGCGGCAACCAGGACCAGCGCTGGCTCATCCTGAAGAACGGAGCGACCGTCATCGGCCTCTTCCAGGGCATGTTCGACAAGAACATGCTGACCTTCAACCCCGGTTGGGACAGCAATGCCCAGGCGCTGCCGGCCTTCCTCGACGTGAGGCAGATCCAGGCCCGGCTGCAGGCCCAGGGCCTGGCGCTGGACCAGGCGGCCGACCCCGCATCCACGGGGCCGGGCCATATCTCGCTGACCGACCCTGATGGCAACCCGGTGCTGATCGACCAGCACGTCTGACGACAATGGGCGCATGCGCTGCCTGGCCTGCTCCGAGCTGAACCGCCCCCGCCTGATGGGGCCGGCTTGAGCCGTTGGTCCTCCGATCCCAGCCGCGTACCGACGCTTGCCCCCTGGCCGCGGCGGCGCGCGCCCTCCCGCCCTGGGCTCGCCTGGGGGATCTCGCTGCTTTTCCATGCCCTGCTGCTGAGCCTGACCTTCGGCGGTGAAGGCCTGGGCCTGCCCGGCCTGAGCCTGCCCTGGCAGGCCCGGCGCGCCGAAGTGCCCGACCTGCGTGTCGTGCTGCTCACGCCGGCGATCGAAGTGCCTGCTGTCCCGCCCCCGGAGCCCGTCACCGCGCCGACATCAAGCACGGAGCCCCACGCCGAACCGGCAGCAGCGCCCGAGGCCCCCGCACTGGCGCCACCTGCGCCGCCGCCGGCCACCGCCGTCATCGCCGTGGAGAAGCCGACCGAGACGAACTGGGCCGTACCGGCCGCCCTGCCCGCGTCGGCGCCCGTCATCGCCGCGCTGTCCGCCGCGTCCAGCGCCCTGACCACGCTGACCCGCGATGACACGGCCCGGGCCGCCCTGGATCGCGAAGCCCGCGAGCGCGCCGCGGAACTGGCCCAGCTCGACCGCGCCCGACGCGAGACCCAGCAACAGGCCCAGCAGCAGACGGAAAGACTGGCCGAGGCGGAGCGCCTGGAAGCGGCGAAGCAGGAAGCCAGCCGGCAGGACGCGATTCGCAAGGAGGCCGCGCGTCAGGAGGCCGCGGCCCGTGCCGAGGCGGCCAAGCTGGAGGCTGAACGCGCCGAGGCCCAGCGCCAGGCCGCCGCGAAGGCGGAAGCGACGCGCCTGGAGGCGGAACGTCGGGCCGCCGCCCAACAGGAAGCGGCCCGGCAGGAGAGCGCGCGCACCGAAGCGGCTCGCGCGGAAACCGCTCGGCAGGAGGCGGCCCGCCAGGAGGCCGTGCGCCAGGAAGCGGCGCGTGCTGAAGCCGCCCGCCAGGCCGCCGAGTCCGCCAGGCAGGAAGCAGCCAGGCAGGAAGCGGGTCGCCAGGAGGCCGCTCGCCAGGAAGCCGCCCGCGCCGCGGCCGCCAAGCTGGCCGAGGCCAGGGCCGTCGAGGAGCAACGCGAAGCGAAGTTGCGCGCCATCGGCCAGCAGCTGAACGAGGAAGCCGCCAAACGTGATGCGGCACGCCAGGCCCCCTCCAACCTGCCGTCCTCCTGGAGCAGCGCCCGCCGCGGCCGCCTGTTCGGCCGCACCGATGCCAACGCGGAGATGGTGCTCTACGCCGAGGCCTGGGCGCGCAAGATCCAGCTCAACCAGACCTTCGACCTGGTGCGAGACACGCTGAAGCAGCCCTACACCGACCCGCTGGTGACGGTCGCCATCCGCGCCGACGGCACGGTCGAGTCCGTCAGCTTCTACCGCTCGAGCGGCGTGCCGGCCCTGGACGAGGCGATCCGCCGCGTCATCGAGAGCCAGGCCAACTACCCCGCCTTCCCGCCGGCCCTGGCACGCGAATACGACGTCGTCGAGATCCGCCGCACCTGGCATTTCGACTCGGCGATCCGGCTGTACTGAGGCGAGCGAGGCGCGTCAGCCTTCCAGCTTCTTCAGCCGCAGGTTGGCGCCGTCGTCGCTGCGCGATGCCTCGAAGGTGGCGGTCGCGAAACCGCTGCGGTGCAGCAGCAGGCGCTTGCCGTCGAACTCGTAGGTGCCGCCCGACTGGACCGCCTTGTCGTCGGCGCCCGGCCGCCCCTCCTCGAAGCGCCCGTCTTCCAGGAAGGTCAGCCGCTGACGGCCACGGCTGGGTGGCAGGGATTCAGCGGCGTCGACGAAGACGCTGGCACCCGCGCTGTCGCGCTCGTGCGCATGCACCCAGGCGCCAAGGAGTTGCTGCTTGTTCATGTGATGAGCGACTTTCGCGGGCCGTCCAGCGCACTGTGCATCCGCGCCACCTGCTCTGGCGTGAACATGAACATGGCGACGTCGTCGACATAGTCCATGTAGTTCATGAACATGTCGCCGTTGGGGCCGTTCTGGCAGCTGACACTGGGGAAGCCCGGCGCGCCGAAATTGGGGCCTTCCGCATTGGGCGTGTCGTCGACACCGTCGCCGCCGCTGCAGTCCGGCGTGTCGCCCCAGATGTGGCGCAGGTTGAAGAAGTGGCCGATCTCGTGGGTGGCGGTGCGGCCCTTGTTGAACGGCGCCTTTGCCGTGCCACCGGTGCCGAAGGCGTTGACGGAGATGACGACGCCGTCGGTCGCCGCCGGGCCACCGGGGAACTGCGCATAGCCGAGCAGCCCATCCTTGAGCGGACAGACCCAGATGTTCAGGTAGCGGGCGGCCGGCCAGGGCGCGCTGCCGCCGCGCTTGGGATCCTTCATCGAGTCGTTCTGACCGAAAGCCGTCTCCTTGGTCGGCACCTGCAGGATGCCGGTGGTCGGCTTGCCCTTGGGATCCTTGGTCGCCAGCTGGAACTCGATCATGGGGTCAGCGACCAGGCCCTTCCAGACGACGGGCGCCTTGTTGCGATCGGCGTTCTTGGCGCGGAAATCCTGGTTGAGGATCTTGATCTGGGAGGCGACCTGCGCGGCCGTGACCTTGGGCGCGCCCGGCGACTGCAGCAGGTGAACCACGACGTTGATGCGGTAGGGCTTCTTGGGCGCAACCTTGGCCATGCGCCGGGAGTCCATGAAGGAATGCTCCATGGCGCTCTGCGCGATGCGGTACTGCGGATGCTGCTCCAGCAGCCAGTAGTGAACGGACATGCAGCCGCACTTGCGCTTCAGCACGGGGGCAGCGGACTTGGCGCCGGCGGCGCCCTTTTTGGTGGCCATGGCAGGACTCCTTGCTCACCGATGGATGAGCAGCGCAAACGTAGCGGCGATGGCCCGACGGCGCCTCCCCAGCTTTGAGGAAGAACCCGGGTTCGCCTGTCCCTCTTGCTGCAGCGCACACAGAGGGAATGTCCCCGATTCACCCCGCAGGTGGGGTGCTAGCGTGAGATGTTGTTCGTGGTTCCGGCGGTGCTGACGCGCGGCCGGACGCTCTGTTGGTTCCCGTCGCAAAACACAAGCAAGGAGACACAGATGAGGACTTCCCTTAGCGCCGCTATCCACCGCACCATAGGCCGCGCCGCCTGCCGACTGGCGCTGCCGCTGCTGGCCGCCGTCGGCCTCGCCACGCCGGCCGCCGCCAGCACGCTGACGCAGAACGTGTCCTGGACCATCGACCGTGCCGGCACGACCGCCAAATACCGCATCGTCGCCTACGGTGACTCCATCTACGCCGGCTACAACGGCTCGGTGCTGAACGCCGCCAAATACGCCGCGCCGACGGTGAACGCCGAATACCTGTCGGCACTCTGGAACGCCGACATCGAGAGCGTGCGCCGCGCCAAGTCCGGCGCCGTGGCCTCGGACGTCTACAGCAACAAGATCGTGGCCGAGAAGTCCTATATGCAGGCGGCGTCCACGCGCGTCGTCACCTTCGAGATGTGCGGCAACGACGGCCTGCAGGCGCGCTCGGCCTTCAAGAGCCAGACCGGCACCTGCAACTACGCCGGCATGGACGCCGCCGTGAACAGCTGCAAGACCTATGTGGCCGCCGCGATGGACTTCATCAACGCCAATGCCTACGCGGGCGTGAAGCTCAAGCAGATCTCCAACCTGCACTACCCCGGCTACAACGCCGACAACACGCAGAGCAGCTGCAAGGACGCAACCACCGGCGCCACCGTGAACATGCGCGACCGCTTCCTGCCCAAGATCGCGACGATGAACTACTGGATGTGCGAGTACGCGCGCCAGAAGGGCTTCCAGTGCGCCGACAACTTCGCGCAGTACATGGGCGCCGACTACGACAGCAACGGCGACGGCGTCATCGACTCCGACGGCCTGCGCTATGTGGCCGGCGAGAGCGAGGCCAGCTATGTGACCCGCATCACGACGACGCTGAAGCCCACCATCCGCGACGCCAACGCCAAGTTCGTCTCCAGCAGCAGCAGCTACGACTACATCCAGTCCGACGACACGCACCCGACCTACAGCGGCGGCACCGTGTCCGCCGGCATCTTCGGCGGCACCACCGGCTCGGGCGCGGCGCGCTACACCTCGTTCAGCAACGGCAAGAACCCGATCTGGAACCAGTACGGCCACGAGCGCATGGGCTGGGCGATCTCGACGTCCAACCCGGCCGCCCCCTGAGCTGAGGGCAGGCTGGCATGACGCGACCCAGCGATCGCCAAAACACCTCTTGGGGGCCCTCCCCCTGGGTGCTGGTGCTTGCGCTCGCTGCGGTAGCCGGTGGGCTGGCCTGGTGGTGGCCGACGGCCGAGGCACCCGCGCCGCGCGTCGCCGCGCTGCCTGCCCAAGCGCCACTGGCGGCAGCGCCACCGGCGGCGCCGCTGCCCGAAGCCAGCACACCCGTCACGGTGGCCGTCATGACCCCAACGAACATGGCACCGGCCGCTCGCATCCCGCGCCTGCGTGATCCCAACGGCGACCCGACGCCCGACCTGGCCGACTACATCAACGAAGGCGAACGCCCCACGATGGCCGAAGTGATCCAGCGCCTGCACGCGGCCGGCGTGCGCACCGGCCTGGGCGCCTTCAATCCCCCCGGCACCCGCCCGCCCCTGATCGGCCTGGCCGTGCCCGACGGCTTCGAGCTGCCACCGGGCTATGTGCGCCATCACCAGGCCACTGACGACGGCCAGCGCATCGAGCCCATGCTGATGTTCTCGCCGGATGCCAAGACCGTCGTCGTCAACGGCCGCACGGTCGCCGTGCCGGCCGACCGCATCGTGACACCCGAACTCGCGCCGCCCGGCCTGCCCATCCGGCGCATCGCCGTCCCTGCCCCAGTGGACGGCCCGCGTTGACCCGCGCCGCCTGGCCCGGCCGGCTCGCTAGCAGCCGGTGGAGCGGCGTCGTCATGGCCGCGCTGCTCTGCGGCCTCTACGCCCGCGGCGGCTCGGCCTGGATGCTGGGCTTTGTCGCCCTGCTGCCCTGGCTGCGCACGCTGGATGCCGAAACCCGGCTCGGCCACACGCTGCTCAGTGCCTGGGCCATGTCGGTCGCCTACACGGCGGCCGTGTTCTTCTGGTTCGGCAGCGCCCTGGGCGCCTACACGCAGATCGGCGCGGGCGCGGGCTTGGCGCTGCTGCTGCTCGCGGCGCCGCTGTTCCAGCCGCAGTTCCTCGTCTTTGCCGTCGTGCGCCACGTCGTGCGTCACCATCACGGCGCGGCCCTCGCTGCCGCAGCCGGCGCGGCCGCCTGGGTGGCCACCGAATGGGCGCTGCCACATCTGCTGGGCGACACCTTCGGCCACGGCCTTTACCCCGCGCCGCTGCTGCGCCAGGCCGCCGAGCTGGGCGGCGCCACCGGCTTGACCGTCGTGCTGCTGCTGGCCAACGAGGCCTTTGCCGCCGCACTGGCGCGCCGTCGCGATGGTTTTGCCACGCCCTTGGCACTGGCCGTTGCGGGACCTCTGTTGCTGGCCGGCTACGGCCTCCTTGCATTGCAGCCCGAGCCGCCCGCCATAGCCAAGCCGCTGCGCATGGGCCTGGTCCAGTCCAACATCACCGACTACGAGCGCCTGCGCCGCGAGAAAGGTGCCGGCAACGTCGTGCGCGAGGTGCTCGACACCCATTTCGCGATGAGCTACGACGCCGTCGAGCGCCAGCACGTGGACGCGGTGCTGTGGTCCGAGACCGTCTACCCCACCAGCTTCGGCCAGCCCAAGAGCGCGGCCGGTGCAGAACTGGACGCCGAGATCCAGGCCATCGTCGACGCGGCCGGCGTGCCCTTTGTGTTCGGCACCTACGACCGCGATGAGGCTGGCGAATACAACGCCGCCGCCATCGTGCAGCCCCGCAGCGGCTTGGCTGGCCTGTACCGCAAGACCCGGCTCTTCCCGTTCACCGAATACCTGCCCGCCTGGGCTGACACGCTGCGCGGCTGGCTGCCCGGCGCCGGCACTTGGCAGCCCGGCAGCGGCGCACGCGTCTTCCCGCTGCGCCTGGCCGATGGCCGCGAGATCCCGGTGCTGCCGCTGATCTGCCTGGACGACACCGACACCGGCCTGGCCATCGCCGGCGCACGCCTGGGTGCTCAAGTCATCCTGACGATGTCCAACGACTCCTGGTTCACGGACTACGAGCAGGGCGCCGCCCTGCACCAGGCCGTCGCGGCCTTTCGCAGCATCGAGACGCGCCTGCCGCAGTTCCGCGTCACGACCAACGGCTTCAGCGCCGTCCTCGATGCCCGTGGCAAGGTCATCGCCGCGACGCGCATGGGCGAGCGCACCCTGGTCATCGGCGACTTGCCAGTGCGCGACCCCGCGCCAACGCTCATGGTCCGCTGGGGCGACTGGGTCGGCCGCGCTGCCGCCCTCTTCCTCGCCGGCCTGGCTGTGCTGACCGCGCTGCGCCGTGGGTTGGGTGCGGTGCCCGCGAATGCCCCGGTCCCGCTGCCGACGCGGCTCGTCGTGCTGCCACCCGCCGCTCGTGCCGTGGCCGGCCTGCTGCGATTGATCTCGCGCGGCGGCGCGTTGGCCATGGGCGCAGCCTGGTTGTGGGGCGATGGCTCGCTGCAGAGCAACACCTTTGCACTGCTGCGCACGTTCACGGCCCTGTGCCTCATCCCCGAGGCAGCCGCCTGGCTCTTGCTGCGCAGCTGTTCCGCGCAGCTCGCGCTTGCAGACGGCCTGCTGGAGCTGACACGCGGCACGCAGCGGCTGGAGATTCCGCTGCACGACATTGCCGCCATCGAACCCTGGCGCCTGCCGCTGCCCTGCACCGGTGCTTCGCTGCACCTGAACTCCGGCGAACGCTGGCCCCACGGCCTGGCCCTGCCCGACCTCTGGGCCCTGGCCCGCGCCCT
The DNA here is from genome assembly GCF_056406535.1 of Roseateles sp. P1_C1_2. Lineage (NCBI taxonomy): Bacteria > Pseudomonadati > Pseudomonadota > Betaproteobacteria > Burkholderiales > Sphaerotilaceae > Roseateles > Roseateles sp. P1_C1_2. The sequence goes on from NZ_JBFUAB010000014.1 coordinate 15,926, forward strand.
CGGCTTGCCCGTGCATGAGCAAGCGCCCTCGCAATCCTGGTGGGCCTACGCCCGCAGCCGCGCTCAACTGCCATCCAGCCGTCTCGCGCACCCGGCCTTCAAGTTCCTGCTGCTGCCCTTGCTGCTGGCCGTGCCCGCCTTCCAGCTGCACCAGAAGATCGCCTACGGCAGCGCCTTCGGGGAGTTCTACAGCTACGGGCTGTGGGCCTATCTGACCGCCTTTGCGCTGTGGTGGGCGGCGTGGATTGCCGGCGTGGTGCTGTGTGCGGCGGCGGTAAGGGCGGTGATCGAGGCGGGCGCCTTCGCTGCCGGCCTCATGCATCCGCGCGAGGCGATGGCGCAGCGCGTCTGGCTGGAAAACCTGGGATTGGCCGCGCTCTACCTGGGCCTGCCGGCCTGGCTGCTGCTGAGGGCCGTGGCGAACTGATACGCGGCCAGGCGCGGCGCCCAGCCCTGCGCCGCAACAGCCCGTTGCTAGAATTTTTCATCAAACAACAACGCCCGATGACAGCGGGCGGCGGGCGGCGGTCATGGTCCGCACCCAGGGGAGGGATCATCGTGAAGCTCGTATTGCGCGGCATGTCCGGCGCTCGCATGTCGGCCGTGCTCGTTGCCATTGCCATGGCCTCGTGCGGTGGCGGTGGTGGTGGGTCGGCCCCGCCCCAGCCGCTCGCGCCAGCGCCCACGCTGAGCCTGTCTGCCAGCCCGGAATCGGTGCTGATCGGGCAGACGGCAGCCCTGTCCTGGTCGAGCACCGACGCCAGCTCTTGCACCTCTACCAATGGCTGGAGTGGCAGCAAGGCTGTGTCCGGCACAGAGACGACGACGGCGCTGTCGGCGACGACCAACTTCACGCTGTCCTGCACAGGCCCTGGCGGCACGGTATCCAAGACCGCGACCGTGACGGTGACGTCCATCCCCCCACCCTCGCCGCCCCAAGCCATCCAGGCCGCCGTGGGCGACGGCAGCATCACCGTCTCGTGGCAGTCCCTGGTGGGCAGCTACTACCAGGGGAATCTCGTCAGCAGCCGGGTCTATGTGTCCACCCGCCCCAACATCAACGTCGCCAACTTCGTCGAGTCGGCCGGCAACAAGGTGGTGCGCGACCTCGGCATCATGCTGCCCGTCGTCATCGAGGGCCTGGCCAATGGCACACCGGTCTATCTGGTCGCGACCGACGTCGCCAACGGCGTGGAGAGCCGGCCCAGCGCGGAGATCAGCGTCACGCCCAAGCCCATCCCCGCGCTGGTCGAGCGCATTGCGGCGCTGAATGACACCGGCGCTGATGGCTGCACGGACTTCGAGCGCGTGAACCAGCCCTGCCCGGTGGCCGCCCTGCCCCAGCAAGACGCCGATGTCGGCCGGGATGCCGATGCGCGCGCCGGCAAGCTCACCAAGCTCGGCTTTGGCCGCGCCGGCTTCGATTTCACCAAACTCGGCGTGAACGGTGCGCCATTGCCCCACGACGCCGCGGCATGGCCCTGTGTCAGGGACAACGTCACCGGTCTGGTCTGGGAGGTTCCCGGCCACAGTCCGCTGACCGCCGCCGGCGACACCTATTCCTGGCACGAACCGGACGAGCGCGTGAACGGCGGCAACCCCGGCCCGGCCGGGGATGGCGTCTGCACGCTGACGAGCTGCGATACCCAGCACTTCATCAAGGCCCTGAACGAAGCCGCCCTCTGCGGCTATCGGGATTGGCGGCTGCCGACGCGTCGCGAGCTCGTCAGCATCGTCGACTACTCACGGGTCAGGCCGGCCTTCGATCCCGCGGTGTTCCCCAACGTATCGCCCTGGTTCAACGCCTACTACTGGACTTCGACGGTCGCCTCGGCGAGCGCCAGCGTCGGCTACGCGGCCTGGGCCGTGGATGTCACCACCGGCATGCTGCTGGCGAACCCGAAGTACACATCCAGCGCCTTCCAGAGCCCGGGCGCTGTCATCGCCGTGCGCTCCGAGCCGGCGCCCTGAGGAGAACGACATGCCGCCGCACCGAAACCTGTGTTTGCTCGCCCTGGCAAGTCTGTGCCTGGACGCCGCGCTGGGGGCTTGCATCAACCGCCAGGACACGGCCGTACCCATCAGCACGCCGACGGCGGCCTTCAGCGTGCGCGGCGACGGCACGGTCGTGGACCCCAGGACCGGCTTGATGTGGATGCGCTGCCTGCTCGGTGAGACCCTCAACGGCAACGGTCGGTGTGCCGGCACGGTCACCACCTACACCTGGGCCGACGCCTTGAAAGCCGCGCGGGCCTCCAGCTTTGCCGGGCACAGCGACTGGCGCCTGCCCAACCCCAAGGAGGTCGTGAGCATCCTGGAAGACCGCTGCGCCACCCCCTCGCTCAACGCTGACCTCTTCCCCATCGTCAACTTCGCGACCTGGACGGCCACGCCCGCCCCCTTCCTGCTGAACGGTGGCTTCGACGACGCATGGGTGGTGGGCGAGAACGGCGCCTTCAGCACGGCGAGCAAGTACGCCAGCGTGCCTGTCCTCCTGGTGCGAAGCTCGCGCTGACCGCCCATCCGCACCCCCGCTGCCGCCGCACCCTCGTCATCTCTTGGAGGACTGCGCGTCGGCAGACCCGGCCTCCGATATGCTTCCACTCAGTTGTACATACAAGTGGAGCATTCCCATGACGACCTATGACATCGTCATCGCCGGCGGCGGCGTGTCGGGCCTGTATTGCGCGCTGCGCCTGGCCGACGCGGGCCACCGCATCCTCGTGCTGGAAGCCGCGGCCGACCGCTGGGGCGGGCGCATCGAGACCGAGGACATGGACGGCTTCATCGCCGAGTACGGGCCGATGCGCTTCGAGCCGACGCTGCAGCCGCGTTTCGCGGCCCTGTGCGCGGAGCTGGGCGTGGGCCTGCTGGACTTCTCGGGCCCTTCGTCCGATCAGGTCTCGGCCGATGACACAGACCTGCCCGAGGCAGAGCGAGGCCTGAACTCGCTGCAGCTGCTCAAGCGCGGCATCATGCTCATCATGGGTCGGGCACCCGACGACCAGGCCTGGATCGACGCGCTGACCGAGGCCGACTACATGCGGCTGCGCAAGCACGCCCAGCTGCACGGCCAGCCGCTGTGGGACATGGGTTTCTGGAACGCGCTTTCGGCCCAGGGCATCCTGAGCCACCGGGCGCTGGTCAAGCTGCGCGACACCGGAACTTTCTATCACATGATCCCGGAGAACCTGAACGCGGCCGAGTGGATCATCTGGTGGCTGCGCGCGCTCAAGACCGTGGGCCAGCAGCTGGCCAGCATCGAGGGTGGCTCGGCCAAGCTGACCGAGGGCCTGCTGACGCGCCTGCGCGGCCATGCCAATGTGACGCTGGCCGGCGGCCACAAGCTGATGGGCGTGCGCCCCGTGGAGCTGGGCAAGCCCACGCTGGCCCTGGATGTGGCGACGCAGAACGGCGCCCTCACGCTGCGCGCCGAGCGCCTCATCCTGGCGCTGCCGCGCCTGCCGCTGCTCAAGCTGACGCGTCATCTGCCCGAGCACATCGCCTCGCAGCTGGACTGCGTCAACGGCTTCCCCATGCTCAAGGTCTTCTTCGTCTGCAACACGCCGTGGTGGAGCTATGGCCAGGCGCCGCAGCAATACGCCAACTGCATGCCGACGCGCGAGATCCACTACTTCCGCCGCGCGCCCGAGGCCGATGCCGACGGCCACGGCATGGTGCTGCTCTACATGGACCGTCCGTCCACGGAGTTCTGGCGCCACTACGTCATCGACGGCGACCGCCACGACCGCGCCGAGGTGGACCAGAACGCGCGCATCGTCGACGCCTTCGCCCTGTTCGTGGCCCGCGACGTGAAGCGGGCGGCGGATGCGAATGCCGAGTCCGCACTGAAGCTGACCGACAACGCGCGGCGCATCTTTGGCGACCTGAGCCTGGCCGAGACCAGCCAGTACATCCGCAACTCCATCATCACCTACGGCATCCGCGACTGGGCGCGCGCGCCCTATGGCGCGGCCAACCACGGCTGGCAGCCGGGCGTGCGCTCATGGAAGGTCATGGACGCCTTCAAGGCCTTCGATTTCGGCAGCGGCGCGCGCAATCTGCACATCGTCGGCGAGGCCTATTCCGACTACCAGGGCTTCATCGAAGGGGCGCTGAACAGCGCCGAGCTGGCGCTGGCGACCATACCAGCGCGGCCTGTGGACGAGGCTGCCCAGGAGCCCAGCCTGGGGCTGTCCTGATACCAGTTTGAAGTCGATATCCTGCCGCGCACTGAAGGAGTGGCGATGAGCAGGAAATGGATGGCGCTGGCGGCGCTGACGGTGGCTCTGACGGGCGCACGGGCGGCCGAAACGGGCTCGCTGGATTGGGTGCGCGCCCAGATGAAAAGCATGCCGGCGACCTCCGCGGCCGAGCTGACCGACGCGCAGCTGCAGGCCTTTGGGGACGCCATCGGCAATACCCGCGTCGTGGCCCTGGGCGAGCAGACCCACGGCGGCCGCCAGGAGTTTGAACTCAAGACGCGGCTGGTGCGCTATCTGCACGAGAAGAGGGGCTTCGATGTGTTGCTGCTGGAGAGCGGCGTCTTCGACGTCGCGCTGCTGCAGCAGGCCATGCAGCGCGGCGAGAAGCTCGATGCGCTGGCGCCGGGCAATGTCTTCTATATGTATTCCAAGAGCGACGCCGGCCGAACCTTGCTGCGCTATCTGGACGAGGCGCAGGCGGGGCCGAAGCCCATGCTGCTGTCGGGCATCGACAGCCAGCTCAGCGGCGGTTTGAGCCGCAGCGAATTGCCCAAGCGACTGCGCGCCAGCTTGCAGGGCGATGCCGCCGACTGGCCGGTGTTCGAGCGCCTGGCCGACAAGCTGATGCAGATGGACCGGACGCCGCCGTCGGCTGGCGACGCGAAGACCTTCGATGCAGTGGCCGCGCGGCTGAAAGCGACGCTGTGCCAGGCCGGCGGCGATGAGCTGCTGTGCCGCAGCCTGGCCGGCCTGCAGGCCCAGGCGGCCGGCTTCTGGCGCGGCGACTATCAGCGCGACCACGAAATGGCGAACAACGTGCTGTGGCAGCTCGAGCGCGTCTACCCAGGCCGCAAGGCTGTCATCTGGGCCCACACCATCCACGTCGCGCGCGGCGTCAAGTTCGACGACAGCCACCGCTATGCCGGCGACATCCTCGGCCAAAAGCTGGGCCGCGACTACTACGTGCTGAACCTGACGGCGCTGCAGGGCCGCTTCATGGAGTTCGCCTCGGGCGAGGTGCAAAGCATCCCGCCGGCCTATCCCCCCAGCCTGGAAGCGGCCTTCGCCGGCAACCCGGCCGGCTTTGGCTTCCTGAACGCGCCGTCGCGGCTGAAGGTCGGCCTGCCGGCGCGCGCCATGGAGTTCGGCTACACCATGCCCCTGGGCACCGGCATCGGCCTCGGCGCTCAATGGGATGGTGTCTTCTACATCCGCGACATGGATGCCGTGAAGATGGAACGCTAGGCCGCCTTCATCCACAGCCGCTGGAACAGCGGCGAGCGGCAGGACAGCCGGCCATTGACGACGGCCATGCCGTCTTGCTCGGCGAGCGTGGCATGGGCCGGGCCGGCCAGCAGCGACATGCCCAGGCCCAGCCGGTGCGGATGGGCCGCCCAGCGCAGGCCGATGGCCTCGGCCAGTGTGGGCAGGATGTCGACATGCGTGAACTCGCGCTGCAGGTCGTCCGCCGGCAGCGCCCGCCCCTGTGCGTCATAGCGGGCCAAGGCGTGGAAGACGGTACGGCCATGGGCCTCGGGCAGCAGCTCGCCGTTCAGCATGGGCTCGGGGTTGAGGTGGTCGCCCATGATCCAGACGACCTTGGGACGGCCATTGCGGTCGGCGATGAAGCGCTCGACCAGACCGGCCACGACGCGGTCGGTGCAGCGCAGCGCCTCGCGCATGACGTCGGCCGGCTCATCGTCATCATCCTCGGCAACCGCCTCCGCAATGCAGCCGCGGTCATGCGCGCCCGAGGGCCCATGGGTATCGACCGTCAGCAGCAGGCTCATGCGCGCCGCGTCGGCCTGGCGCGGGCGCTGCATGTCGGCCCAGGCCTGCTCGACCATGTCGCTGTCCAGCAGGCCCCAGCCCGCCGCCGGTACGGCAATGCCGCGCTGCTGCCATTGCTCGGCGCCGAAGCGGCGTGCGACGTGGTGGTCCTCCAGGAAGCGGCCCTTGCCGGCGAACTTCAGCGAGGCGCCGCCGTAGAAGCTGATGTCCCAGCCCCGGGCTGCCAGCAGGTCGGTCAGGCACTGGCCGCCCTCGAAGAAACGGCGGCTGTACTCCAGCGAGTTGTGGCTCATCAGGCCGACGGGCTGCAGCGGCACACCGCACAGCGCGCTGAACATGCCGCCCACCGTCCAGCTCGCGCCGCTGAGGTTGCGCAGTTCACCCAGGGTCTGGAAGTCGTCCTGCATGCGCGTCAGGCGCGGCAGCAGGGCCGCCCGCGGTTCGCGCGGGCGGGTGTAGCCCTCGTCGAGGGACTCGACGAAGACGACGAGGACGTCCGGTCGCTCGGCCGGCAACTGCAGCTTGACCTGGCCAGGGTCGACGTAGTGACGGGCCAGGTAGTCGCCGCCATCGGCCTCGGGCCGGCAGGGGTCGGAGACGGTGGCATTGACCGACACGACAGCACCCGTGCCCAGCAGGGCCAGCAACAGCCGGCCGTGCCAGCGCTTCATGCGGCCGAGCGCGAAGAGGCTGAGCACCGTCAGCCCCAGCACCGCCATCAGGCAGCGGCAGGCCCGCCACAGCATGCGCGGGTCGGCATAGTCCAGGCCGCCGTTCTGCAGGTGATAGAGCACCTGGTCGGCAGTCACCAGCCCGAGATAGGTGCGCAGGAACCAAGTCGTGCCGACGACGGCCCAGAGCAGCAAGACGAGAGCCGCCAGCACGGCAGCGCGCGGCGGAATGCGGGGAAGAAAGCGAAAAAGAAGGCGGGCTGCAGGCATCGCCGGCGAGTCTGCCGACGCCGCTTTGCTGGCCCGTAGTCAAAGGTTTGCTGAACGTTGGCGCTCAGCAAAGGACTGTGTGCGCGGTTCGTGTGCCAGTCAGGCTGCCTTCGCCGGCGCAGCGGTGCAGGTCTTGGCGGCCGCGAGGCCTCGCAGATAGCCGCGCCTGACGCCGCCGGCCGTGATGGCTGCGCTGACCTGGCGGGCATAGCGCTCGGCGCCACTGAGCTTGCGCACCCAGCCGCGGAAGGGAATGACGCCCTCGGCCGTGCGCTGCAGCGCACCGGTAGCAGCATCCTCGCCACGGTCCAGCAGGCCGGTGTTGCCGCTGGTGTGGGGCGCGTCGAGGTCCGGGCCCAGGACTTCGTCCAGCGCGCGGATACCGGCCGCCAGGCCGCCACAGCTGGCATCCGCCGGCATCGCATAGGGCGCGGCGGCCGCGGCCTTCAGCACCTCCGGAATGTCGGCACGCACGACGTTGAGGTCGCTCAGCGGCGTGGTGGCGGCGTTGGTGACCTTGTCCTGGCTGGAACTGGCACAGGCGGTCAGGACGAGGGCGGCGGCGAGGAGGGTGAGGTGGTGTGGGCGCATGGCCCGCGCATCATCTCAGCCCGGCATTGATTTTTGCCAGGGCGGCCGACCCCGGGCAGAGTGCTTTTTCACCAAGGGCGTTCAAGGCGGCTGCCGCCGTGCGCTGCGCCGCATGCCAATCCTTGGCCGCCGGGTCGACGTAGAGCAGGCCGGTCGCGATCTCGCCAGCCGCGGCGCGCAGCTGCATCGCGTTCATCGCATTCAGGCGGTCGGTGGGGTCGTAGTCGGGCGCCATCTTCCTCAGCCGCAGCGTGCTGCCGTCGGCCTGGGGCACGTCGATGACGTCGGGCGAGTGCTCGACGACCTGCTCGGCGGCGAGGTCGATGAAGTCGATGCGGTTCAGCGCCTCGTTGTGGTCGCGGACATGGTCGTAGCTGCGCGTCGAGCCGGCGTGGTTGTTGAAGGCCACGCAGGGGCTGATGACGTCGATGAAGGCCGCGCCGCCGTGACGCATGGCGGCTTCGATGAGCGGCACGAGCTGGGTCTTGTCGCCCGAGAAGCTGCGCGCGACGAAGGTGGCGCCGAGCTGCAGCGCGAGGGCCGCGAGGTCGATGGCGGTGTCGTTGTTGGTCGCGCCCTTCTTGGCCACCGAGCCCTTGTCGGCCGTGGCGCTGAACTGGCCCTTGGTCAGGCCGTAGACGCCGTTGTTCTCGACGATATAGACCATGCGCACGCCGCGCCGCATCGCATGCGCGAACTGGCCCAGGCCGATGGAGGCCGAGTCGCCGTCGCCTGACACGCCGAGATACAGCAGCTCGCGATTGGCCAGATAGGCGCCGGTCAGCACGCTGGGCATGCGGCCATGCACCGTGTTGAAGCCGTGGCTGGCGCCGAGGAAGTAGTCGGGCGTCTTGCTGGAGCAGCCGATGCCGCTGAGCTTGGCGACGCGGTGCGGCTCGATGTCCAGTTGCCAGCAGGCCTGCACGATGGCGCCGGAGATGGAGTCGTGGCCGCATCCGGCGCACAGTGTTGAGACCTTGCCTTCGTAGTCGCGGCGGGTATAGCCAACCGCGTTCTTCGTGAGACTCGGGTGGTGCAGCTTGGGCTTGGCGAGATAGGTCATGCGGCACTCCTCGGGGCCGTCGCCAGCGCATGGACATGGCGCGTGATCGCGTCGGTGATGAAGCGGGCCGTGATGGGCGTGCCGTCGAAATGCAGCACCTTGATGAGCTGAGGCGGCGCCACCTCCAGCTCGTTGACCAGCATGCGGCGCATCTGCGCGTCGCGGTTCTGCTCGACGACGAAGACGGCGTCGTGGGCGGCGATGAACTCCGCCACGCTGGGCGCGAAGGGGTAGGCGCGCAGCCGCATCGCGTCGATGTGGATGCCGGCCTCGGTCAGCGAAGCCAGTGCTTCGTCCATGGCCGGCGCCGTGGAGCCAAAGTACAAGACGCCGAGCCGCGTCTTCTGTACCGCCGCGCGCACCAGGGGTTGGGGCGCGAGCAGGGCCGCGGTCGCAAACTTGGCGCGCAGGCGCTCGACGTTGCGGACGTAGTCGTCGCCGCGCTCGGAGTAGATCGCCTGCTCATTGCGAGTCGTGCCACGCGTGAAATAGGCACCCTTGCTCGCATGCGTGCCGGGCAGCGTACGCCAGGGGATGCCGTCACCGTCGACATCCTTGTAGCGGGCGAATTCCTTGCCGGCATCCAGTTGCTCGGCCGTCATGACCTTGCCGCGGTCGTAGCGGCGTTCGTCGTTCCACTCCAGCGGCGCGCACAGGCGCTGGTTCATGCCGATGTCGAGGTCGCTCATCAGGAAGACGGGTGTCTGCAGGCGCTCGGCCAGGTCCAGCGCGTCGGCGGCGAACTCGAAGCATTCGCGCGGGTCCTCGGGCAGCAGCAGCACGTGCTGGGTGTCGCCGTGCGAGGCATAGGCGCTGCTGAGCAGGTCGGCCTGCTGGGTGCGCGTGGGCATGCCGGTGCTGGGGCCGCCGCGCTGCACGTCGATGACGACGAAGGGGATCTCGGCAAAGTAAGCCAGGCCCAGGAACTCCGTCATCAGCGACACGCCGGGGCCCGAGGTGCAGGTGAAGGCGCGCGCGCCGTTCCAGCCGGCGCCGGTGATGATGCCGATGGAGGCGATCTCGTCCTCGGCCTGCACGATGGCGTAGCGCTTCTCGCCGGTCTCGGGGTCGGTGCGGAACTTGAGCGCGTATTTCTCGAAGGCCTCGGYGACGGACGATGACGGTGTGATCGGGTACCAGGCGCAGACGGTGGCGCCACCATAGACGCAGCCCAGGGCCGTGGCCGCATTGCCCTCCATGAAGATCTTGTCGCCCACGGCATTGGCGGTCTTGAGCTTGAGGCCGAAGGGCTGCACCGACAGATGGTCGCGCGCGAACTCGCGGCCGGCATGCAGGGCCCGCACATTGGAGTCCAGCAACCTCTCCTTGCCCTTGTACTGCTCGGCAAACAGACCCTCGATGACGGCCGACTCGATGCCCATCAGCTCGCTGAGCGCCCCCAGCACCAGGATGTTCTTGAACAGCGTGCGCTCGCGCGGCACGTCATAGGTGGCGTTGCAGATGGCCGTGGCCGGCATGCCGATGACGTGGATGTCCGGGCGGAAGGCGCTCGCCGGCATCGGCTTGGTGCTGTCATAGAAAAGATAGCCGCCGGGCTGGATCTCGGCCAGGTCCTGGGCCCAGGTCTGGGGGTTCATCGCCACCATCAGGTCCACGCCGCCGCGCCGGCCCAGCCAGCCGGCTTCGCAGACGCGCACCTCGTACCAGGTCGGCAGGCCCTGGATATTGCTCGGGAAGATGTTGCGCGGGCTGACGGGCACGCCCATGCGCAGGATGGCGCGCGCGAACAGCTCGTTGGCCGAGGCAGAGCCCGAACCATTGACGTTGGCGAACTTGACGACGAAATCGTTGACGGCTTCGATGCGGCTCATGCGGCCTCCCGACGGGCCGCCCCTAGGGAGGCCGAGCCCCCTCGGGGGGCAGTGCGCGAAGCGCGCGTGGGGGTCGCGGTCATACCACCTCCTTGCGCGTCGTGGTGTCACGGCAAGCCGCGCCCGCCTTGGCAGTGACCAGCAGGAACTTCTGCATGTCCCAGGCCCCCGTCGGACAGCGCTCGGCGCACAGGCCGCAGTGCAGGCAGACGTCCTCGTCCTTGGCCATCACGCGGCCGGTCTTCAGGCCGCCCTCCACATAGATGTCCTGCATCAGGTTCAGCGCCGGCGCGTTGAGCCGCTCGCGCAGGTCGTCGCCGTTCTCCGTGAAGGTGATGCAGTCCATCGGGCAGATGTCCACGCAGGCATCGCACTCGATGCAGAGCTTGGGCGCGAAGACCGTCTGCACATCGCAGTTCAGGCAGCGCTGCGCTTCCTTGAAGGCCGTGGCGGCGTCGAAGCCCAGTTCGACCTCGACCTTGATGCTGGCCAGCGCGATGTTGGCAGCCGTCCAGGGCACCTTGCTGCGCAGGTCGTTGGTGATGGCGTTGTCATAGCTCCACTCGTGGATGCCCATCTTCTGGGACACGAGGTTGACATGGGGCGGCGGGCGCTGCGTGACCGGCTCGCCGTGCAGCAGGCGGTCGATGCTGACGGCAGCCTCATGGCCGTGGGCGACGGCCGTGATGATGTTCTTCGGTCCGAAGGCTGCGTCGCCGCCGAAGAAGACATGGGGCAGCGAGGACTGGAAGCTCTGCGCGTTGAGCACCGGCAGGCCGTGCTCGTCGAAGGCGATGCCCGAGTCGCGCTCTATCCACGGGAAGCTGTTCTCCTGGCCGACGGCAATCAGCACCTCGTCGCAGGGGATGACGATCTCCTCGCCGGTCTGTGCCTTCTTGAAGCGCATGCCGGTCAGCTTGCCGTCGACATGCTCGAAGGCCAGCGGCACATGGAAGTCGAGGATGGGGATGCCCTCGTGCTCGGCGTCCTCCTTCTCCCACGGCGAGGCCTTCATCTGCGCATAGCCGCTGCGCACGGTCACGGTGACGGACGAAGCCCCCAGACGCCGCGCCGAGCGGCAGCAGTCCATGGCCGTGTTGCCGCCACCGAGCACGATGACGCGGGGCGCGACGCTCGTCACGTGGCCGAAGCTGACGCTGGCCAGCCAGTCGATGCCGATATGGATCTGCTCGGCGGCCTCCTGGCGGCCCGGCAGCGGCAGGTCACGGCCACGCGGGGCGCCACAGCCGACAAAGACGGCGTCGAAACCCTCCCCCAGCAGCGCCTTCATCGAATCGATGCGCTGGCCAGCGCGCCACTCGACGCCCAGGCCGAGGATGTAACCGCATTCTTCGTCGATGACGCGCTCGGGCAGTCGGAAACGCGGGATCTGTGTGCGGATGAAGCCACCGGGCTTGGCCTCGCCGTCGAAGACGGTGACGGCATAGCCTTCCAGGGCCAGGTCACGCGCCACCGCCAGCGAGGCCGGCCCCGCGCCCACGCAGGCCACGCGCTTGTTCTTGCGCGCGGCGGGCTTGGGGATCATGGCGCGGAAACCGTCGCTCTTGTTATCCGCCGCCACGCGCTTCAAGCGGCAGATGGCGACCGGCTCCGGCTTGGCCGCCTGCTTTTCTTCCACGCGACCGCGCCGGCAGGCCGGCTCGCAGGGCCGGTCGCAGGTGCGACCGAGCACGCCGGGAAAGACGTTGCTGACCCAGTTGACCCAATACGCCTCGTCATGCCGCCCCTGCGCGATGAGGCGGATGTATTCGGGCACCGGCGTGTGTGCCGGGCAGGCCCATTGGCAATCGACGACCTTGTGGAAATAGGCCGGGTCCGAGATATCGGTCCGCTGCACGGTGTCTCCTCCGTGGTGCGCTTTGTGCGGCGAGTCTAGGACTCCCGTTCCCTCCTCGACTCTGTGGAAACCCTTTGCATCGTGGGGATGGCGGGAGCCCCCGCTCCTGCTCAGCATCACTGCGCCCATTTCGGGCGCAAGGAGATTCGACATGGCTTCTGGTTTCAAGCGGGCCTGGCGCGTGGCGGTGCTCGCCATCGGTCTGGCCACGGCGGGCCTCGCCCAGGCCGCCAACGACTATTTCCTGCAGATCGACGGCATTCCCGGCGAGTCGACCGACAAGGACCACAAGGACTGGATCGACATCGAAAGCTTTTCCTGGGGCCTGACCCTGGTCAGCAGCGGGGGCATCGGCAAGGCCAGCTTCTCCGACCTGGCCTGGGCCCAGCATGTCGACGTCTCGACACCCAAGTGGTTCCTCGCCGTCGCGTCGGGCAAGCACGTCAAGACGGTCACGCTGGACGTGGTCAAGGTATCCGCCGGCCGCAACGACTCCTTCTTCCAGATGATCTTCAGCGACACGCTGGGCAGCAGCCTGCACATCAGCGGCGGCGGGGGCGACCTCTTCGCCAGCGCCTCCATGACCTCGGGCGAGATCGTGAAACTGCGCTACCGGCCGCAGGACGACAAGGGCGGCTTCGGGGCCTGGGTGGAGGGCAGCTTCAACCTCAAGACCAACTCGTCCACGGCCATCTTCAGCGGCGACGAGACCGTGCTGATGGGACTGTTCGGCTCGGGTGGCAGCATCGCCTTTGACGCCGGTGCGGTCACGCCCGTGCCGGAACCGGCGAACGCCCTGCTGCTGCTGGGTGGCCTGGCGGCCCTCGCGGGGCTCAGGCTGCGGCGGCGCGCCTGAAGCGCCAGGGTCGAACCTGGGCGGCGGCCAGCGTCACCGCCCAGCAGATCCAGGCCGTCCACATCGTGTGGCTGGGGTAGTGGGCGCCACGCAGCATCTGCCCCAGGCCATAGACGACGCCCAGCCCCACGCAGGCCAGCACCCAGGCGCGGGCGGCGCGCGGGTAGGCCCGTGCCAGGGCCCAGCCGCCGCTCAAGTAGGCGAAAGCGGCACTCGCGTGGCCGGACGGGAAGCAATGCCCGCCCCCGCCGTCACGCGTGCCCAGCACCCAGTGCGAAACATAGTGGGCCACGCCGCCGAATTCGGCCAGGTCCCAGGGGCAGCTCGTCAGGCTGACGCGCTTCATCAGGGAGATGACGCCCAGGCAGACCAGCGTCGTCACCAGCCACCAGCGCCGGTCGGCCCGGCTCAGTGCGGGCAGCAGCCGGGGCAGCAGATTGAGCAGGACGATGAAGCCCATCGCGACATAGGAGACCAGGCGCCCGCCCTCGTGGATGAGGACGCGCGTGACCCAGGCCTCGCGCAGCGCAAAACCGCTGGCGTCCCCGGCCAGGCGCACGGCCCAGAGGTCGAGGTGGCTCAAGTCCCAGGCCAGCAGCGCCAGCAGGGCCATCCCCATCGCCAGGGTGCCAGCCGGCAGGGCCCTGGCGCGCACGGGGCGGTCTAACAGCTCGGTCTGCATAGCCGCCCATTGTGTTGAGAGCGCAGGGGTTTGGCTTGCTGCTGGCTGGCAAATCGCACCCGTGCAGACCCCAATAGCCTCGCCAGGCGGCCGGAAATCACGCCGGTTACGCCGCGCAAGCGCTTGTCTACACTGGCCGCATGAGTTCTCCCGTCTTTGCCGCCGAGCGCGCCGTGCGCATCGGCCGTCAGGCGCTCGAGGTCGAGGCCCGCGCCCTCGCCGAGCTGGTGCCCCGCCTGGGCGACGCCTTTGCGGGCGCCATTGAGCTGGTGCTGGCCTGCCGTGGCCGCGTCGCCGTCATGGGCATGGGCAAGAGCGGCCATGTGGGCCGCAAGATTGCCGCCACGCTGGCCTCCACCGGCACGCCCGCCCTCTTCGTCCATCCGGCGGAGGCCGCCCATGGCGACCTCGGCATGGTCACCGGCGGCGACGTCGTGCTGGCCCTGTCCAACTCCGGCGAGAGCGACGAGCTCAACGCCATCCTGCCCGTCCTCAAGCGCCTGGGCATTCCCATCATCGCGATGACCGGCCGCGCCGAATCCAGCCTCGCGGCCCATGCCGACGTCGTGCTCGACAGCGCCGTCGCCGAGGAGGCCTGCCCGCTGCAGCTCGCCCCCACGGCCAGCACCACGGCCCAGATGGCCCTGGGCGACGCGCTGGCCGTGGCGCTGCTGGATGCGCGCGGCTTCAAGGCCGAGGACTTCGCCCGCTCCCACCCCGGCGGCGCCCTGGGCCGCAAGCTGCTGACCCATGTGCGCGACCTGATGCGCAGCGGCGACGCCCTGCCACGCGTGGCGGCCGACATGGGTTTCACCGACCTGATGCGCGAGATGAGCGCCAAGGCCCTGGGCATGGCGGTGATCGTCGATGCCGAGGACCGCGTCCAGGGCATCTTCACCGACGGCGACCTGCGCCGCCTCGTCGAGCAGGGCCGCGACCTGCGCGCCCTCACCGCCGCCGAGGTCGCCCACGCCAAGCCGCGCACCGTCGGCGCCGAGGCGCTGGCCGTCGATGCGGCCGACCTGATGGAAGCCGCGCGCATCACCGTCGTCCTCGTCGTCGATGCCGAGCAGCGCCTGCTGGGCGCCATCAGCATCAACGACCTGATGCGCGCGAAAGTGATCTGATGCAGCCCGCACTGAAATTCCCGCCCGAACTCCTCGTCAAGGCGCAAGGCCGCGGCCTGGCCATCAAGCTCGCCATCTTCGACGTCGACGGCGTGCTGACCGACGGCCGCATCTACATCAGCGAGCGCGGCGAGGAGTTCAAGGCCTTCCACACGCTGGACGGCCATGGCCTGAAGTCGCTGCAGCAGGCGGGCATCACGCCGGTCATCATCACCGGCCGCGACAGCCCGGCCGTGCGCCGTCGCGTCGCCGACCTCGGCCTGTCGCATGCCCTCTACGGTGTGAAGGACAAGCTGGCCGCCGCCGAGCCGCTGCTGGCCCAACTGGGCGCCAGCTGGGACGAGGTCGCCGTCATGGGCGACGACTGGCCCGACCTGCCGCTGATGCTGCGCGCCGGCTTCGCCTGCGCCCCGCCCGGCGCCCACGCCGAGGTGCTGGCCATCGCCCACCACGTCACCCAGGCTGCCGGCGGCCATGGCGCCGCGCGCGAGTACTGCGACGTGCTGCTGATGGCGGCCGGCCACTACGAGCGCCTGCTCAATGCGCATCACGACACGCTGGATGGGGGCAAGACCCCGTGACTCCAGTGGCCCTGCCCGCTCCCGCTCCACGTCGTCAAAAGTCCCGGCCGCTGCTGTGGCGGGCGCAGACCCTGCTGTCCAACTATCTGCCGCTGCTGCTGATGGCCGTGCTCGCCAGCGGCACCTGGTGGCTGGTGAAGAACACGCCGCTGATCGATGCGCCGGGTGAGGTCGCGCCGCTGCGTCATGTGCCGGACTACCGCATGGCCAACTTCGAGATCCAGCGCATCGCCGCCGATGGCCGCCTGCATGTGCAGATCGCCGGCGCCGAATTGCGCCACTACCCGGACACCGACACCGTCGAGATCGACCAGGCACGCGTGCGCGCCATCGCACCCGACGGCAGCCTGGCCATCGCCGAGGCTAAGCGCGCCATCAGCAATGGCGACGGCAGCGACATGCAGCTGATGGGCAATGTGCATCTGCGCCGCCTGCCACCCGGTGCCGGCGAGAACGCACCGGCCCAGCTCGAGGTGCGCGGCGAGTTCCTGCAGGCCCTGTCCAACAGCGAAGTGCTGCGCTCCCACCTGCCCGTCACCATCCGCCAGGGCGGCTCGACGCTGAACGCACAGAACTTCGAATACCGCCACCTGACCGGCCAGGTCAGCTTCACCGGCAAGGCCCAGGGACAGATCTCGGCAAAGGGCGGCAAATGAGCGCCGAGCGCCGGGCCGCCCCAAGCCGGCGCTGCATCCCCGCGGGGGCTGAGGCCGGACACATGGCGCCCAGTGGGCGGCATGTGCCTGCCGAAGAGCCGCGGCACCCGCCGAGGCGCGGCCTGCAAGGCCGGCGCGCGTACCCGCGAGACGAGGGGCTCACATGACTGAACTGGTCTTCATCACCGGCGCCTCCAGCGGCATCGGCCAGGCCCTGGCGCTGCGCTACTACCGCGACGGCGCCCGCCTGGCCCTGGTGGCACGGCGCACCACCGAGGTCGAGCGCTGGGCGGCCGAGCAGAAGCTCGACGCCGGGCGCTTCAAGGTCTATGGCGCCGACGTGGCCGACCTCGACGCCATGGCCCGCATCGGCCGCGAGTGCATCGCCGCCCAGGGTCTGCCCGACGTCGTCATCGCCAACGCTGGCATCAGCATCGGCATGGACACGGCCCACTTCGACGATCTCGAAGTGATGCGCCGCACCTTCGAGACCAACAACGTCGGCCTCGCCGCCACCTTCCACCCCTTCGTCGCGGCGATGAACGAGCGCCGCTCGGGCACGCTGGTCGGCATCGCCAGCGTGGCCGCCATCCGCGGCCTGCCGGGGCATGGCGCCTACTGCGCCAGCAAGTCGGCCGTCGTCGCCTACTGCGAAAGCCTGCGCGGCGAATGCCGGCCTTTCGGCGTCAGTGTCGTCACGATCCTGCCGGGCTATATCGACACGCCGTTGACGCGCGGCAACCGCTATTCCATGCCCTTCCTGATGCAGGTCGAGGACTTCGCCGACCAAGCCGTGCGCACCATCCGCGCCCAGGTCAGCTACCGCGTCATCCCCTGGCAGATGGGCGTGATGGCCAAGCTGCTGCGCCTGCTGCCCAACTGGCTCTATGACCGTGCGTTAGGGAGCCGGCCGCGCAAGAAACGGGCGAGCGAATAGGGCTGTTCACAGCCCGCGTGCCGTGGCTACACTGCGCGCCTTCGGACCGAGAGCTGCCCGACGCAGCTGAGGAGGACATCATGGCCAAGGTGCTTCACCCCTGCTAAGCCCGCGCGCTGAACATCGCTTCAGCGCCGCTCGCTGGCTGCCGCAACGTCGATCGACTGCGCCAGCCCATTGATCCCCGCAGCCGCCTGCATGGCGGCCGATCTCGGACCACGTCATGACATTCCGCCTTCTTGGCCCGGGCCTTGCCCTGGGCCTTTGCGCCCTGGCCCTGCCCGCCTGGGGCAACGCCCCCGAACTTGCCCACCCCACCGCGCTGCGCCTCACCACCGGCGAGGCCGCACCCGTCATCGATGGACGCCTCGACGACACCGCCTGGCAACGCGCCCCGGTCTACGAACGCTTCGCGCAATTCCTGCCCGCCGACAAGCAGGCGGCGCGCTGGCGCACCACCGTGCAGGTCCTCGTCACCGAGGACGCCCTGGTCTTCGGCATCCGCGCCTGGGATCCCGAGCCGGGCCGCATCCGCGCACCGCTGGCGCGGCGCGATCAGGTCAAGGCCGACCAGGACTTCATCGCCGTCTTCATCGACCCCGTGGGCCACCGGCGCACGGCGCAGTACGTGCGCGTCAGCGCGGCCGGCGGCGTCGAGGACGGGCTGTTCGCCGCCGAGGAGGACACCGAGGATTCGGCGCCCGACTTCGACATCGACGCCGCCGCCACTCGGCTGCCTGATGGCTACAGCATCGAATTGCGCTGGCCGCTCGCCGCGCTCAGGTTCCCGCATGCCGGTGGCGCGCCCTGGCGCGTCATGGTCGCGCGCAACATCCCGCGCGAGGACCGCACCCTCAACGTCAGCTCGCCCGCCCTGACCAAGGATGCGCTGAGCTTCATCGCGGAACTGCAGCCGCTGGACGCGCTGGGAGACCTCGTCGAACAGGTGCGCGAGCGCAGCTTCATCAGCTTTCGCCCCGAACTGACGCTGCGTAGCACGCGCGACAGCAGCGACGCTGACGGCACGCGCCGCTCGCGCAAGGCCTCGCTGGGTGCCGAGTTCAAGTGGCGGCCACGCGCCGACTGGGTCATCGACGCGACGCTGAACCCCGACTTCTCCCAGGTCGAGATCGACGCGCCCCAGCTCGCCGGCAACACCCGCTTTGCGCTGAGCGTGCCCGAGAAGCGCCCCTTCTTCCTGGAGAGCGCCGACGTCGTCGGTCCGACCCAGCCGGATGAATCGGGCGAGAACCGCAGCCTCGCGGCCTTCTACACGCGCGCCATCACCGACCCCGACTGGGGCCTGCGCGCCACCTGGCGCGGCGCCGGCGCCGAGGCCACGGCCCTGCACCTGCGTGACGCCGGCGGCGGGACCCTGCTGCGTGCCGGTGCCTTCGCGACGCGCAGTGGCGTGCAACCGCGCGGCTCGCAGGCCAGCTTCGCGCGTGGCCGCACGCAGCTTGGTGGCCTGGGCCTGGCGGGCCTGGTGTCGCTGCGCGACTTCGGCAACGGCTTGACGACCCGCGTCGTCGGCAGCGACGGCGTCTGGCGCGCCGGCGACAGTGACCAATGGCGCGGCCACCTGCTGCTGTCGGACACGACCCTGGGCCTCGACGCCAATGGCCAGGTGCTGCGCGTGGCCCCCGAGCGCGGCCACCGCGCCTGGGCGGCCTGGCGCCACCGCGACGCGAACTGGGTCGCCAACGTCAACGTCGAGGAGATCAGCCCGCGCTTCGCCAACGACAACGGCTTCGTCAGCCAGAGCGGCGTGCGCCGCGCGTCGGCCTTCGGCTATCTGCGCATGGGCCCGCGGGAGTTCGCCGGCATCGACATGCACGACCACGAGATCCAGCTGAAAGCCCAGGAGACGCGCACCCTGGCCGACCCGCTGCTGGGCGTCGCCGCGGGTCAGGTCGTTGACCGGCTCTTTCAGCCGGGCTTCTGGTTCGCCAGCGCCCGCAACACCGGCGTCTGGGGCCATGTCGGCATGGACAGCCACCGCGCCAGGAGCGGCGGCCGCTTGCACCCGACGCGAACCCTTGTGCTCGGCATGGAATCCAATCCCGGTGAGGTGTTGAACTACGTCAACGCCGAGGTCGAATGGGGCCGGCGCCTGGACGTCGACGCCGATCGCGTCGGCCTCGGGGCCCAGGTTCAGACCCAGGCCCAGATGCGCCTGCCGCTGCCGTCATTCCTGGGTTCAGGGCTGTGGCTGGAGCTGGAGCAGCGCCTGGGGCTGGCCTGGGTCGACGCGCCCGACGGCCGCCGCGCCTTCACCGACCGCAGCGCCCAGAGCCTGGTCGTGCTGCACCTGAGCCCCCGCGACTCGGTGCGCCTCATCCATCAGCAGACCCGCTTCAACCGCCGCGACGACGCCGGCACGCAACTGGCGGCCCAGGATGACAGGGGGCGGGTGCTGTCCCTGATGTTCCAGCACCGCGTCGGCCTGAGCCGCATCCTCAGCCTGGGCCTGAACCGGGCCCGCGAGCAGCCGGGCGGCGTGCGGGCGAACGAACTCTTCGCGAAAGCGACTCTCGGCTACTAGGGCCCGTGGCCTTAGTGCCACCAGGCCCTAGAGAGACAACCCTAGAAAAGACAAAGCGCCCGAAAGGGCGCTTTGCTCAATCTCTTGCGAGGCTGGGAGGATCAGTAGCCGCCCGAACGGCCACCGCCGCCGTAGCCACCACCGCCACCGCCGTAGCCGCCACCGCCGCCGCCGGAACGGCCACCGCCGCCGTAGCCGCCACCACCGGAGCGGCCACCGCCGCCGCCGCCACCGTAGCCGCCACCACCACCGTAGCCGCCACCGCCGCTACCGCCGCCGCCGTAGCCGCCACCGCCACCGGAACGGCCACCGCCGCCACCGCCGTAGCCGCCGCCACCACCGAAGCCGCCGCCGCCGGAGCGGCCACCGCCACCACCGAAGCCGCCCGGACGCTCTTCACGAGGACGAGCCTCGTTAACGACGATGGCGCGGCCTTCAAGGGCCTGGCCATTCATGCCGTTGATGGCTGCTTGCGCCTCAGCGTCCGAACCCATTTCGACGAAACCGAAACCCTTGGAACGGCCCGTCTCGCGGTCCATCATGACCTTCGCAGAGGTCACCGTACCAAATTGACCGAACGATTCTTGCAGCGATTCGTCACGCACGCTGTAGGCCAGATTGCCCACATAAAGCTTGTTTCCCATGGGGAAGCCCTTCTCTTCTCAAAACCAAAAAACCATGTGGACTTTCAACCCATCGTGAACCATTCAAGCGAAGGTGCGGCGTCCAGACACAGGCAATTGATTATGGTGGCGGGGTCCTGCGATTGCGGAACGCCACTCCGGCAAGTGTTGTTTTTCAGAGCTAGCACAAACCCTGGCGCCTGGGAGCCATCACCGTTTCGTCATCGATACCATGCCGCCCGTGCCCGAATTCATGACGTCCAGCCTGCTCTCCGCCCTGTCCCGCGTCCTCGCCAGCGTCGACGCTTTGCGCAATCTGCGCGCCCTCTACGCCCTGCTGGCCAGCTTTTGCTTCGCCGGCCTGCTGGTGGCGATGGCCCAGTCGGCCTTGGTGCGCGAACAGAATCTGCTGAGCGCGGTCTGGCTGGGCCTGGGTTTGGCTGTCGCTTTTTTTGGCGTCAATGCGACGGGGCTGATGTTGATGGACCAGGCGCGCGGCCTGCCGGTGCGTGACCCCCAGGACGCGCTGGCCGATGCGCTGCGCAGCGGTCACCGCGTGCTGCTGGCCCTGCTGGCCTGCCTGGCACTGGCCGGCGCCGTGGTGCTCATCCTGGCCGGCCTGCTGTGGGCGACCCGCTGGCCGCTGGTCGGCGCGCCGCTGCTGGCCTTGGTGCTGCCGGTGGGCGTGCTGGCACTGGGCGGCGTCAGTTTTGTGCTGGTCGTTCTCGTCGGGCCGCTGGCCGGGCCGGCGGTCTGGGCCGGGCGGCGCAGCGCCGGCGTGCTGGGGTTTCTGCGCGAACGCCTGCGCCATGGCCTGCCCGAAACGGCCCTGCTGATGGCCGCCGTCTACCTGATGACGGCGCTGGCCACGGCGGCGATCAGCTTCGTCGTCGTCAGCGGTGGGCGGCTGGTGGCCGGTCTGGCCATCCTCGGTGCCGGCGTGGAGCTGCCCGCCAACCAGCTGCTGGCCGGTGTCATGGGCCTGGGGCCTCGTGGCCTGGGCGCCAGTGGTGTGCCGCTGCAGGGCGGGTCTCTCGGCCTGGCGGCGCTGATTGGCGGTGGCGTCGTCTTCGCCATCGCGCTGGTGCTGCCGACCCTGGTCTGGTTGCGCGGCTGCTGTGCCGTCTACCTGGCTGTGACCGAGGCTGAATGAAGCCGCGCATTGCCAGCCTGGTGCCCAGCGCGACCGAAACGCTGGTGGCCCTGGGCCTCGGCCCCCACCTCGTGGCCCGAACGGGCTTCTGCATCCACCCGGCCGGGGCCGTCGCGGCCGTGCCCAAGGTGGGCGGCACCAAGGACGTCAATCTCGCCAAGCTGAAGAAGCTCGCGCCCACGCATGTGATCGTCAATGTGGACGAGAACCGGCTGGAGACGGCCGAAGCGCTGCGTGAGTTCGTGCCCGAGGTCATCGTGACCCACCCGAGCCGGCCCGAAGACAACCTCGTGCTGTTCGAGCAGTTGCGCGCGGCCTTTGCCGGGGAGCCGGGCGTCAACGAGAGCGCCGCCGCGCTGTCGGCCGAGTTCCGGGCGGCGCTGGCCCGCTGCCGTCGCCGAGCCTGGCCCGGCGAGAAGGTGCTCTATCTGATCTGGCGCGACCCGTGGATGACGGTGGCCCGCGACACCTACATCTCGACGCTGCTGGCCGAATGCCGCTGGCAGACTTGGCCGGCGGTGCTCGGGGGCGAACATGGCGCCGGCCGCTACCCAGCCCTGACCGGCGACGAAACCTGGCTTCTCGACATCGACAGGGTGCTGCTCAGCTCCGAGCCCTACCGCTTCGGCCCCGAGCATCTTGCGCAAGCTCTAGGCCTGTGCCCGCAGGCAAGCGTGCAGCTCGTCGACGGTGAACTGCTGAGCTGGTGGGGTTCACGCGGCGCCGCGGGGCTGGACTATCTGTGCAGCCTCAGCGCGACCAGTCGATGCGATCAAGCAGCGACTTGAGTTTTTCGGCCTTGACGGCATTGAGCTGAGCCGCCCAGGCCACGCGGCCCTGCAGATGGGCGCGCCAATCGGCATGGCCGTCGCGGTTCTGTGTCGCGGGTCCGTCGACGACGCAGCGGTGCAGCATGGCCTTGAGCCGATCGAACTCGTCGCGCGGCAGGTTGGGCCGCGCGTTGACGACGATGCCGCAGACCGCCTGGCGCTGCGCGGGGCCCAGGCTGCGGGTCTTGCGCGGGTTGATGACAAAGCCCTCGTCGGCCGCGATGGCAGCGACCCAGGCCGAGATGGCCCGCGTTGGCAGGCTTGCGGGTCCGGAGACGACGAGATCGTCCGCATAGCGGCTGTAGCGCGCGCCAAAGCTGCCGGCCAGACCGGTCAGGCGTGCGTCCAGGCCAAAGGCACAGAGATTGGCCAGGGCCGGTGAGGTGGGCGCGCCCTGGGGCAGATGGGCGTCGCGCAGGCGCTGCTTCTGCAACCAGCTCAGCCGCGTCTCGCTGCGCAACCAGGCCTCGGGCGCGGACGTGGTGCACAACGCCGTCAACGAGCGGGCTACGGCCGTCGAATAGCCCAGGGTCTTGAAGAGGGCATGGACGCGTGCGGCGCTCACCGTCGAGAAGAAGTCGCTCAGGTCGAAGCGCAGGACCCGCCCCTGGCCGGCATGCAGGGCCGCGTGCTGCACGACCGAGCGGCCGGGCGTGTAGCCGAAGGCCGCATCGTGGGGCGGCAGCCCGTCCAACAACTGCGTCAGCAGGCGGCGCTGCACGGCAAGCAGATACGGCGCGGGCACCTCCAGCAGCCGCCAGCCGGCGCCGTCGCCGCGCTTGGGGATCAGCGCCTGGCGATAGTGCTGCTGAATCAACGGCCGGCGGCGCTGCCAGTCGGCCGGCAGCGTCAACCGCCACAGGCCGGCCGGCGTCAGCCCCAGGCCACGGGCCAGTGCACCGACGGTGGGCCAATGCGGGCGCTCCAGGCCGGCGGGCGCTGGCGTCAACCCGTCGGGCGAACGTAGCAGCCAGCGGCGGGCCTCGGGTCTTGCCTTGCTGGCCCAGGCCCTGGCAAAGCCCGTGTGCGCTTCGACGCGCCGACCCAGGGCCTGCACGTCCAGCTGCCGCCAGACCTCGCCCGGCACACGCGCCATCGCGTGCGCCAGCGCCGCGAGCCAAGGCGGACGCCCCGCCAGGCAAACAGCCATGCGCGCCGCCAACCCGTCCTCGTGACGAGCGCCGGCAAGCATCGCGCGGGCCAAGGCCCGAGCCGTCATCGTGCGGGCGTGATCCACCCTTTGGGGTCTCCCTGCGAAAAGGCGCGGCGCGCTGCCCGAGCGACGGGTGATGCGTGAGGACCCTGGCGCCTTCGCGCCATGCACTTCACGCCCTGCTGGACGAGAGATTCAAGACCCCCGGGGTTGCCCCGGAGTGCTTGCCCTGGAAGGCTTGCAAAGACCTCGGACTGCGGCCGCGGGCGGATGATAAGGAGCTGGCTCACAGCTGACTCACAATCGCCCGCCATGGACATCTACAAGCCCCTCGTCGCGCTGCTGGCCATCGTGAATCCGGTCGGCGTGGTGCCTTTCTTCATCCACTTCACGTCCGCCTTCTCGCGCACGCAGCGGCGCAAGACCATCCTGGTCAGCGCCAGCACCGCCGGCATCGTCATCGCGCTGAGCGCGCTGTTCGGGCTGAAGATCATCGAGTTCTTCGGCATCTCCCTGGCCAGCTTCCAGGTCGGCGGCGGCTGCCTGCTGTTGATCAGCTCGCTGCAGATGTTGAACGCCCAGCCGGCCGAGGCGCGCAAGGAGGATGTGTCCGAGGGCAACACCAAGGCCGACGCCGGCGCCAGCATCGCCGTCGTGCCGCTCGCCATCCCGCTGCTGACCGGCCCGGCCACCATCTCCACCATGGTCATCTATGCCGACAAGACGCGCGTCTGGTGGGAGCTGGCCGTGCTGTGCGGCTATGGCGTCGTCGTCGCGCTGGTGACCTTCATCGTCTTCTCGGCCAGCAGCAAGATCGCCAAGGTGCTGGGCCAGACCGGCATCAACATCATGACGCGGTTGATGGGCCTCATCCTGGCCGCGCTGGCGGTGGAACTGCTGGCCGACGGCCTCATCAAGCTCTTCCCCGTGCTGGCCGCGCGAACCGTGGGTTGATCGTGAAGCCCCTCGTCCAAGGACTACCTTGGCCGGCCCCCCCGAGGGGACGGCGATGCTTGCGGCGTTGAGCCGCAAGCACATCGCCCAAGGCGGGCCGGCTAGGGAGCGGCCCGGCGCTCGGCCCGCGCAAACGCAACGGAAGGCTGTCATGACCCTCTTCAATCTGCCGCCGATCTGGACGGCACCAATGGCCAGCGAGGCGTCCAGCGCGGCACCGTCGAAAGGCTGGCGCGCTTGATCCTGCTGCTGGAAGACGATCCCGCCATCGCGGACACGGTCGCCTTCGCGCTGAGGCGCGAGGGCTTCGTCGTCGAGCACCGCGCGTGGCTGGCCGAGGCCCGCGAGCGCCTCAGGCAGGCGCCCGCACCCGAGCTGCTCATCCTCGACATCGGCCTGCCCGACGGTCATGGCCTGGACCTGTGCCGCGAGCTGCGCAGCGGGCCGCTGGCCCAGCTGCCCGTCATCGTGCTGAGCGCCCGCAGCGAGGAAATGGATCGCGTGCTCGGCCTGGAGCTGGGGGCCGACGACTATCTCGCCAAGCCCTTCAGCCCGCGCGAGCTCGTCGCCCGCGTGCGCGCCCTGCTGCGCCGAGCCCAGGCCGCACCGGCACCCACGCTGGGCTTCGCGATCGATGGCTCACGGGTCAGCCTGGACGGCGTACCGCTCAGCCTCACCAAGCTGGAGCTCGGCCTGCTGACGCATCTGCTGCGCGCACCCCGGCGCATCCACAGTCGCGACACGCTGCTGGACGCCGTCTGGGGCAGCAGCGCCGAGAGCACCGACCGCACCGTTGACACCCACATCAAGACGCTGCGCGCCAAGCTGCGTGAGGCCGCGCCGGGCCGCGACCCGATCAAGACGCACCGCGGTCTCGGCTATTCCCTGGAGCTCTGATGAGACTGGGGCTCCGCGTCTTCTTCGGCTTCTTCCTGATCGCCGGCCTCAGCGCCATGCTGCTGCTCAAGGTCTTCCTGGCCGAGGTCAAGCCCAGCGTGCGCGAGGTCATGGAAGACCTGATGGTGGACACGGCCCATCTGCTGGCCGAAACCGCCGCCGACGAGATGGACTCGAACGGTCTCAAACCAGGCAGCCAGCTCACCGCGCAATTGCAGCGCTATGTGAAGCGCGAGGTCGACGTGCCGATCTGGGGGCTGCGCAAGCAGAGCCTGGACCTGCGCCTGTACGTGACCGACGCGCGGGGCCAGGTGGTGGCGGACTCCGGCCAGCCCTCGGCCGTGGGCCAGGACTACTCGCAATGGCGCGACGTGGCGCTGACGCTGCGCGGCGACTACGGCGCCCGTGCGACGCGCTACTCGGCCGACGACCGCAGCACCATCCTGGTCGTCGCGGCACCCATCCTCAAGGACGGCCGCGCCCTGGGCGTCGTCAGCGTCGCCAAGCCGGTGGCCAGCGTGCAGCGCTTCATCGACCGCGCCGAACGCCGCGTCTTCTGGGCCGGCGCCGCCCTGCTGGCCACCAGCCTCATCGTCGGCGTGGCCGTCACGCTGTGGCTGGTGGCCTCGGTGCGGCGGCTGCGCCTCTATGCGCAGCAAGCCCAGGCCGGCCAGGCCTTCGCGCCGCCGTCCATGCCCGGCGAGCTGGGCGACCTGGCGCATGCGATGGACGACATGCGCCGCCGGCTGGAGGGGCGCGAGCAGCTCGAGCACGATGTGCGCGCGCTGACCCACGAGCTCAAGAGCCCGCTGGCCGCGCTGCGCGCCAGCGGCGAACTGCTGCAGGACGAACTGCCCGCCGCCGACCGCCAACGCTTTGCCGCCCAGGTGCTGGACCAGACGGCCCGCCTGCAGACGCTGGTGGAGCGGGTGCTCGCGCTGTCGCAGCTGGAAGCGCAGGTGGGCCTGGGTGAACGCCAGCACGTCGCACTGGCCGGCTGGGCCGAAAGCCAGCTGGAGCGGCAGGCCCCACGCATCGCGCAGAAAGGTTTGCGCGTTGTCTGGATGGCGCGCGAGGACGTGGCCGTCGACGCCGACCTGGCGCTGCTGGAGCTGGCCTTCGGCAATCTGCTCGTCAACGCCATCGATTTCGCGCCCGCCGGCTCGGCGCTGGAGGTGACCGTCAGCACGACGCCGACCACCGCGCGGCTGACGCTGCGCGACCACGGCCCCGGCGTGCCGCCCGCCGGTTTTCCGCAACTCGGCCAGCGCTTCTTCTCGACGGCCCGGCCGGGCAGCCTGGTCAAGGGCTCGGGCCTGGGCCTGGCCATCGCACGCCGGGTGGCCGAGCTGCACGGCGGCTGGCTGGCGTTCGAGGCGGTCGAGCCCGGCCTGCGCGTGTCGCTCACCCTCCCGCGCTGACTTCACGCACGCTTCACAGACTTCGTCATGCCCTCACCACCGCTGGCGATGCTGGCGGCATGAACAAGCACCCCCTTCTTCTCAAGCTGGTCATCCTGGCTGTCATCACCCTGCTGCTGATCGTCGTGCTGGGCGAAATTCGCGGCCTCGCGCATGAACGCCAGGCCCGGCAGCAGGAGGCCGAGCAGAACGTCGAGCAGTCGCTCGCCGGGCCGCAGACCCTGCTCGGCCCCATCCTCGTCCGCCAATGCTCCGAGATCTTGAATGGCTATCAAAACCGGACCTTCACACACAGGTTGCCGCCCGCCCAACTGCAGGTGAGCGGCGACCTCGTCCCCGACCCACGCCACCGCGGCCTGTTCAAGGTCAACACCTACGCCGGCAAGCTGACGCTGCTGGCGCGTTGGGAGGAAACCTCTGGCCTGACACCGCGGCCCGACAACGCCGGTGGCCGCATCGAATGCGGGGACGTCATCGCGATGTTCTCGGCCCGGGATGCGCGCGGCCTGCGCAAGGTCACGCTGACACGCGATGGCCGTGCCCTGACCGTCAAGCCCGGCACCATGGACTCCGCCTACACCTCGGGCCTGCATGCCATGCTGCAGGCCCCGCAAGCGGGCGAGCGCCTGGAGTTGAAGCTGGTCGTGGACCTGGCCGGCACGCGGAGCCTGGCTGTCGTGCCCGCTGCCAGCGACACCACCATGACGCTGGAATCCAGCTGGCCGCACCCGAGCTTCGGCGGTCGCTTCCTGCCGACGAGCAGCGACGTCAGCGACGACGGCTTCAAGGCGCGTTGGCAGGTCACCGAGCTGGCCAGCAGCGGCGTCGCCGACGTGGTGGCCGGCAAGGGCAATCTCGACACCTTTGCCGTTGACCTGATCGACCCCGTGAACCCCTATGTGATGAGCGACCGCGCCATCAAGTACGGCCTGATGTTCATCGCGCTGACCTTCGTCACCGTCGGCCTGACCGAGCTGCTGACGGGCCGGCGCGTGCACCCGGTGCAGTACCTGCTCGTCGGCCTGGCGTTGAGCCTGTTCTTCCTGCTGCTGCTCAGCCTGTCCGAGCATCTGCCCTTCCTGGTGGCCTATCTGGTCGCCTCGGCCGCCGCCGCCGCGGTGCTGACGCAGTACGCCGCAGCCATGCTGGGGGGCTGGCTGCGCGGCGCGGCCTTCGGCGGCGGCGTGGCGCTGCTCTATGGCGCCCTCTATGTGCTGCTGAGCCGCGAGCAGGCGGCGCTGGCCATCGGCGCCATCCTGCTGTTCAGCGTGCTCGCAACCGTGATGACACTCACGCGCAAGCTTGACTGGTATCGACTGAGCAACGCCAGCGCCGGGTAACGTACGCTAGGGGCTGCATCCCGCAGTCCCCCTCGCACGCCCCGTTAGCGCTCCATGGCCCGTCAAGGTTTCGACTACATCATCGTGGGTGCCGGCACCGCCGGCTGCCTGCTCGCGAACCGGCTCAGCGCCAATCCGGACAAGCGCATCCTGCTCATCGAGGCCGGCGGCAAGGACGACTACCACTGGATCCACATCCCGGTCGGTTATCTCTACTGCATCGGCAACCCGCGCACCGACTGGTGCTTCAACACGGAGGCCGAGGCGGGGCTGAACGGCCGCAGCCTGCGCTACCCGCGCGGCAAGGTGCTGGGCGGCAGCTCCAGCATCAACGGCATGATCTATATGCGCGGCCAGAGCCGCGACTACGAGCACTGGGCCGAGGTGACCGGTGACGACACCTGGCGCTGGGAGCGCGTGCTGCGCGCCTTCCGCAAGCATGAGAACCACTGGCGGCTGGACAACCCCAAGACCGCGCCCGAAGGCTTTGCCGCCGTGCATGGCAACAAGGGCGAGTGGCGGGTCGAGCAGCAGCGCCTGCGCTGGCCCATCCTCGACGCCTTCGCCGCCGCGGCGGCGCAAGCCGGCATCCCGGCCACGAGCGACTTCAACGCCGGCAACAACGAGGGCGTGGGTTATTTCGAGGTCAACCAGAAGAAGGGCCTGCGCTGGAACACGGCCAAGGCCTTCCTGCGCCCCACCACCTTTGGCCGCCCCAATTTCGAGCTGTGGACCGGTGCCCAGGTGCGCAAGCTGCGGCTGATGCGCGACGACATTGGCCTGCGCTGCAGCGGCGTCGAGGTGCTGACGCCGCATGGCGTCGAGCAGCCCTGGCTCAATGCGGGCGGCGAGGTCATCCTGGCCGCGGGCTCGGTAGGTTCGCCGCAGATTCTGCAGCTCAGTGGCCTCGGCCCGGCCGACCTGCTGCAAAGCCTCGGCATCACGGTCGAGCAGCACCTGCCCGGCGTGGGTGCCAACCTGCAGGACCATCTGCAGATCCGAAGCGTCTACAAGGTGGAGGGCGCCARGACGCTGAACACCCGCTCGGCTTCGCTGATGGGCAAGGCCATGATCGGCCTCGAATACGCGCTGCGCCGCAGCGGCCCGATGAGCATGGCGCCGTCGCAGCTCGGCGCCTTCACGCGCAGCAACCCCGAGAAGGTCTGGCCCGACCTGGAATACCACGTGCAGCCGCTGTCGCTGGACGCCTTCGGCGAACCGCTGCACGGCTTCAATGCCTTCACGGCCAGCGTCTGCAACCTCAACCCGACCAGCCGCGGCACGGTGCACGCCACCTCGCCCGACGCGTCGGTGGCACCGGCCATCCGGCCCAATTACCTGTCCACCGAGGCGGACCGCCATGTCGCCGCCCAGAGCCTGAAGCTGACGCGCCGCATCGTGTCGCAGCCGGCGCTGGCCGGCTTCAAGCCCGAGGAATACAAGCCGGGGTCGCAATACCAGACCGACGAGGAGCTGGCCCGCCTGGCCGGCGACATCGCGACGACCATCTTCCATCCCGTCGGCACCTGCCGCATGGGTCGCAGGGAAGACCCCGGCGCCGTCGTCGACTCGCGGCTGCGCGTGCTGGGCGTGGCCGGCCTGCGCATCGCGGATGCGAGCGTGATGCCGACGATCACGAGCGGCAACACGAATTCGCCGACCTTGATGATTGCGGAGAAGTTGTCGGGCTGGCTGACCGCGTGATGCAGGCCTTGCGGCGTTTCATGCGGGCTCTTGGCCTCAGCACCGAGTCTGCCGCGGAACCCGTCGGCAGCGCCCCAGGGCTGGACCCCTTCCTGCAGCGCCACCCGCCCACCGCCAGCCTGACCCGCGCCAGCGCCGGCCAGCTCGCCCGTTACGCCCAGCACCTGCCCGCCCCGCTGCTGACGCTGTGGCAGCAGCACGGTTTCGGCTTCTACGGCAAGGGGCTGGTGCAGCTGATCAACCCTGACGTCTACAGCGAGAACCTGTGGGGTTGGCTGATGCGCGAGGAACCCGACATGGACCGCCTGCCCATCGCGATCAGCGCGATGGGCACGATCTTCTACTACCGCAAGCTCAGCGAGGACGGCGACGAGGACGTGTCCTTCCTGAACCCTCACACCTCGGAGGCCGGCTGCACGGTCTGGTCGCTGGCGCAATTCTTCAACGAATGGCTCTGTGAAGACGAGAACCTCGTCGACCAGCTGCATGCCGAGCAGTTCGATGCAATGGTGGCCAAGGCCGGGCCACTGCAGTGCGACGAGATGTACTTCCACGAGCCGGCGCTGCGGCTGGGCGGTGATGGCGGCCTGGACGGCATTGCTCGCGGCAACGCGCCGGTGCACTTGAGCCTGCTGCTGGAGCTGGCCCTGGGCTAGGCATCCGCGCCGGGCGGTCCATCGCGTCCATCGCGCATGCCCGCGACAATCGGATCTATGTCGTCCCCGTCCCCTCGCGTGCTCGCCGTCATCCCCCCGATGACGCAGCTGAACACGCCCTACCCGTCCACCGCCTATCTGACCGGCTTTCTGCGCTCGCGCGGCGTCGAGGCGCGGCAGGTGGACCTGGCGCTGACGCTGGTGCTGGAACTGTTCTCCCCCGCCGGCATGCCCCGGATCCACGAAGCCGTCCGAGCCCTGCCCGAAGCCAGGCGCACGCCGCAGACCGCCTGGTTTGATGCCGAATTCGCGGCCATCGCCGCCGCCACACCGCGCGTCCTCGGCTTTCTGCAGGGCAACGACCCGACGCTGGCGCATCGCATCAACGCGCGCAGCTTCCTGCCGGAGGGCGCGCGTTTCGCCTCGCTGGACAACTATGTCGACGAGGACGGCGGCGACCCGCTGGCCTGGGCCTTTGGTGCCCTCGGCCTGCAGGACCGCGCCCGCCATCTCGCGACGCTGTTCCTGAACGACCTCGCCGACGTGCTGCGCGACGCCGTCGACGAGCGCTTCGAGTTCGTCCGCTATGCCGAGTCGCTGGCTGCAGCGCAGGCGCATTTCGATCCGCTGGCCCAGGCCCTGGCCGCGCCGCCCAATCTCGTCGACGACACGCTGCACGCGCTGACGCTGGCCGCGCTGGAACAGCACCAGCCCGACGTCGTGCTGCTGTCCGTGCCCTTCCCCGGCTCGGTCTATGCGGCACTGCGCATCGCGCAGACGATCAAGGCCGCACGGCCGAACGTCGTCTGCGTGCTGGGCGGCGGCTATGTGAACACCGAGCTGCGCGAGCTGGCCGAGCCGCGCGTCTTCGACTTCGTCGACTATGTGACGCTGGACGCCGGCGAGCGGCCGCTGCTGGCGCTGCTGGAACATGTCGCCGGCAAACGCTCCAGGACCCGCCTGGTGCGTACGTTCTGGCGCGATGGCGATGCGGTCAAGTACACCAACTTCGTCGAACCCGACATTCCCTTCGACGACGTCGGCACGCCGACCTGGGATGGCCTGCCGCTGGACCGCTATCTGTCGCTGCTGGACATGCTCAACCCCATGAACCGGCTGTGGAGTGACGGGCGCTGGAACAAGCTGACGGTGGCGCATGGCTGCTACTGGAAGAAATGCAGCTTCTGCGACGTGTCACTGGACTACATCTCGCGCTACGAGGCCGCCTCGGCCGAAGTGCTGGTGGACCGCATCGAGGCCATCGTCAGGGAGACCGGCCAGACGGGCTTCCACTTCGTCGATGAAGCCGCGCCGCCGAAGGCGCTGAAGGCCCTGGCCGAGGAGCTAATCCGCCGCGGTGTGGCCATCAGCTGGTGGGGCAATATCCGCTTCGAGAAGACCTTCACCCCCGAGCTCTGCCAGCTGCTGGCCGACAGCGGCTGCATCGCCATCTCGGGCGGGCTGGAGGTGGCGTCGGATCGGCTGCTGAAGCTGATGAAGAAGGGCGTCTCCATCGAGCAGGTGGCGCGCGTGACCAAGGCCTTTGCGGATGCTGGCGTGCTGGTGCACGCCTACCTGATGTACGGCTTCCCCACGCAGACGACGCAGGACACCGTCGACGCGCTCGAATACGTGCGCCAGCTGTTCGAGAACGGCTGCATCCACAGCGGCTTCTTCCACCGCTTCGCCTGCACCGTGCATTCGCCCGTCGGCCTGAACCCGGCGGAGTACGGTGTCACGCTGCAACCCCTGCCCGCCGACGGCCGCTTTGCGAAGAACGACATCGCCTTCGTCGACCCCACGCCCACCGACCACGACGGCCTCGGCCAGGGGCTGAAAAAGGGCCTCTACAACTTCATGCACGGCATCGGCATCGAGCAGGACATCCGCAGCTGGTTCCCGGTGCGCGTGCCCAAGACCACCGTGCCGCGCCGCTTCGTCGAGCGCGCGCTGTCGACAATCAGCTGATGTACACCGCCACCTTCACCTTCGCCAAGGGCGACTACGACGCCGACTTCTTCGCGCTGGACGAGCGCATCGCCGCCGTGGCCCGCGGCATTCCCGGCTACCTCGGCGAGGAGGCCTGGGAGAACGCCGCCACGGGCCTGATCTCCAACGTTTACTACTGGGACTCGATGGAGGCCCTGCAGCAGCTGATGGGCCACCCCGACCACCGCGAGGCCAAACAGGCCCAGGCGCGCTGGCTGAAGGGCTACCAGGTCGTCGTCGCCGAAGTCGTCGGCAGCTATGGCGACGGCGGCATCGCCCATCCGCTGGCCGGCCGGGGCAGCTTCAAAATGCCCGGATGAGCACATCCGCGTCCGTTCACGTCGTCGGCGCCAGCGTCCAGACCGAGCTGCCCGTCATCATTGCCGAACTGGGCCCCATCGCGGACCGCCTGCAGCTCGCGCGCGAGGCCATCGACGAGTTGCGAATCAGCCATCCGCAGTCGCCGGCCTCGAACGTGAAGGCGGCCTATATGAGCCCGTGGAAGAGCCACATGCTCAACGACAAGCTGATGCCGCTGTGCGCCAGCGTCGTGGAGATCGCCAAGGCCGCGGCGCCCAAGGCCTGGTCTGGCGACCTGGACTCCCTGGGGCTGGACCTGCTCGTCACCCACTGCTGGGGCGCCATCTACGAACAGGCCGACTACACGGCGCCGCACAACCATTGGCCGGCCGACCTGAGCTGTGTCGTCTACCTGGAGGCTGAAGCCGGCTGCGCGCCGCTGGTGTTCTCCAAGACCAGCGCCTTCCAGCCGCGGCCGGGCACGCTGATCATGTTCCCCGGCATCACCATGCACGAGGTGCCGGCCACGCCGGGGCGGCGCGTCGTCGTCGCGATGAACCTCTTCAAGCAGCTGGGGCTGGATCCGGTGGCAGCGGCCGCAGGCTGAGCCGGGCACGCAGGCCCGGGCCGACGTGGGCGTCCAGCAGTTCCAGCCGGCCGCCGTGGCGGGCCGCGATGTCGGCCGCGATGGCCAGGCCCAGGCCGCTGCCCGTGCCGCTGGCGCTGCTGCCGCGCCGAAAGCGCTGCATGGCCGCTGGTCGCTCGGCGACCGGAATGCCGGGGCCGTTGTCCTCCACCTCCAGCCACGGGCCGCCCGGCCCGCTGCCGCAACGCACCGTGATGCGCGCCCCCGCGCCGGCGTAGCTGACGGCGTTGTGGATGAGGTTCTCGAGCAGTTCGCGCAGCAGGAAGGAATGCCCCAGGGCCGGCGCCTCGGCCAGCTCGAAGCCCAGGTCGACGCCGATGGGCAGGTCGCGGTGGGCCCAGTCCTGGCCGCTTTCGGTGGCGATGTCGCGCAGGTCCAGCGCATTGCCGACGTCGACGCTGCGGTCCTCGGCGCGCGCCAGTGACAACAGCTGCTGGGCCAGGCGGGCGCTGCGCACGACGCGCTGGCGCAGCCGCTCCAGCAGCGGGTCGACGCGCTGGTCGTGCGGCTCCAGCATGGCCAGCTCGATCTCGGTCTGCAGCGAGGTCAGCGGTGTGCGCAGCTGGTGGGCCGCATCGGCCAGGAATTCGCGCTGCGCCCCGGCCGCACGGGCCAGGCGCTCAAACAGCCGGTTGAAGGCGGCCTGCAGCGGCACGAGTTCGCGCGGCAGGCTGGCCGCCAACGGCGCGAGGCGATGCAGGTCGCGGTGTTCCAGTTCGGCGCTCAGGTCGGTCAGCGGCGCCAGACCCTGGCGGATGGCCCACCAGCCGGCCAGAGCCAGCAGCAGGGCCAGCGCGGCGCCGTTCAGGGCCACCGAACTGCCGATCTCGCGCTGCAGCGCGTCGCGCTTGTGCAGGGTCTCGGCGACGAGGATCTGGCAGACGCCGGTGCCGCAGTCCTGGCCGAGCTGGACGAGGCGCAGCTCGCGCCCGCGCAGCTTCACGTCGCCGTAATAGGTGTGGCCGGCGGCCTGCAGGGCCGGCCGGGGCTGCAGCTCCGCCAGGCCCGCGTCGCCCTGCAGCGCCTCGCCTTGCGGCGACAGCACCAGGTAGAAGACGTCGTCCTGGCGGTCGAAGCGCAGGGCGCGGTCCATGGTCGCGCTGACGTCGATGCGGGGAGCGCCGCTGCGCACGTCGATCTGACCGGCCAGCGTCAGGGCGGTGTCCTCCAGGCCCTCGTCGAGCCAGCTCTGGGCACTGTGCCTGACCTGCTCGTACAGCGCCGTGCCAAGCACCGGCAGGGCCACGAGCAGCGGCAGCATCAGCCAGCCGAACAGCCGCCGCTGCAGGCTGGAGCGCGGCGCTTCAGCCACTACCGAACCCCTCGTCCAAGGAGTACCTTGGCCGGTCCCCCGAGGGGACGGCGATGCTTGCCGGCCCGACCGGCAAGCACATCGCCATGACGGGCCGGCTAGGGAGCGGCCCGGCGCTCGGCCCGAAAGACGCCGGCTTCATGGGTTGAGCCAACTCAGCCTATTTCTTCCAAAAGGTAGCCCAGGCCACGCACAGTGCGCAGCTGCACGCCGCCGGGCTCGATCTTGGCGCGCAGGCGCGACAGGCAGACTTCGATGGCGTTGTCGCTGACGCCCTGGTCCCAGGCATTGCTGGCCAGCGCGATGTGTTCCTTGGGCACGACCTTGCCGGAGCGCGCCATCAGGAAGCCCAGCACATCCCATTCCCGAGCCGACAGGGCCAGCGGCTCGTCGTCGATATAGGCGCGGCGCGCTTCCTGGTCGATGCGCAGGCGCGCCAGTTGCAGCTGGTTGCTGGTGCGCGCCTGGCTGCGCCGCACCAGCGCGCGGGCGCGGGCAACGAGTTCGGTCAAGGCGAAAGGCTTGACGAGGTAGTCGTCGGCGCCGCCTTCCAGGCCGCGCACGCGGTCCTCGACGGCGTCACGGGCGGTCAGGATCAGCACCGGCACGGCAATGCTCTCGGCGCGCACGCGGCGCAGCGTCTCGAAGCCGTCGATGCCGGCCAGGCCGATATCGAGGATGAGCAGGTCGTAGGCGTCCTCGCGCAGCGAACGGGGCACGGGCTCGCCGCGGGCGGTGCAGTCCACGACCCAGCCCTGGGAGCGCAGGGCGCGGGCAGTGGTTTCGACGAGTTGATCGTCGTCTTCGACGAGCAGGATGCGCATGGTGGCGGCAGTATGGCGCGAGAGTGGCCCAAGTGCTGACTCAGGGCTGTCACGGCGCGACAGTTCGTGGCAAGCCGTCGCGGCAACGCGGCATTAGTCACCATCCCGGCCGGGGTGGGCGCTGGCTATGCTGCCCGCCAACCCGACTCCCCCTGTCAGCCATGCGATTGCCCGCCCGCGCCACCGCCCTTTTCCTCGCCCTGCCGCTGCTGGCGCTGGCGGCCCCGGTCCGCGAGGCCGAAGGCATCAGCGAGTACCGACTGGCCAACGGCCTGCAGCTGCTGCTGATCCCCGATGCGACCAAGCCCACCGTCACCGTCAACGTGACCTACCGCGTCGGCAGCCGCCACGAGGGCTATGGCGAGACCGGCATGGCCCATCTGCTCGAACACCTGCTGTTCAAGACGACGAAGCAGTTCGCCAACGTCGGCGCCGAGCTGTCCAAGCGCGGCATGCAGTTCAACGGCTCGACCAATGTCGACCGCACCAACTACTTCGAGACCTTCCCGGCCAATGCCGAGGCGCTGAGCTGGGCGCTGCGCATGGAAGCCGACCGGATGACCGGCGCCAAGGTGCTGAAGAGCGACCTCGACACCGAGATGAGCGTCGTGCGCAACGAGATGGAGGCGGGCGAGAACAACGCCCTCGGCATCCTCGTGCAGCGCACCCAGGCCGCCGCCTACCAGTGGCATGCCTATGGCCGCAGCACCATCGGCGCGCGCTCGGACGTCGAGAACGTCGACATCCCCAACCTGCAGGCCTTCTACAAGCGCCACTACCAGCCGGACAACGCGACGCTGATCGTCGCCGGCGCCTTCGACGCCACCAAGACACTGGCAGAGGTGCAGCGCGTCTTCGGCGCCCTGCCCAAGCCCACGCGCAAGCTCAGCGCCAGCTACACCGTCGAGCCCGTGCAGGAGGGCGAGCGCCTCGTCACGCTGCGCCGCCCCTCGGGCAACCAGGGCCTGCTCGTCAGCTATCACATCCCGCCGCTGGCGAGCGCCGAGTACGCGGCCTTCGACGTCGCCGTGACCGCCCTGGCCGACACGCCCAGCGGCCGCCTGCACAAGCGCCTCGTCGAGCCCGGCCTGGCGGCCCAGAGCTTCGGCTGGCCCGGCCGCAATGCCGAGCCGGGGCTGCTGAACTTCGGCCTGATGCTGAAGGAAGACAACGACGTCGAGCGCGCCCAGCAGCTGCTGGTCGACACCGTGGAAGGCCTGGCCAAGGAGCCCATCACCGCCGAGGAGCTGCAGCGCGCCAAGACGCAGTGGACGCAGCGCTTCGACGACCTGATGGCCAACCCGCAGCAGCTGTGCGTGACGCTGTCCGAAGCGATTGCGGCGGGCGACTGGCGCCTGCTCTTCCTGATGCGCAACCGCATCGAGGCCGCCACGCTGGACGACGTCAACGCGACGCTGGGCAAATGGCTGCTGCCGAGCAACCGCTCGCTCGGCCGCCTGTTCGCCACCGCCGCACCGGCGCGCTCGCCACTGGCCCTGGCCGTGCCGGCCGCCGACGCGCTGAAGGACTACACGCCGAAGGCCGCCGTCGCCGCCGGCGAGGTCTTCGACACCAGCCCCGCCAACTTCGACCGCCGCACCGAGCGCTACCAGCTGCCCAACGGCCTCAAGGTCGCCCTGGTGCCCAAGCGCTCGCGTGGCGAGACGGTGGAGGTGGCGCTGAACCTGCAGTACGGCACGCTGGAGGCCCTGCGCGGCCGGCGCACCGAGGCCAACCTCGTCGGCGAGGCGCTGGCCCTGGGCACCAGGCAGCACACGCGGGCCCAGCTCAGCGACGGCTTCGACCGCCTCAAGACCCGCTTCTCGTCCAACAGCGGCGCGACCGACGGTGCACGCCTGACGCTGGGCAGCCGCCGCGGCCAGCTCGCCGAGGCCCTGGGCCTGATGGCCGAGGTGCTGCGGGACCCCATCTTCCCGGCCACCGAGGTCGAGCAGATGGTGCGCCAGCAGGTCGCCAATCTGGAGGAGATGGCCCAGCAGCCCCAAGGCATCGCGCCGCAGGCCCTGCAGCAGGCCCTGGCCGCCGCCTACCCGGCCGACGACCCACGCGCCTTCCTCGCCTTCCCCGACTACATCGCCGCCGTGAAGGCCGTGACGCCGGCGAAGCTGCAGGCCTTCCACCGCGACTTCTTCGGCGCCGCCCACGGCGAGCTGGTGCTGGTGGGCGACTTCGACGCCGCCGAGGTCAAGCCACTGATCGCGCGCCTGTTCGGCAGCTGGACGGCGCCCCAGGCCTATGCCCGCCTCGCCCAGCCCCTGCCGCCCGTGCAAGGGCTCAAGCTCAGCGCGACGCTGAAAGACAAGGCCAATGCGATGGTCCTGGGCGGCCTGCTGCTGCCCATGAACGACGACCACGCCGACTACGCCGCCCTGCGCGTCGCCGCCCATGTGCTGGGCGCCAGCGGCTTCGACTCACGGCTGCTGACCCGGCTGCGCCAGAAGGAAGGCGTTTCCTACGGCGCCGGCGCCTGGCTGAACGCGTCCAGCTTCGAGCCGCGCGCCCAGCTCGACATCTTTGCCATCTTTGCGCCGGAGAACCGCACCCGCGTGGAGGCGGCGCTGAACGACGAGCTGGCCCGCTTTGCGCGCGACGGCCTGACCCAGGCCGAGCTGGACACCGCCAAGCGCGCGATGAAGGCCCAGAGCGACACCTGGCGCAGCGAAGACGGCGCCGTGGCCGGTGCCATCGCCGGCCACCTGGAGCGCGGCCGCCAGTTCAAGTGGAATGCCGAGCTGGATGCGCGCGGCGAGGCGCTGACGCTTGAGCAGGTGAATGCGGCCATCAAGCGCTGGATAGACCCCGCCAAGGCCAACTGGTCCTGGGCCGGCGACTTCGACAAGAAGGCGGCTGCTAAGTAAGCGCCACGGCCGCTCGGGCGGCCTCGAAGCATTCGTTCGCGATCCGCCACAGGCGCGCCGCGTCGTCGTAGCGGTCGCTGGGCTCGCCGACCAACGCGTCGCCGACGAGTTCGCGGCGCGGCTGGGCGTAGTGCAGCCAGAAATCGGCGCCCATCTTCTGCGGCAGCAGCTCGGCGTTGAAGCTCAAGTAGTCACCTGGCCCCGCCTCGCGCAGAAATCCCTCGAAGCAGCGCTGCCACATCCAGCGGAAATGGCTCAGATAGTCGCCCGGGTCGTCGAGCCCGGTCTGGATGCAGCCCGGGTTGCCGACGCGCGCATGCAGGAAGCGCACGCGCTCGAACACCGGCTGCAGGCGGCCGGCGCGCTCGTAGAACTCGCCGCCATAGGTCAGCTCGTGGCCGGTGTACCAGTGCGACAGGTCGGCGTTGAAGCGCAGGTTCGGCCAGCGTTCGACGAGATCCAGCGTGCGGCGCAGGTCCTGGGTCATCGTGCCGCGATGGGTCTCGACGTAGACCGGGTGGGCATGGCGCGCCGACGTCTCCAGCACGGCCGCGGCCAGGGCATCCATCTCGGCATCGGTCTCGAAGGAGTTGCCGACGTGCAGCGTCGTGATCTCGCAACCGAGGTCACGCTGCTCGCGCACGATGGCGTCCACGTCGGGCGGTGTCAGCGCCCGGCAGATGCCGGTGACGGCCAGGCCGGCGTCGCGTGCGGCCTGCGCAGCCTCGGTGGTTGGCTGCCAGATCTGCACGGCCTCGTGGCCATCGGCCTTCAGCAGCGCGAGTTGTTCGGCATGGCTGGCGCGCCAGCCGGTCGAACCGCGCGGCAGCTCGGCCATCGTGCCGAGGTTGATGTCACGGCGCAGCCGCGGCGGGCGCCGGCTGCCGTCGTTGCAGCGATCAAGGGGCAGGGCATTCATGGCCGGCATCATGCCGCGCGGCCAGGTTGCTGAGCGCCGTCTGCAGGGTCGGGTGGCGGAAGCGATAGCCGGCGGCCAGCGCGGCGGCGGGCACGACGTTCTGGCCATCGAGCAGCAGGGTCGACATCTCGCCGGCCAGCAGGCGCAACGGCCAGGCCGGCGCGCGCAGCCAGGCGCGGCGGCCGAAGGAAGCGGCGAGCGCTTGCGCAAAGCCGGTCTGGTGCGGCGTGTCGGGCGCGACGGCGTTGACGGCGCCTGACAGCTCGGTCGTCTCCAGCGCGAAGCGGATCAGGCCGACGGCATCGTCGCGATGCAGCCAGGGCGCGGGTTGCCGGCCGTTTCCGAGCACAGCACCCAGACCGAAGCGCGCCGCCAGGGCCTGCATGGGATAGGCGCCATCCTCGCGCCCCAGCACGACGCCAAAGCGCAGGCGCACGACGCGCACGCCCAGGGCCTCGGCGCGGCGCGCCTCGTGCTCGATGGCGGCGCAGAGGTCGGACTGGAATTCGCCCGGCCGGGGCAGGCCGGCCTCGGTGCAGGGCGAGCCGTCATTGACCGCGCCATAGAAGCCCACGGCCGAGGCGCTGACCAGCACGCGAGGGCGCTGTTCCAGGCGGCGCATCAGCGCCACCAGCCGCTGCGTGATGCCCACGCGGCTGGCCAGCAGCGTGCGCCGGCGCGCCGCCGTCCAGGGCATGCCGAGCACGCGGGCGCCGGCCAGGTTGACGATGGCGTCGATACGCGTCTCGGACGGGATGGCATCCAGCTCGTCGACCACCCAGACGCCAGGCCCGAACAGGCCGCGCGCCTGGCGCAGGTCGCGGGACAGCGCGATGACGCGGCGGCCCTCGCGGCACAGCTCGGCCACTACCGCCTGGCCAACGAAGCCAGTCGCACCGGTGACGAGGATGGCGCCCTGGCGGCGCATCGAGGCCGGTTGCGCTGTCGGCGTCGCCATGCCTGCCAACCGGCGCACGGCGATCAGGTTGCGCACGCTCCAGGCCAGCACGCCCAGGCCATAGGCCGTCAGCAGCGGCGCCCACCAGCCGTTGTCGGCCGGCAGCAGCCGCGTCGGCTGCTGGCCCCAACGCCACAGCACCGGCGCCAGGACGGCCAGGAAGAGGCCGTAGCTGATGGTCAGCAGCGTGTGCAGCACGCGCTCGAAAGGCGGCAGGCTGCGGCTGCGGTCTTCTTCCAGGAAGTCGGCCAGCGTGACGACGACCTCGACGCCCAGCAGCGCCGCCAGCAGCGCGGCGAACAGGCCCTGCCATTGCCACCAGGCCAGGCCGATGAAGACGACACCGTAGATGGCCTCGCGAGCCGTGTGCAGGGCCAGCTCGCGCCGCGCCGAAGCCCGTTGCGGCAGCTTGGCTTGAAGCTCGTGATGCCAGAGGTTGTCGAAAGCGCCCATGACGGCCTGGACGCTGAGCAGAGTGAAGAGGAGGTTCATACGGGATCGGCAAACACGCCGGTTTGGTGGAAGGTTTGGCCCCACAGGGGATGAGTCATGGAAAGCGTGAAACGGAACAGGCCGTCGCCCAGGTCGCGGTGCTCGACGCGGCAGGTGCCGGGGCTGAGCAGGCGGGGCATGACGAGGCGCAGGGCACCCAGGTCGAGGAAGTAGCGATGGCTCTGGAACACCAGCGCGCCGTCGTGCTCGAAGACATTCAGCGCCATGCCCAGGCCGCCGCGGGTGCGCTCCTGCAGGCGGCCGTGCTCGTCCAACTCCTTGGTGGAGAACACGCGGCCGACGCCGCCCTCGAAGCTGCGCTCCCAGACGACGCCACCGCCGACGGCCCGCACGCGCACCGTCGTCGGCACGCCGTTCGCATTCGCGGCGGCCAGCGGGCTGCGCAGCGGCTTGACCAGCCAGGCCAGCACGCGGCCCAGGGCCGAGCAGCGCATGTCCATCAGGCCGCGGTAGGTTGCTTCCGGGTGGCCGGCAGCAAAGCGACGCTGCACGGCGGCGGGCAGGCGGGCCCAGGCAGCGGGGCCGATGAGGGCGGAGAGGTCGAGGGGCTTGGCGGCGTTCATACCCCCTCTATCGCGACAAGCGTGCCAGGCCCGATTCAGCTTCTAAGTGATTGATTTCATTGAAATCACATCCGCAATGCGCATACCTCGGATACAGTGCCGACGACCCCATCTGTCAACTTCGTTAACACCCCATGCTGCTGATCCGTTTCGCCCTGGGCTTCTCGCTGTTCGAGACCCTGGTGCTGGCCGGCGTGCTGCTCTGGTGGTCGGACCGGGTGGCCGGCGGGCGCTTGCTGGCGACCTTTTTGGTTGGCATCGCCGTCTGGATCACGGGCAACGAGCTGCCCAACTGGTGGGGTCAGGCCGCCGAACCCCTGGCCTTGCGGCTGGTGTCGATGGCGCCCTTCGTCTCGACCTTCTTCTTCCACTTCTGCGTGGTGTTCTGCCGCGTGCCGCTGGGGCGCGTCGGCGTGGCAACGGCCTATGGGCTCGGCGCCCTGGCATCGGTGAGCGCCTTGCTGGGCCAGCCCGGCCATCTGGCGTGGAGCGACACCGTCGGCTGGATCTTCATTGCCGGCCGCCTGGGCTGGCTGGCCAGCTTCGCCTGGATCCTCCTGGGCATCGCCGGCGTGGCGGTGCTGCTGCGTGGCCTCGCGCTCGCCAAGCCGCCGGCGCGGCAGCAGATCGCGGCCGTCACCGCCTCCTGCCTGTGGGGGCTGCTGTGCCTGAGCGGCTATGGCCTGGTGCTGCTGGAAGTGCCGGTCTTCCCGGTGCCGCTGCTGCTGCTGCCGCTCTATCCCGTCATCCTGGTCTACGGCGTGCTGCGCTGGGGCGTGTTCGTCGCCAATGCCTGGGCCGGCCGCGCCCTGGTGTGGACGCTGCTGCTGGCCGTCGGCGTCGGCATCGTCGGGCTGATGCCGCTGCTGCTGCCCTTCGAGTCGCGCTGGCTCAGCGGTGTGGCCGTGGCGGCAGGCTGCCTCGCGCTGAGCGGGCCGGTGCGGCGTTTTGTGCAGCGCCTGATCTACCCGGGTGGCGAAGCCTCGGCCGCGGACCTGCAGGCCTGGCGCGAGGCGCTGCTGCCAGCCGAAAACCTGCCCGAACTGGGCGAACTGGCCGGCCGGCTGCTGAGCCAGCGCCTGGGCACGCCGGTCGAGGTCGTGTTCGACGCGGCATCCGAACCGGCCCTGCCCCGGCTCAACTGCCGGCATTCACCGTGGCGGCTGGAACTGCAGGGCTGGGCCGCCGCGCCACCGGGCCAGCGCCACCTGGCCGAACTCTTTGGCAGCCTGGTGCTGGAAGCCGCCATGCGCGTGGAGCAGGCCCAGCAGCTCGCGGCGCGTGAACGCGAGCGGCAGTTGCAGGCCCGCCTGGCCGAACTGGGCGCGCTGGCCGCCACCGTGGCCCACGACATCCGCAACCCGCTGAACATCATT
Source organism: Roseateles sp. P1_C1_2 (assembly GCF_056406535.1). Classification (NCBI taxonomy): domain Bacteria; kingdom Pseudomonadati; phylum Pseudomonadota; class Betaproteobacteria; order Burkholderiales; family Sphaerotilaceae; genus Roseateles; species Roseateles sp. P1_C1_2. The sequence continues at coordinate 58,601 of NZ_JBFUAB010000014.1, forward strand.
TCCATGGCCGTCGCGATGGCGCCCGGCGACACGCGCCGCGAGGTGGCCGAGCAGGTCGACCGCATCGCCCATCTGACGCGCGATCTGCTGGACTACGCCAAGCCCTGGAAACTCAGCACCGCTGAGGTCGATGTCACCGCCCTCGCGCAGACGGTGGCACGTCGCCAGCCCGAGGTCGAGCTCGGCCCCGGCCTGCAGCAGCCGCTGCCGGCGCTGCTGGACGCGCGTCGCGTCGAACAGGCGCTGACCAATCTCGTCGAGAACGGCCGCACGGCCGGCGGTGGCGCGGTCCATGTCGACGCCGAGCGCGACGCCGCGGGCCTGCGCCTGCATGTCYGCGACAACGGCCCCGGCGTGCCCGACAGCATCCGCGAGCGCCTGTTCGAACCCTTCGCCTCGCGCAGCCCGGGCGGCACGGGCCTGGGCCTGGCCATCGTCGCCCGCGTGATGGCCGCGCATGGCGGCACGGCCGCATTGACCGAGCGTCCCGGCTGGCGCACCTGCTTCACGCTGAGCTTCCCTCATGACTCAACCCAATCCTGAAACGGGCCGCGTGCTGCTCGTCGACGACGAAGCAGCCTTCCAGCGCCTGGGCGGCAATTTCCTGCGCAGCCTCGGGCACGAGGTCGACATCGCCGGCGACGGCGACGCGGCCCTGGCCCGCTTCGCCGAACAGCGGCCCGAGCTGGTGCTGCTGGACCTGGCCATGCCGCCCCACATGGACCCCGAGCGCGGCCTGGAGCTGATCCCGCGCCTGGCCGGCGTGCCCGTCGTCGTGCTGACCGGCCACGGTGAGCATGAGCTGGCCCTGCGCGCCGCCGAGCTGGGCGCCTGGGACTTCATCACCAAGCCCATCGACCCCGACCTGCTTCGCTTCGTCGTGGCCCGCGCGCTGCGCAAGTCGCKCCTGGACGGTGAACTGGTTCGGCTGCGTGCCGAGCAAGGTGCAGACGACCTCGGCCTCGTCGGCCAGACGCCACCCATGCAGCAGCTGCGCGCCATGGTGCGGCGGGTCGCGCCAACGCGTGTCAGCGTGCTGGTGCTGGGCCCCACCGGTACCGGCAAGGAGCTGGTGGCCCGTGCGCTGCACGAGGGCAGCCCGCGCCGCGACGGACCCTTCATCGTCGTGCACTGCGGTGCGCTGTCGGCCGAGCTGCTGGAGAGCGAACTCTTCGGTCACCTGAAGGGCAGCTTCACCGGCGCCTACCGCGATCAGCCCGGCCTCGTCGAAGCGGCGCATGGCGGCACGCTATTCCTCGACGAAGTCGGTGAGATGCCGCCGGCCATGCAGGTCAAGCTGCTGCGCTTTCTGCAGGAAGGCACTTTCGTGCCGGTGGGCGGCCGCGTGCAGAAGCAGGCCGAGGCGCGCGTCATCGCCGCCACGCACCGCGATCTGGAGGCCATGGTTCGCGACGGGGCATTCCGCGAGGACCTCTACTACCGCCTCAAGGGCGTCGTGCTGCGCACGCCGGCGCTGTCCGAGCGCATGGCCGATGTGCCGGTGCTGGCAGCGCGCTTCCTGCAGCGCGGCGCACCCCAGGCGCGCTTCTCGGCCGGCGCCCTGGCCTGGGTCACGGCGCGGGACTGGCCCGGCAATGTGCGCGAGCTCAAGGCCATTGTCGAATCGGCCGGCGCGCTGCTGCTGCCGGAGCAGCACGAAGTCGACACCGAGCTGCTGCGCCTGGCGGCGGGCGACAGCACCGAGCCCCAGCGCAGCGCCGAACCCGCGGCCGGCACCGGCGTGCTCGACGCGGCAATGAACGAACTGGAGCGCCGCCTGATCCAGGACGCGATGAGCGCTGCGGGCGGCAACCAATCCGAAGCCGCTCGCCAGTTGGGCGTGTCCCGCGTCGGCCTCATCAAGAAGCTGTCGCGCCTGGGCCTGCGCTAGTTGCCGAATTCCTTCAGCCAGTGGCGCAGCTTCTTGCGCCCGYCGCTGTTGGTGCTCCGATAGATCCTCAGCGCCTGCGCCAGGAACTGCTGCTCGGCCGGCGTCAGGCCGGTGGGTTCGCGTTCCTCGTCGAGCCAGCCAGCCTCCTTGCCGCAGAGGTGCTCGATCTGTCGCGCCAGCTTGTCTCCCAGCGGCCGCGCACCGCTCTTGGCCATCGACCAGGTCGCACCGCTGACGCCGATGCGCGCGGCCCACGCCGCCTCCAGCCCCTTGGGCGGATCGCCCGCGGCGATGCGCTCCTCGGCGAAGGACTGGAAAAGCGAGATGGCGTTGAGCCGGCGGATGGTGGCGGGGCTGGACACGTGGGAAGCAAAGCAACGCGGTGTTGTGAAAACACTTCACAGGCATTCTAGGTGTTGACGAGAAAGTGAAGATTCTTAACAATGCGCATATTCGCTCAGCACAACTGAGCTTTTTTACCAACCCCAACCGACGACCGAACCGCTTTCCGCCATGAACCGCCATCTCGTCACCGCCATCACCCTCGCCGGCTCGCAGAGCCGGTGCGATGCCGTGCAGATGCCTCTGGCGGGCTTGCATGCCCCGGTCGCCTATGCCCATGACTTCGGTCGTGACAGTGATGACAACAACCTATCGGGTGAAGGACCCGGCTGACGCCGACCTTCCAAGCTCATTCGAGGCCCGGTCTCCGCAAGGAACCGGGCCTTTTCCTTTTCCACTGTTCAAACGAACACAGCGCCGGGGCTGCCCCGACGCCGCTGCGCATGCGCAGCGCCCGCTCATTGACAACTCGCACCGAGTGCCGCGCCAGCTTGACCTGGCACAGCGCTCACCACTGGCAGGCGCCGAGGCTCGTCCTCGGCTGCCCTGCCCCATCTCGGGTGTGCCCACGCACAAGCACCGGCCGGCCCGGTGTGCATGTGCGCTCGGGCGGCCGCCTGTCGCGTGCAGCGATGCACCTCTGGCTTGCGCAAGCCAGCCGCGTCGCGTGTGGACACAGCCGAGATGGATCTTTTTGCCTCGTTAGCTCAATGGAGTAGAGCGCCGGTCTACGAAGCCGGAGGTTGGACGTTCAAGTCGTCCACGAGGCACCACATCGTTCAGACGACTCATGGGGGGCGTAGCTCAACAGGGAGAGCACCTGCCTTGCAAGCAGACGGTTGCCGGTTCGATGCCGGCCGCTTCCACCACCATCACCATGCCCCGTTGGACTTCCGGTGAGGTCCCTGGTCCTTCAAACCAGAGAGGCGGGTTCACTCTGAGCGGCGCAACCGCTCAGGACGCAGCTTGCTGCGGGCCGAAGGCCTGGCGCATGGCGCCAGCACTCCCGCACGGGGTACCACTGTTCAAACCGAAGCCTTTCGTCGAGCTCACGCTTCGAGAGGCGCAAACCGGCCGCAACGATTGGGCGGCGTCGGAACCCGTTACCGACAACCTTTTCAGTCCGGGCGTAGCTTAACCAGGAAGAGCACCTGCTTTGGGAGCAGGGGGTTGCACGTTCAAGTCGTGCCACCCGGACCAATCACCTCATCGTGTCGCCATAGCTCAGTTGGAAGAGCGCCGGTCTGTCGAACCGGAGGTCGCGGGGTCAGGACCCGCTGGCGGCGCCAATTTCTTACGTGCGTTTGGGGGTGGCCGTCACCTAGCGGTCCAAGGTTCGAGGTCGTGACCCTCGCAGCACCGGTTCGAATCCGGTCSGCTACCCCCAAGCGCACCACAAGACTAACCGGAGGCCATCATGAAGAAGACTGCAACCCAAGCCCACAGCTTTCGAGACGATGAGCAAGCGCCGCAAGGGCTTCCCGTCTGAGACCCAAGTCAAGCGCGGCGAACGTATCGTGCACGGCCACAAGGAGCTGGTCGAGAAGCTCGGCCGCAACGACCCCTGCCCCTGCGGCTCCCGGAGGTCGTTTCAAGCGCTGTTGCCTGAACGGCGGCTGCTTTTGACGGGGTGAACCGTCACCACTATCAGCGTTAGTTCATCTTCAGCCGGGTTGTAGCTCAATTGGGAGAGCAGCGGCCTTTGAAGCCGTCGGTTGCAGGTTCGAGCCCTGCTGCCCCCGCCATTCCCATTCATCACCGTGCCCAGCCAAAGAAAGGAGGCGCCCATGCACGACGTTTTGCAGTTGGACATCACCGGCCTCCCGCAGGCCTGGATCTCGGTGGAGCAGGCCGCCTGCCTGGTCGCGACCGATTCGGTCGTGTGGTCGGCGGGCGAACAGCCGTTGGCCGTGCTGCGCGGCGGCTTCAACGCCGTCACCGGCAAGCCGTCGGTGCTGGCCGTGCCCCCCATCGTCGCGCTGCGTGGCGCCTCAAGGCTCAACCTCTTCGACGTGGCGCCGACCTACGGCAAGGCGAAGGTCATCAAGCGTGACCGCTGCACCTGCGCTTATTGCGGCGCGGTGTTCGACGCTCGCGCGTTGACCATCGACCACATCGTGCCCGCCAGCCGTGGCGGCGCCTTGAGCTGGATGAACACGGTCGCGGCCTGCCGCGGGTGCAACTCGCGCAAGGCCGACCGCACGCCGGACGAGGCCCGTATGCCGCTGCTGTTCGCGCCCTTCGTGCCGAGCCGCTTCGAGGACTTCATCCTCAAGGGCCGACACATCCGCGCGGACGTGCACGACTGGCTGGCTGCGCGCCTGCCCAAAGGATCACGCCTCAGCTGAGGCGTCAAAGAGTCTGCCGAGGAAGGCAAAGGCTCACAGGCCGGGGTTCCCACGCCCCGCCGGTGCGCCGCAGCCGGGTCCGCCCGTCGCTGCGCCGTATGCCGCCCTGCCGGAATCGGTTGATCCTGGAATGACATGGTGTCCCGCAAGGGTCGGGTTCGAGTCCCTTCATTTCCGCCATTTGGATAGCTCAAACGGTAGAGCAACGAACTCGTAATTCGTCTGTCGTGGGTTCGACTCCCACTCCAAACCACAACGGTCGCAAGACCACCCGCCGAACGTGCGCCCCGGCCCCGGCCGGACCGCGCATCAGCGGCCCGCGCTCGCACGTCGGGCAAGCGGGGCTCTGCTTCCACGGCCAGCCGCGGACGTCTTCAGGGAGGAGGCGTTCAACGCGCACCGTGGCGCCAAGCCTTGGCATCCGACGTCCGCACGGGTTGCTGTAACGGCACCCTCAGGAAGCGCTGGCCCAGTCACTTGTGATGCAGCGCGCCCTGGTTTGGGATGGGCCGCCAGTCGCAAACCACAGCCATAGCTCGCCTATGGCGCGGATTTGCGACGCAGCGGACCGCCCAAAGCAGGGATGCGCTGCGCACAAGGTGACTGGGTCAGCGCTTCCCGTACACGCGTCACCACAAGGAGAACACCATGACGATCGAGCGTGTGACTGTGAAGAAGAACGAGCGCGGCCTGCTGCTGCGCAATGGCGATTTCGAACACGTGCTGCAACCGGGCACGCACTGGCTGTTCGCCGGCCTGGACGAGCTGAAGGTCGAGCTCTTCAACATCGGCGCACCGGCCTTCGTGCACCCACTGGCCGACTACCTGATGGCCAAGGAGCCCGAGGTCGTCGCCGCCGAGTTCATGCGCGTCGAACTGGGCGAGCACGAAGTCGGCCTGCGGACCGAGAACGGTGTGCTGGTCGAGCTGCTGCCGCCCGCCACGCGGCGCCTGTACTGGCGCGGCCACGTGGACGTGCAGGTCGAGGTGCTCGACATCCGCGCATCCGCCGAGCTGCCGGCTGCCGTCGCCGCTCGCCTGGCGCAGCCGCAGCTGCGGCCGCGCACGGTGACCGGCCTGGCCGGCCTGCTGCAGGTCGAGGTGCCCGAGCACGGCGCCGGGCTGCTGCGCGTGGACGGCAAGGTCGAGCGGCTGCTCGAACCCGGCGCTCACGCGTTCTGGAAGTTCGGCCGCAACGTGGCCGTGGAGCTGGTGGACCTGCGACTGCAGGCGCTGGAGGTGACGGGCCAGGAGATCCTGACCCGTGACAAGGTTGCGCTGCGGCTCAACCTCTCGGCGAACTGGCGTTATGCGAGCTCGGCAGACGTGCTGCGTGCCTTTCAGGCGCTGCCGAAGCCGGCGGACCACCTCTACCGCGAGCTGCAGTTCGGGCTCCGCGCGGCGGTGGGCACCCGCACGCTGGACGAGTTGCTGGAGAACAAGTCGGTCATCGACGAGGTCGTGACCGCCCAGGTCACCGCCAAGCTGGCCGGCTACGGCCTGCAGCTCGACGGTGTGGGCGTGAAGGACATCGTGCTGCCGGGCGAGATGAAGACCATCCTCGCCCAGGTGGTGGAGGCCGGCAAGGCGGCCGAGGCCAATGTGATCCGCCGCCGCGAGGAAACCGCGGCGACGCGTTCCCTGCTCAACACGGCCAAGGTGATGGAGGACAACCCCGTCGCCCTGCGCCTGAAGGAGCTGGAAACGCTGGAACGCGTGGCCGAGCGCATCGACAAGATCTCCGTGTTCGGGGGTCTGGACCAGGTGCTCAACGGGCTGGTGAAGCTGCGTTGATCCAGGCGCCACCGCCGCAAGGTGGTGGCGCCTCACCAATACCTTTCAAATCAGCAAATCATGAAAACCAAACGACTGACACTCGCGCAGCAACGCCGCCTTGCGGCAACGCCGGATTGCAGCCTGCAGGGCGTCGGTCTGGCTCCCGAGCGATACGACGCAGCGTTGCGTTACCTGTTCGATCGCCCCGTTGTGGCACGCAGTCATGCCGAGTGGTACTGGAACTCCGACGAACCTGCCTTCGACGCTACGCGGCTGGAATGGACGCGAATCCAAACCGTGCTGTTCGCCAATGCCGGCGTCGATCTGGCCCTCTACAACGATGAGCAAGTCGGCATGGGTCTGGCCTACGTCATGAACAACTCGTTCAGCGACGTGCCGTTCGCTGCCATCCACGAAAGCGTGCCGCTCGAAGAGGCCATGCGGATGATGCATGCGATGCCGGAACTCTGGCGGCAATGCATCGGGCCGCGGCTGGCCGACGTTCACGGCCCCATTGGCGCCTCCTCAGGTCGGCTTGGCTACGCCTGCTATATGTGGTTCGACGTCTGGCCCACGTTCTGGAACGTGCGACGCGAACCGCGCTGGCAGGAAGCCGTCTGGCGGGTCCTGAGCGAAATGCTGAAAGTGCCCTGCCGCGAGGTGCAGATCGCTGCACTGCACGGCATTGGCCACACCGTGCGCGATCTGGATCGCCAAGAAGAAATCAATCTGACCGTCAAGACATTCATCCGATCGCTCGACGTAAGCGATCAGGAACTCAAGAACTACGCGGAACTTGCACGCCAAGGGCTGGTGCAGTGACGTAACAAGGAATCAACATGGAACCCCAACACATTCACGAAGACGTCCCCGGCGGCGTGCCGCTGAAGATGTGGACGCAGGGCGTGCCTGTCGAGCAGCAGGCCATGCGCCAGCTGCAGAACGCGGCCCGCCTGCCCATCGTCTTCAAGCACATCGCCGCGATGCCGGACGTGCACTTCGGCATCGGCGCGACCGTCGGCTCGGTCATCCCCACCGTCAAGGCCATCATTCCGGCCGCCGTCGGTGTGGACATCGGCTGCGGCATGATGGCCTGCAAGACCACGCTGACGGCCGAGGACCTGCCCGACAACCTGGGCCCGCTGCGCGCGGCCATCGAGCGCGCCGTGCCCCACGGCCGCCAGCCTGGCAACCGTGACCCGGGCGCGTGGCAGAAGCCTCCCGGCTCGGTCAACACGGCCTGGGCGCAGCTGGAGCCCGAGTTCACCGAGCTGTGCCGCGACTACCCCAAGCTCGCCAAGACCAACCACATCCAGCACCTGGGCACGCTGGGTGGCGGCAACCACTTCATCGAGGTCTGCTTGGACGAAGCGGGTGCCGTGTGGTTCATGCTGCACTCGGGCTCGCGCGGCGTGGGCAACTTCATCGGCACGATGTTCATCGAGCTGGCCAAGCAGGACGCGATGCGCCACCAGGCGAATCTGCCGGACCGCGACCTGGCCTATTTCGAGGAGGGCAGCCGCTATTTCGGCGACTACGTGCGCAGCGTGAGCTGGGCACAGAAGTTCGCGGCGCTGAACCGCGAACTGATGATGAAGCGCGTGATCGAAGCCGCGAAGACGGTGATCCGCAAGAACTTCCAGAGTCACATCGAGGCGGTGAACTGCCACCACAACTATGTGCAGAAGGAAACCCACTTCGGCCAGGAGGTCTACCTGACCCGCAAGGGCGCCGTGAGCGCCAAGCAGGGCCAGCTGGGCATCATTCCGGGCAGCATGGGTGCGCGCAGCTACATCGTGCGCGGCAAGGGCAACGCGGACAGCTTCGAGAGCTGCTCCCACGGTGCCGGCCGCGTGATGAGCCGCGGCGACGCCAAGCGCCACTTCACGCTGGCCGACCACCGCGCCGCGACCGAGGGCGTCGAATGCCGCAAGGACAAGGATGTCATTGATGAGACGCCCGCGGCCTACAAGGACATCGACGCCGTCATGGCCGCCCAGCGCGAGCTGGTGGACGTGGTGCACACGCTCAAGCAGGTGGTCTGCGTGAAGGGTTGATGACGCCCCCAAGCCTTCAAAGGGCGCCCGATTTCGGTCGGGCGCCCTTTTCTTTTGTGGATTTGCACCGGGAACCGCTAGCAAGCACGCAGCCACTCAGCCATGTCAGCGCACTACCATTGCTGCCCTCGGGGGAAAATTCACCATGAAACTGCTCGCCAAATTCAATCTCGTCTACCTGCTCGTGATGAGCCTGGGCATCGCGCTCAGCGGCTACATCGCCCGCAATCTGCTGCAGAACAACGCCCAGCAGGAGGTCGTCGAGAGCGCGCGCATGCTGATGGAGAAGGCGCTGGCCGTGCGCGCCTACACGAACACGCAGATCAAGCCGCTGCTCGTGTCCCAGATGGCGAATGAATTCCTGCCCCAGACGGTGCCGAGCTACTCGGCCACGGAAGTGCTGGGCACGCTGYTGTCCAAGCACCCCGAGTTCGCCTACAAGGAGGCGACGCTGAACCCGACCAATCCGCGTGACCGTGCCACCAGCTGGGAGGTCGACATCGTCGGCCAGTTCCGCAGCGCGGCCGACCTGAAGGAGACGACGGGCGTGCGCGACACGCCCGCCGGCCCGTCCCTCTACATCGCCCGCCCGCTGCGCATCACCGACCCCGCCTGCCTGGCCTGCCACAGCAGCGTCGAGGCCGCGCCGGCCACCATGGTCGCCAAGTACGGCCCCGCCAACGGCTTCGGCTGGAACCTGAACGAGGTCATCGGCGCCCAGATCGTCTCCGTGCCCCTGGGCGTGCCGCTGCAGCGTGCCGACCAGACCTTCAAGGTCTTCATCACTTCGCTGATCGGCGTCTTCGTTGCCGTCGGCATCGTGCTCAACCTGATGGTGTGGATGCTGGTCGTGCGCCCCGTCACCCGCCTGTCGGCGCTGGCCGACCGCGTCAGCCAGGGCGAGCTGGACGCGCCGGAATTCCAGTCCAGCAGCAAGGACGAGATCGCCACCCTGTCCGATTCCTTCTCCCGCATGCGCGCCAGCGTCGTGCAGGCCATGAAGTTGCTCGATGCCTGACCCCTCCAAGCACCCGCAGAAACTCGGCAAATACCGCATCACCGAGGTCCTCGGTGAAGGCGCGATGGGTGTCGTCTACAAGGGCTTCGACCCCGACATCCAGCGCACCGTCGCGCTGAAGACCATCCGCACCCAGCTCGACGCCGACGACGACAGCCCCGGCGCACCGGCCTCGCGCTTTCGCAACGAGGCGCAGGCCGCAGGCCGTCTGCATCACCCCGGCATCGTGGCCGTCTACGACTTCGGCCGCGACGAGAACGTGGCCTATATCGCGATGGAGTTCGTCGAGGGGCGCTCGCTGGCGAGCTATCTGAGCGCCAAGGTCAGGTTCACGGACAACGACATTCCCGGCATCATGAGCCAGCTGCTCGATGCCCTCGGCCACGCGCACGAGAAAGGTGTCTGGCACCGCGACATCAAACCCGCCAACATCATCATGACGACGGCCGGGCGGCTCAAGGTGGCCGACTTCGGCATCGCCCGCATCGAGAGCACCAACCTCACCCAGACCCACTACATGGTGGGCACGCCCAGCCACATGGCGCCGGAGCAGTTCCTCGGCAAGCCCATGGACAGGCGCGTGGACATCTACGGCGCCGGCGTCGTGCTGTACCAGCTGCTGACCGGCCGCGCACCCTTCGCCGGCACGACAGAGGCGCTGATGTACAAGGTCGTGAACGACATGCCCCAGCCGCCGTCGACCATCGAGGGCGTCGAGCGCCCGGGCTGGTTCGACGCCATCATCGCCCGGGCCCTGGCCAAGCGCCCCGACGAGCGCTTCGACACCGCCGAGGAGTTCAAGCAGGCGCTGACCCACGGCATCGGCCAGGTCATCGACGAGTCGTCCTGGGAAAAGACCGTCATGCTGGCGCCGGCGCGCGCCAAGCCCACCCAGCCGCTGGTCACGCCGACGCATGCACCGCCGTCCCTGGCCGGCACCTCGCTGGGCGGCTCGGTGGGCTCAGCCGGCACCGCCAGCGCCCCCACGCCCTCGCACTGGGACAAGGCCCAGCTCACGCAGGCCGAGCTGACGCTGGCCAAGCATGTCGGCCCGCTCGCCAGCGTGCTGGTGCGCCGCGCTGCGCGCGAGTGCCACGACATCAACGAGCTCTACAACAAGCTCGCCGAGCAGGTCACCGACCCGCGCGCACGCGACGCCTTCCTGGGCCAGGCCAGCCTGGTCACCGGTGGCCACCACCACCGCACGGCGGGCGGCGTCACGGCGGGTTCGCCCTCAGCGGGTGGCTCCAAGGGCGCGACGGCGGGATCCGGCGGCGGCACGATGATTGGCGGCCCGTTGAACGAAGCCGTCATGGACAAGGCCCAGGCCCTGCTGGCCCAGCATGTCGGGCCCATCGCCAAGGTGCTGATCAAGCGCGCGGCCACCGGCACGGACAGCCGCGCGGTGTTCTTCAACCGGCTGGCGGAAGCCGTCAACGACCCGGCGGCACGCGCCAAGCTGCTGGCCGAGCTGGGGCGGCTGGGCTGAGGCGCGGCCGACCCGGGTTCAGGGCAGGCGGTAGGCCAGCACCTTGAGTCCCCGGTCTTCCGACACGTCTGCAAACGCCGGCGGGTTCACGACCCTCTCGACGAACTCGAGCTCCGGTGCGTGCTCGGCCATCACGTCGCGCAGGAAGTCCAGGCCCAGCTTGGGCGTGTTCAGGCACAGCAGCGCATGGCCCCCCGGCGCCAACAGCCCGGGCAGCCGCCGGGCGAGCCGCGCGTAGTCCTTGGTGGCGACGAAGCTGCCCTTCTGGAAGCTCGGCGGGTCGCAGATGACAAGGTCGTAAGGTCCCCCGCGGGTCAGCTTGCCCCAGGAGTTGAAGATGTCGTGGGCCAGGAACCTGGCGCTGGCCTTCACACCGTTGAGTTCATGGTTGCTGCGGCCGATGGCGAGCGCGCCTGACGCCATGTCCACGTTGACCACTTCGGCCGCGCCGGCCTGCAGCGCCACGACCGAGAAGGCGCAGGTGTAGGCGAACAGGTTGAGCACCTTGTCGCCGGGCGCCACCCGCTCGCGCACCCAGCGCCGGCCCTCCGCCATATCGAGGAAAAGGCCATGGTTTTGGCCGCGCAGCAGGTGCACGAGATAGCTTGTACCCAGCTCGGTGACGACGTGAGGCTCGGGCAGCACATCGGCCATCAACCGCGTCTCGACGCGGCCACCTTCCTGCCGGCACTGGAAGACCCATGGCGCCTCGGGCCAGCGCGCGGCGATCGCCGCACCGATGGCAGCGAGGGCGTCATCGGCCAGCGGCTCGAAGCTGGTCAGCAGCAGCGCAGGCGGGTAGGCGTCCAGCGTCAGGTGTTCGCAGCCGGGGTGCAGGCCGCCGCGGCCATGAAAGAGACGTCGGGCATCCTGGGGAAGGGCCGCCATCGCGGCAATGGCATCGAGCAGGGCTTGCATGGTGGTGCGATTGTCCCGGGCCAGAATGGCCGCCATGGACTTCCAGCTCATCCTCGACGAGATCAACGCCGAACTGCGCCCGCAGTTGGCCGCGGCCGGTGGCAAGGTCGCCACCTACATCCCGGCCCTGGCGCGCGTGTCGCCGCTGCAGTTCGGCATCGCGCTGCGCACGGTGGGCGGCAAGACGGCGCATGCAGGCGACAGCGCGGTGCCCTTCTCCATCCAGAGCATGTCCAAGATGTTCTCGCTGACGCTGGCCATCCGCGCGCTGGACGAGGCCCTGTGGGATCGCATCGGCCGCGAACCGTCCGGCAGCCCCTTCAACTCGCTGGTGCAGCTGGAGACGGAACGCGGCATTCCGCGCAACCCCTTCATCAATGCCGGCGCGATCGCGGTGGCGGACCGGCTGGTTTCACAGGGTGACGCCAAGACCGAGTTGCTGGCGCTGCTGGGCCGGCTTTGCGGAGAGCCCGTCACCATCGACTCGGAGGTCGCGCAGTCCGAAGCGGACACCGGCTTTCGCAACACCGCGCTGGCCAATTTCATGAAGGGCTTCGGCACGCTGGACAACGACGTGGCCACGGTGCTGGACGTCTACTTCAACCAGTGCGCTATTCGCATGAGCTGCGAGCAGGTGGCCTGCGCCGCGGGCTATCTGTGCCGCGACGGCCGCCACCCGCTGGCTGGCACGCCCGTGCTCAGCGAAGCGCAGACCCGCCGCGTCAACGCGCTGATGCTGACCTGCGGCACCTACGACGCAGCGGGCGAGTTCGCCTTCCGCATCGGCCTGCCCTGCAAGAGCGGTGTGGGTGGCGGCATCGTCGCCGTGGTGCCCGACGAGCTCAGCCTGTGCGTCTGGTCGCCCGCGCTGGACTCGACAGGCAACTCCCTGCTGGGCCGCCGGGCGCTGGAGCTCTTCGTCGCGAAGACGGGGCTGTCTGTCTTCTGAATCAACTCAGCTTTTGATTGCGCTGAGCGCTGCCCACGCCCTACGAAACCGGGGTCTTCCGGGCCGAGCGCTGGGCCGCTCCCGAGCCGGCCCGTCTGGCGATGTGCTCGCGGCTCGATGCCGCGAGCATCGCCGTCCCCTCGGGGGACCGGTCAGACGCACCGCGTCCAGCGGTGTGCGACTGGACGAGGGGCTTCATCTCAGCTCGCGTACTTGACGCTGCAGCCATAGGGCCGCGTCGACGCCTTCTCCACCTTGCGGCCGGCGGCCACGGCGGCCAGGGCCTCGGTCACATAGGGCTCGGCCTTGGCGATGTCGGCCTTGTCGGACGTGGCCAGGCTGTCGATGCCGCCCTTGTAGGCCAGCGTGCCATCGGCCTTGATGACGTACATATGCGGTGTCGTCTGCGCGCCGTAGAGCTTGCCCAGCTCACCCTTGGGGTCCAGCAGCGTCGCGGCGGGCGCGGCACGGCGGTCGGCATTGAGCTTCTGCGCGGCGGCGCCGTCAACGAATCCTTGCTGGCCGGGCGCGGAGGAGATGACCTGCAACCAGACGACGCCTTGAGCAGCAGCGGCCTTCTGCTGGGTCTGCATATTGCCGGCGCCGTAGTGCTTCTTCACGTAGGGGCAGTCATGGTTGGTCCACTCCAGCACCACCGTCTTGCCCTTGTAGTCGGCCAGGGAGACCGTCTTGCCATCGGCCGTGGTGGCGGAGAAGGTCGGCGCCGGTGCGTCGACATTGGCGGTGGCGTGAGCCAACGCGGGCAGGATCAGGGCGGCGAGCAGGCTGCGGCGAAGCAAGGTCATGTCGAACTCCTGGAAGCGGTGGGGGGCGTGGAGACAGCCTCGACGATGAGGCCGGGGGTGAGGATTTGCGGCAGCACCTGGGCCTCGGCGGCACCCGGTGCGTAGTAGAGGTAGAGGGGCACGCCCGAGCGGCCATGGGCCTTGAGCACGGCGGTGATGTGGGGGTCCTCGCGCGTCCAGTCGCCCTTCAGATAGGCCACGCCGGCCTTGGCGAAGGCTTCCTTGACCTCGGGGCGCGACAGGGCCACGCGTTCATTGACGAGGCAGGAGATGCACCAGGCCGCCGTCATGTTGACGAAGACCGGCTTGTTCTGAGCGCGCAACTCGGCCAGGCGCTCGGCGTTGTAGGCCTCGACGTTGGATTCAGCGCGCACCTCGGTCAACTCGACCGGCTTGATCCAATGCACCACGCCCAGCGCCAGCGCAAAGCTGGCCACCATGGCCACGCCACTGACGACGCCCTGGCCAGCTCGGCGCACCCACAGCGCGAAGGCGATCAGCACCAGGCCGCCAAGGGCCATGGCCACGCCATCCGGCCCGGCCTGCTGCGCCAGCACCCACAGCAGCCAGACGACAGCGGCATACATCGGGAAGGCCAGGAACTGCTTGAACTTGTCCATCCACGCGCCGGGCCGCGGCAGCCAGCGCTGGGCGGCAGGCCAGAAGGCGAGGATCAGGAAGGGCAGCGCCAGGCCCAGGCCCAGGGCGAGAAAGACGGCCAGCATCACCGCGGCCGGCTGGGCCAGCGCGAAGGCCAGCGCCGCGCCCATGAAGGGCGCCGTGCAGGGCGTGGCGACGACGGCCGCCAGCACGCCGGTGAAGAAGCTGCCGGCCAGCCCCTGGCGAGCGGCCAGGTTGGAGCCCACGCCGGTGAAGCTGCCGCCGAAGTCGAAGACCCCCGACAGGTTCAGGCCGACGATGAAGAGCAGGTAGCTGACGATCAGCACGAAGACCGGCGAATGGAACTGGAAACCCCAGCCCACCTGCTGACCGCCGGCGCGCAGCGCGACCAGCACGGCCGCCAGGGCGGCAAAGCTGAGCAGCACGCCGGCCGTGTAGGCCAGGCCCTCCGCCTTGTGGTTGCCCTCGCGCACCAGGGCCAGGGCCTTGATGGACAGCACTGGGAAGACGCAGGGCATCAGGTTCAGGATCAGGCCGCCCACCAAGGCCAGCGCAAGCGCGGGCAGCAGGCCGAGGTCGCTTTCGGGACTGGGCGTTGGCGTGGTGGCCGCGGCCGGTGCGCTCAGGTCGGCCGGGCCGGGGCCTTTGCCGGCGCCTTGCGGCATGGCCGCGGAGACGGTCCAGGCCTGCTCGCCAGCCGCCGTCGTCAGCACGAGGACGCCAGACAGCGGCTTGCCCGCCGGCACGGGTTCGTCGCCGGCCGGAATATCCAGCGCCCAGCCGCCGCCCTGCCCCTTCAGCGCCTGCGGTGCGCTGTGCGCGACGGCACCCCAGGTGTCGGCGAAGAAATACGCTTTGGTGACGCCAGTGGCCGGCCCGCTGAGCTGCACGCCCTGGGCGGCCGCCTTCAATTGCACGGCAAAGGTGGCGGGCTTGGGAATGGCGCCACGCCATTCCTCGACCTGGGCCGCGTCGGCACCGGCCTTGGCCTCGGCGCCGACCGGCAAGTCCAGGCCCAGCGACACCTGCTCGGGAATGCAGACATCCTTGCAGACCAGCCAGCGCACCTCGGCGGTCGGCTTGAATCGGCTGCCCGGCTTGGCGTCGGCCGGCACGGTCAGGTCGACCAGCAGCGCGGGCTTGCCCTCGTAGCCGTAGTTGACGATGGGGCCGATGGCCTGGATGGACGGCGTGGGCCACTGGATGGCGCCGGCCTCGGTGCCCTGCCAGTCGATGCTGGTGGCTTGGCCCGAATCGCCCGGATTCAGCCAGTAGGTGTGCCAGTGCGGCTTGATGTTCTGCGCCAGCGCCACCGTGAAGCGCTGGCCCGGCGCCACCGTGGCCTGGCTGGCAACGAGGCGCGCCTGCACATGCTCGGTGGCGGCCTCGGGCGGGGCGGCGAGCGCGAGCAGCGGAGCGGCCAGAAGGGCCGAAAGGAAGGGGCGCGGGAACGAGAACATCCTGAAATCCTAGGCCAAACTGCTTTCACCGCGCCGGGACAGGCCCGCATGAACAAATGCGTCGAACGCAGACCATAGCGGCGCGAAGCGTTCCGGCCCGCCTTCCAGCAGGGCCAAGGCATGCAAACCGGCCTCGAAAGTCGACAGCTGGCCGGGCCGGTGAGCACGGCGTATCGCGTAGCGGCCGGGCTGCTCCGGCAGGCTCAGCCGCGGCAACGCGGCCAGCCAGGGGTTGGCCGCCAGCAGGCGGCGGCTCTGGCGCCAGCTGCCGTCCAGCAGGATGAGTCGGTCGACGTCGCCTGGCCTGGCCAGCTCGCCCTCGCCCGGGTAAAGAAGTGCCGTGGTCGGGCCGCCCAGCGCCGGGTCGAAGGCCTCGCCCCGCAGCAGCCGCGCAGCCGGGTTCAAACCCAGCGTCAGGAAAACGGCGGTGCTCTTGGCATGGCCGGCCTCGGCCGGGTGCTGCAGGATCAGCAGCTCGGTGCTCACGGCCAGCGGCGCCGGCAGCGTCGCACACAGGCAGGTGGAGGCGGGGCGCTCGCAGCGCGGGCAGACCGCGCGCGGCATGGTGTCGCGGCTCAGTTCGCCGGTGGCGACACGGAATGCGGCGCGATGGTCGACACCGTGCTGTCGGCGCCCGCATCGGCGGCCGCCGCCTCCTCGCTGGCACGACGCCGCGAGCGCGTGCTCGGCAGGCCTTCCTGGCGCCGCTTGGCCAGGCGCCCGGCCAGCCAGACGCCGCCGACGACACCGAAGATGTTGAGCGCCCCGAACAGCGGTGCCGCGTTGGACGACAGCAGCATGTTCTGCAGCGGCGCCGAATAGGCACGCGGCTTCAGCGCAAAGCTGAAGGCGCCGAAGATCAGCCAGCCCGCCCAGGCCACGCCGATGCCCGACATCATCCAGGCGACATAGGGGCGATGGCGGCGGCGCTGCGGCCGCAGCGTCAGGTATCCCCAGGTCAGCGAGACGAGGAAAAGCAGTACCGCAATGGCGATGGCCTCGCCGAGCATCACCGGCAGGCTGTTGCGACCACCCAGTTGGGCATAGATCTGGCGCGGCAGACCGGTGCTGGCGTACTTCATGGCGGCGCCCGCGCCGAAGCAGTAAAGCAGGAGGCCGGAAAAGAAGGCGATGGAGCGGCGGGCGGCTTTCATGGGGGCGCATTCTCGGCGCTGTCGGCGCTCCGGATTCGGGAGGATTTCCCGATCGGCCCAAAACAAAGCCCGCCGTCCGGGGCCGGACGGCGGGCTGGGAAGTGGATCGCTGGGGGTGTCAGCGCTTGCGGTCGAAGCGCATGGCGCGGGCCAGGCCGCGGCGCTCGCCGCTGTAGAAGCCGGTGTCGAAGGCCTCGTGCTTGCGGCCCTTTTCGACGGATTCCTCGGCGCTCCAGGCCGCCTCGGGGAGGGGCAGGCGGCGCGGCTGGTGTTCGGTGCGGGGCTGGATCTTCATGATGGCTGGTGGCCCTTGGGGGCCGTCTCACGCCGATTGCGGCGCGATTGGGAGGCACAACGCCAGCCCGCCGGGGCTGGTTGACAGGTCCAAAACACTTCTTTGCAGTTGTGGCTTGCAGTCACCTGACGTGTACAAAATGCCGGTTTTGATATTCAGGGCACTGCGATGACCGTCCAGCTGAAGAAAACCCTCCCGGCCAAGGCCACCCCCATCACCGTCGTCGACCGGGCTGCCTTCCAGGCCCTGGCCCCCGGCCTGCCCGAGGCCACCCGCGCCTGGTTGGCGACGGTCGGCTTCGTCGGTGCCGCCGACAGCCACGCCCTGCTGCCCGGCGCCGACGGCCGCCTCGCCCAGGTGTTTGCCGGCGTGGCGCACACGGCCCACCCCTTTGCGCTGAGCCATCTGCCGCTGGCCCTGCCGGAAGGGCTCTACAAGCTGGATGACGCCGGCCTGGCTCTGCTGCCCGAGGCGGCGGCCATGTCCTGGGAGCTGGGCGGCTACCGCTTCGACCTGTACAAGCCGGCCAAGCGGGCGCCGGCGACGCTCGCGCTGAAGCAAGGCAGCGACGCCGAGCGCGGCATCGCGCTGGCGATGGCCATGACCGCCACGCGCGACCTCGTCAACACGCCCGCCGAGCACATGGGCCCGGCCGAGCTGTCCGCCGCCGCCAAGGCCTTGGCCAAGCAGTACGACGCGACCTTCACCGAAACCGTCGGGGACGCGCTGCTGAAGAAGAACTTCCCCAGCATTCACGCCGTTGGCCGCGCGAGCACGCGCTCACCTCGCCTGATCGAGGTGAACTGGGGCAATCCCAAGCACCCCAAGCTGGCCCTGGTCGGCAAGGGCGTCTGCTTCGACACCGGCGGCCTGAACATCAAGCCCGGCGAAGGCATGCGCCAGATGAAGAAGGACATGGGCGGTGCGGCCAATGCGCTGGGCTTGGCCGGCCTCATCATGGCCTTCAAGCTGCCGGTGCGGCTGCAGCTGCTGATCCCGGCGGTCGAGAACTCGATCTCGGGCAACGCCTACCGGCCCGGCGACGTCATCAAGACCCGCAAGGGCCTGCACATCGAGATCGGCAACACCGACGCCGAAGGCCGCGTCATCCTCTGCGACGCGCTGGCCTATGCCGCCGAAGGCAAGCCCGACCTCGTCATCGACCTGGCGACCTTGACCGGCGCGGCCCGCGTGGCCCTGGGGGCCCAGCTGCCGGCCCTGTTCGCCAAGCACATGGACACGGCCCGCGACCTGGTCGACCTGGGCCTGAAGCTGGACGACCCGCTTTGGCATATGCCGCTGTGGGCGCCGTATCACTCGGGCATCGAGAGCACCATCGGCGACATCGTCAACACCGGCAAGAGCCCGCTGGCCGGCGCCATCAACGCCGCGCTGTTCCTCGAAGACTTCCTGCCGGCCCAGCAGGATTGGCTGCACGTCGACCTGTTCGCCTGGAACGACGCGCCGCGCCCTGGCCGCCCGGTGGGCGGCGAGGCGCAGACGATCCGCACCTTGCTCGCCTACCTGGAGCAGCGGTATTCGGCCTGATTACTCGGTCGCCTGATCCTTGCCAGGCGGCTGAGCCTCCTGGGCCGGAGCGGCCTCGGGAGCCTTGGGCATGGCGGCCTGATCTCGGCGCGGCTGGTCGGGCTTCCTGCCCTGCCCCTGGCGCTGGGGCGGGCGGCCGCCTTCACGACGATCATCGCGGCGGCCTTCCGGTCGACCACCGCCGCCGGGACGGCGGTCATCGCGTCGCGGTGGCGGACCGTCGCGGCGGGCCTCACGCGGCGGTGCCGGCGGGGCCTCGGCGCGCTCCTTGCGGGCGATCTCCAGCAGGCCTGGCAGCTCTTCGGGCACGACGCCCTTGAGCACGCAGAAGTTGGCCTCGGTCAGCGTCGTGCGCTCGAAGTCCCACAGCAGCTGGCCGCGGTTGCGGCGCTGCTGCGCTTCCAGCTGGTGGCGCTCCTGCTCCACCTGCTCGCGTTCCTGCTTCAGGCCGCGGCGGCGGGCCAGCTCTTCCTGGGCCGCCTTGAGGTGTTCCTCGGTGATCTCGCCGGCCGGCTGGCCGTCGAGGTCGAAACGGGTCTTGGCCTGGGTCAGCGCGATCAGATAGCCGGTGCTGCCGGTGTAGCGGCGCAGGAAGACGCTGAGCTGGGCCTTGCTGAACTTGCCGGGCGCACGCTCCTGGATGTCGGCCTGCACGCGCAGCTTGACCGGCTTAGGTCTGCCGGTGAATAGCGCCGGGAACAGAGCCTTCAGCTCGGCCGTGGCGTCTGCCGCCGATGCAGCGGGCGCGGCCTCGGCAACAGCCGGCGCAGCGTCGGCGGGCGTCTCGGACACGCTCTCGGTGGCGGGCGTCGCCTCTGGTGCGGACACGGGCGCAGCCGCAGCGGCTGCCGGTTCTTCGGACGGGGTGACGGGATCGGGAAGATCGGAATTCATCGCAAAGCCGCCGAAGCGGCAGCAAACAGGCAAGGGCCGGGATTGTCGGCCATCATGGCCACCTGCACGCCATCTCTTGGAAAGGCCAGCCCAATGCACCTCGAAGGCTCATGCCATTGCGGCCAGATCAGGTTCTCCGTCGAAGCGGATTCGCCCGTCCCCTTCATGCGCTGCTACTGCTCCATCTGCCGCAAGACGGCCGGTGCGGGCGGCTATGCGATCAACCTCGGAGCGAAGACGCTGTCGATGAAGGTCAAGGGCAAGCGGCATCTGCGCATCTACCGCGCCAAGCTGCCCGACAAGTCGGGCAAGGGCCAGCACAAGAGCAGCGCGCGACGCTATTTCTGCATGAAATGCGGCAGCGCCCTGTGGCTGTGGGACCCGACCTGGCCCGAGCTCGTGCACCCGCACGCCAGCGCCATCGACACACCGCTGCCGACGCCACCTGAGCATGTGCACTGCATGGTGGGCTCCAAGGCGGACTGGGTCGAGGTGGAAGGCTCGCCAAAGGACCCGCGTTTCGATGAGTACCCGGACCACTCGCTGGCCGAGTGGCACCAGGCACACGGCCTCTAGCCAAGGCCGCCGAAGACCTTCTTGAGGATGGCGCTGCCGGTGCCGACCGGGTCCTGGCGGATCTTCTTCTCCTCTTCGGCAATCATGCGATAGAGGCCGTCCAGCGCCTTGGCGGTCACGTACTGCTGGATGTTGGCCTCGTCGCCCTTCACCAGGCCGAAGCCGCCGGCCTTCTTGGCGACGGCGTTGTACTTGTCGGCCAGCGACACCTTCTCGGTCGCCTTGGTCACGATGGGCAGGAACTGCTGACCCAGTGGCTCACGCGTCTTGCCGGCAAAGAACTGCGTCACCGAGTCGTCGCCGCCTTTCAGGATCTTCAGCCCGTCGTCGACGCTCATGTCCTTGACGGCCTTGACGAGCAGAGGCTTGGCGGCCGGCACCGCCGCCTCGGCGGCGCGGTTCATCGCGGCGACGAGTTCGTCCAGCTTCTTGCCCTGGCCGGTGGCCTTCAGCAGCTTGGCGGCGTCCTTCAGATAGCCGGGCAGCTCGATCTTGACGAGGGGGTTGCCGAGGAAGCCGTCCTGCTTGCCAAGCAAGGCCACGGCGGAATTGGCGCCACGCTCCAGGGCCGTGCGGATGCCGGCGTTGGCGTCACCCTCGCTGAGGTTGAGTGCCCAGGCCGGACGCAGCAGCAGGAGAGCGGGCGCACTGGCGATGACGAGGCGGCGTTGCATGGTGACAGGCTCCGGTCGGGGGAGCCCCATCTTGCCATCGCCCGTTCTAGGCTGCGACGACGTGCTGCAGCGCGCGTTGGATCTCGCGCTTCTGGCGGTACATGCGCTGGTCGGCCAGTTCCAGCAGCTGCACGACATCGCTGCCGTCTTCGGGGAAGCAGGCCGCACCCAGGCTGGCCGCCAGCGGCAGGTTGCGGCCTTCGAAGTGGAAGTCGCCGTTGAGTTGCTGGCGCAGGCGGGCGATCGTCGCCTCCAGCCCGCCTTCAGGGGCCAGGGGCCGCAACAGAATGCCGAACTCGTCACCGCCCAGGCGAGCCGCCGTGTCGGACTGGCGCACGCTGGCGTTCAGCCGTCCGGCGAACTCCAAAAGGGCCGCGTCACCCACGCGATGGCCATGGTTGTCGTTGATGGGCTTGAGGCCGTTCAGGTCCAGCATCAGCACAGCCAAGGGCAGACCGTCGCGCCCAGCCTGGGCCAGGGAGGAGCGCAGCCGGTCCAGGAAGAGGGAGCGGTTGGGCAGGTTGGTCAGACCGTCGTGCGTCGCCTTGTGGAAGAGCTCGCCGGGGGCATACCGGGTGGCGAAATACATGGCTGCGGCGACCAGGTCGGACAGCAGCTCCAGCAATGCGAAATGGCGGTCATTGAAATGAGCCACCTGGCTGGACATGGCCTTGAGCACGCCCACCGTCTCGCCCTGATGGCGCAGCGGCACGACGACCATGGAACGCAGGCCCAGCTTCTCGCAGGCAACGCGGTCGGTGCGGGGGTCGGTCAGCGCATCGTCGCAGTGCAGGGCGCGCCCCTCGCGCACGCACAGGCCCGACAGGCTGGCGCCACGCTTGAGCCGCAGGCCCAGACTGCCGCGGGCCATGCCGGCCGCGGCGCGATAGACCATGTCCTCGCCCTCGGCCAGCTCGACGGCCGCACCGTCGGCGCCCACCAGGCTCAATGTGCGCTGCACGACCAGGCTCATCAGCCCGCCCAGATCCAGTCCCAGCCGAGCCACCTCGGTCTGGATGGCGATCACCTCCAGCAGCTTTTCTCTGCTCGGCACCTRCGACTCCTGCCTGCATCACCCTGGATGCGGCCCCGCGGAGCGATGCTCTCTGTCGGGAACAACCCTGTTCAGGGTGGATTTTTACATCCAGACATAAATGATGTCGACGGGGATTTACCCATCAGGAATGGCTCAAATCCGGGCACAGCCTGGGATCAGCGCAGAACCTGCACGAACTGTCGACGCCCGTTCCGGTAGCCATACAGCGGCACCAAAGGCTCCAGCAAATCACCCTTGGCATCAAAGCCGATGCTGCCGGTGACGCCCTGGTAGCTGCGCGTTGCGGCCAGCAAGGGCAGATATCGGGCCGGGTCGGCCGAGCCGGCGCGCTGCATGGCATCGGCCAGCAGCTTCACCGCGTCATAGGCTTGGGGAGCGTAGAGCTGCACGTCAAGGCCGAAACGGCTGCGAAAGCGCTGCTTGAAGGTCCGCATTTCATCGCTGCCGGGGCCGTCGATCAGCCCTCCAGGCTCGGCACAGAGAATCTGGGCGGACAAGCGGACCGACCCGATTTCCCCAGTGCAGATGCCGTCACCGCCGAAGAATTGCCCCTTCCAGCCCAACTGGGCCAGGGCTTCGAGCAAGACCCTGGCTTCGCGGTCCGTGCCGCCATAGAAGACGGCATCGGCCTGGGCTTCGACGATACGGCCCGCCTGAGCAGCAAAGTTGCTGGAGAAAGTACTCGTGTACTCCCGCCCGCTCGCCGTTGCACCGGACTCGCGCAGGCCGGATTCGAAAGCATCCGCCAGGCCCTGGCCGTAAGCCGAGCGATCGTCCACGATGATCAGCGAACGGAACTTGAGTTGAGCGGCATGCCGGCCCATCACGCGGCCGACCGCCACATCGTCGACGACGACGCGGAAGGCTGTGCGCAGGCCTTGCCGGGTGAGCTTGGGGTTGGTGGCGGCCGGCGCCACCGACGGGATACCGGCATCCGCATACACCTTGAACGCCGGAATGGAGGTGCCTGAAATCAGGTGCCCGACGACGCCTTGCACGCGCGCTTCGACCAATTGCCGAGCGACGGCCACGCCCTCCCGCGGATCGGCCCGGTCGTCCCGGCTCACCAATTCGAAAGTGACCACCCGGCCGCCAATGTTGAAGCTGCTCTGGTTCAGCTCCTCGATCGCCAGCCTCGCGCCGTACTCGTTGTCTCGTCCGAGATGACCGATCACTCCCGACGTCGGCCCGGCAATGCCGATGCGCACGACGGAAGGCTGCGGCGGCGTGGCACAGGCGACGAACAACAGGGTGCTGCACACGGCAAGCAGGCGGGCAAGGGACATGGCTGTCTCGAAATGAGGTGCCCGCGTGCATGCGGGCGAGCAGAAGAATGCGGCGGCAGACGATCAGCGCAATCGCGCCAATCTCTCGGTCAGCAGGCCGAAGAAGCCATCCGAGTCGACATGACGCAGCACCTGGGCATTGGCAGGCAGGCCGGTCACGGCCCACCAGTCGATGACGGTCATGCCGCGCGTCAGCTCGCTCTGCGTCTCGACGCGCACATTGCAGTCACGGCCGGTGAAGAGTTCCGGGCGCAGCAGCCAGGCGATCACGCAGGGGTCGTGCAGCGGGCCGCCGTCCTGGCCGTATTTCTCTTCGTCGAAGCGCTCGAAGAACTCCATCCACGCGGCAACGACGCCGCCGACGCGGTTGCCCAGGTGGCGGATGGCCTCGATGCGGGCCGCCGTCGTCAGCGCTTCGTGGGTCACGTCCAGCGGCGCCATCGTGATGGGCACGCCGCTGGTGAAGACCTCATGGGCGGCCTGGGGATCGACGTAGATGTTGAACTCGGCCGCCGGCGTGACGTTGCCGCCCTCGAAGAAGCCGCCGCCCATCAGCACGATGCGGCGGATGCGCGCCGCGATGTCGGGGGCCTGGCGCAGGGCCAGCGCGATATTCGTCAGCGGGCCGAGCGGGCACAGCATCACCGTGCCGGCCTCGCGCTCGCGCAGGGTCTGGATGATGAAGTCCACCGCATGGCGCGGGTCGAGGCCAAGAGTCGGCTGGGGCAGCTCGACGCCGTTCAGGCCGGTATCGCCATGCACATGCTCGGCGGTCACCAGCGGCACGTCCAGCGGCCGGTCGGCGCCGGCGCAGATGGCCACGTCGCGGCGGCCGGCCAGTTCCATGACCTTGCGGGCGTTCAGTGTCGTCAGCGCCAGCGGCACGTTGCCGGCCACCGTCGTCACGCCGAGCAGCTCCAACTCGGGGCTGGCGGCGGCCAGCAGCAGCGCGATGGCGTCGTCCTGGCCGGGGTCGGTGTCGATGATGATGGCTTGGCTCATACGAGGGCGGGCGGGGGTGCGAGGTCGAGGTCGATGGCGCCGAAGAGGCTGGCGCCCTCGGCGGACTTGAGGTCCAGACGCAGGCTGTCGCCGGCGGCGAGCGGCAGTTCCAGGCTGCCGAGGGTCGCGCCGGCGAGCTGGCCGGCACGCAGCGAACGCAGGCGGGCCAGCCGCGCGAGCACTTCACCGGGCGCTGCAGCCACATCACGCGGGTCGAGCTTGGCGCCGTTGTGCAGCACGTTCAGCCGGGCCTGCAGGCGGCCGCCCGCCCAGGCCTCGCCCAGCTCATCGGGTGTGACGGCCAGCGGCGCGCAGTGGGTGGCGATCAATTCGCCGTCCAGGCGCCAGTCCACGGCGAAAGTCAGCAGGCGCAGCGCGTCCAGTGCGGCAGCGGTGTCGCTGGCGGCAGCCAGGTCGCCGCTGATGGCGGCCAGCACCGGCTCGCAGGCTGCGGGCGCCTTCAGGGGCTGGTGCGAGGCCTGGAACTGGCCGGCTTCGCGCCGCACGCCGCCATCGGCATCGACCACCGCCCAGCCAAAGGCGCGTGGCAGCGGCGCCACGCATTTCTCGGGCTCGAAGGCGAAGGCGTGGCGCAGCTTGCCGTGGTTGAGCTGCACGGCCAGGTCTTCGAGCTGGGGAGCGAGGAAGCCCCAGTCGTCGAGGACCTGCTGCAGGCGCGTGGCGATGCCGGTGGCGTAATGCGCCTGGGTCAGGTCGCGCGACACGACGACGAGATGGCCGTCGCGCGAGCCGTCGGCGTAGCTGGCGAGTTTCATGGGCGGAGATCCGGGGTGATGGCAGCATTGTGCGATGCGCGCCGGCCTGCTCTTCCCCCGCGCCGCCCTGCTCGCGCTGGCGGCCAGCCTGCTCGCCCACCTGGCGCTGCTGGGGGGCGAGCGCGTGCGCGACGACGGCGCCACCCGGCCGGCACGGGCCGTCAGCGTCGCGCTGCTGCTGCCGCCGACCGCGCCAACGGCCCTGCCCGAACCGGCGCTGCCCGTCCCGCCCTCGCCCCAGGCGCGCTCAAGCCGCCCCAGCACCCGGCCTCCCATGCCGGCGGTGGAAGCGCCCGCCCCTGCGCTCGATGCACCCTTGCTGCGGCTGGCCGGCCCGGCCGCTTGGCATTTCCGGCTGCGCCAGGGCGGCCAGGATGGCGAGGCCCTGCTGGACTGGCGCCCCGAGGCCGACGGCCGCTACAGCCTGCGCCTGACACGCCGCGTCGGCGAGCGCGCCCTGCCGGCGCTGGAAAGCCTGGGCCATCTGGGCAGTGCCGGCCTGGCGCCCGAACGCTTCGCGCTGCAGCGCGGCGGCCAGGACCGCCAGGCCATCAATTTCGATGCCGAGGGCCGGCGCGTCAGCTTTTCGGCCAGCCCCGCCCAGCTCGACCTGCCGGAGGGCGCGCAGGACCGCCTGTCCTGGTGGCTGCAGCTCGCGGCGCTGGTGCAGGCCACCCCGGCACCCGGCGGGCGCTGGCGCGTCTGGGTAGCCGGACTGCGCGGCGAGCTGCGGGAATGGACCTTCGAGGCCGTGGATCCAGGCCCCGAAGACGCCGGCATGCTGCATCTGCGCCGCCTGCCGCTGGGTGAGCGTGACCCCGGCGTCGAGCTGTGGCTGGACCCGGCGCGGGCCTATTGGCCGGTGCGGCTGCGCCAGGGCGACCCGGAAACGCGCGGTTTCGAGATCCGTCTGTCCGACGTGAACTCCTGACGCTTCCTACACGTTGTCAGCGCATGGGATGACCCGAACAGCGGGGTGTTCTGCCAGTATCTGAACCAAGCGGGGCTTGAAACGCCCGGCCCCACCCGCAGTTGAAGCCCTGAGGAGAACTCCATGCACATGCTCTACAACTCCGACAGCTTCATCGTCGTCCAGTTTGACGTGCCGCACGCCGAGCTTCAGGCGGTGGAAGCGGGGCCGCAGCTGAACCGCGGCGGTTTCGAGATCGTCGACAAGTTCGCCCGCAAGGAAATCTTCATCGAGGGCGCCCTGGCCGAATCCTTCCAGCAAGGCGTGCAGGCCCTCATCGACGACGGCGAGCCTTCCGAGGACGAACTGGACGCCTTCATCGAGCGCTATGCCGTGATGGGCCAGCAACCAGTCGTGATGCACTGAGCACTTGGGGGGCCGATCTTGCATTGATCTGCCGCCAAGCCTGATACAAGATGGGTCCGCGCCGGCCGTTGCAGGCTGCGCAAGGAGTCCATCGAATGGTGAAGCGAGTCGCCGCTGAGACAGCCGCCCGGGCATCTGCCCGCGTGCTGCCCTCGCCCGGCCTGGACAGCGCCCCGGTGCTGGACCGCATGTGCTCGCAGTTCGTGCTGACGCTGACCGTCAGGCACGCGGGCCGCTTCAATCTGCGCCGCGACTTCAACGGCCTGCTGTCCTTCACGGGCCGCCACCTCGTCTGGCCCACCCGCGTGCTGCAGAGGCTGCGCGGCTATCTGGGGCAGCGCTGCGCCGGCAACGAGCTGTGGCGCGGCCACGACGCGCTGAGCGACGAGGCCTTCCTGGACCGCTTCGGCCAATGGAGCGGCCCCTTCTCGGAAGCCACGCTGTTCTTCTACCTCGACGAATACGTCAAGGATGCGCCCAAGGACATGATGGCCCTGCTCGCCACCACCTGCGAGCACCTGGACCGCCAGCTCAAGCGCGAGTCGACGCTGGTCGAGAAGAACATCGCCGCACTGGGCACGCTGCTGCAGCTCAACCCGGCCGAGCGCGCCATCCTGCTGTACGGCACGCTGGCCCGCTACCAGCGCGAACTGCGCGGCGCCCTCGTCGAGTTCAAGGTCAACACGGCCCAGGAGGCCTTTGCCGCGATTGCCGCCGTCGCTGGCGTCGATGAGCGCGAGGTGGCCGAAGCCCTCCGCGCCGGCTCGCGCCTGGAGCGCATCGGCATGGTCGAGAACCTGATCTCGGAACACAACATCACCGACCTGGCCGACCTGATGAAGGTCAGCGACCAGTTGCCACCGGTGCTGATGCGCGAATACCAGGGCCCGCATGACCTGATGGCCGTGTTCACGCGGCCGGCCACGCTGAGCATGCTCGGCGCCAGCGATTTCCAGTTCGTCAGCGACGACCTGGGCCTGCTGCAAGGCCTGCTGCGCCAGGCCGTCGCCACGCATGCGACCGGCGTCAACGTGCTGCTCTACGGCCCCCCGGGGACGGGCAAGACGGAGCTGGCCAAGGTGGCCGCCGCGGCCGCGGGCCTGGATTTGTACGAGGTCGAGTACGCCGACCGCGACGGCAATTCCCTGTCCGGCCGCGACCGCTACCGTTCGCTGCAGATCAGCCAGGTCTTCCTGAAGGCCAGCGCCAATGTGGCCCTGCTGTTCGACGAGGTCGAGGACGTGTTCCCGCCCTTGTCCAGCGACACGGCGTCGCTGCTCAACCGGCTGGACGCCAGCGGCGAAGGTGGCGTCGGCAACTCGGTCAGCGGCAAGGCCTGGGTCAACCAGATCCTGGAAACCAACCCGGTGCCCGTCATCTGGGTGACCAACCGCATCGAGCAGATCGACCCGGCCTTCCGCCGTCGCTTCCAGTACCACCTGGAGCTGAAGTCGCCGCCGCCCGGTGCACGCAAGGGCCTGGTGTCCAAGGCGCTGGGTGAAGTCAGCGTCAGCGAAACCTTCATCGCCAAGCTGGCCGAGCGCCCGGGCCTGACGCCGGCGCAGATCCGCACCGCGGTGCGCTTTGCCCAGTTGGCCGGTGGTGCCGATGAGGCCGAAAAACTCATCGAGCGACAGCTGCTGAACGCCGACAAGGCCCTGGGCCGCGACGATGGCAGCAGCATGGCTCGGCCCTGTGTCACCAGCTATGCGCTGAGTCTGCTGAACTGCGAAAGCCGCTTCGAGATCCCGCGCATCGTCGAGGCCCTGCGCCGCAAGGGCAGCGGCCAGCTCTGCTTCTACGGCCCGCCCGGCAGCGGCAAGACCGCGCTGGCCGAGCACATCGCCCAGGCCCTGGGCCGGCCGCTGATGGTCAGGCGCGCCAGCGACATCGCCAGCAAGTTCGTCGGGGAGACCGAGCAGAACATGGCACGCATGTTCGAAACGGCCCAGACCGAAGGCGCCGTGCTGCTGCTCGACGAAGCCGACAGTTTTTTGCGCAGCCGCAAGCATGCCGAGCGCAACTACGAGGTCAGTGAAGTCAACGAGATGCTGGCCGGCATGGAGCGCTTCAGCGGCCTCTTCATCTGCACGACCAATCTGTTTGACGATCTCGACGAGGCGGCACTGCGGCGCTTCGCGTTCAAGATCCGCTTCAAGGCGCTGAAAGCCGAGCAACGCATGGCGATGTTCGAGCGCGAGGCGGGCGAGGCCCCGACGGACGAGCAACGCGTGCGACTGGCCGCGATGGACTGCCTGACGCATGGCGACTTCGCAGCCGTTCGGAACCAGGTCGAGATCCTCGGCGAGGCCTTCACGCCGGATGAGTTCCTGGCTCAGCTGGAGGCTGAGCATCGGGCCAAGCCGGAGGTGCGCGAGCGCAGGGGAATCGGGTTCAGGGCTTGACCCAAAGCGACCCGGCTACTGAGGGTCGCGGAGGTCAGGATCACCGGAACCGGTGAGCGTGCGCGTCTCTCGAACGAGCTGCGCATTTTTCGGCAAGGTGACTGTGATGGCCTCAATAGCGTACTGATGGTGGATGTAGCCCATCTCGTTCAGGCTGGACACCACCAGGACCGGGCCAAAGCGCTTGGCAACGAACTTCATGCCCCATTGAGATGCGGGTGTTTCCTTCCAGTTCGGATCGGGGGAGTGATAGCCCTGAGCACCGCCCTCGACACGACCAGCGACTGTGATTTGCATCGCGTTCGCAGTTTCAACCTTCGCCCGTTCTGCGTGCGCCGATCTCAAGACGACGCGCTCAATCCCCTCGGCATCGAACGACTGCGAAATCAGCGCGTCGTCAGCGTGAACCGTCGTGCAGATGAACAGTGCGACGCCGAACTGCGCTAAGAAGCGATGCTGCATTGAATGCTCCCGCAAGACACCGATGACAATTCACAGCTGCTCGCAGCCTAGCGCGCCATCTCCGTCAAAGAGCCCGGTAGTAGTACGTTGTCGAGCATGGCGCCCCATCCGGCATCAGCGCGTAGTTCGGAATGTCCCCCGCCCGCTGCCAGCCCGTTCTTTCGTAGACCCGCGATGCATCGCTGCCCGTGACGGTGTCGAGCACCAGCGTCGTCTTGCCCAGTTCTTGCGCTCGCGACTGCAGCGCCCGCAGCAGCCGCTCGGCGACGCCTTGTCGGCGAATGCGGCGGTGAACCAGCATCTTGCCGACGTCCGCCCGATGAGGTTGGTTGTCTGGCATGTCGATGACGAGGGATAGCGTGCCGCAGATGCGGCCAGCCTCGTCTTCGGCGACGAAGAGATGGCGCTCACCCGCAGCGACTCCCGCTGCCACCTTGCGCCAGAACGCCTCGGGCCGGCCGGTCGCCAGCGGCAGCATGAACCCCACCGACGCGCCACCCTCGACGCAATCGCGCAGCACCTCGGCCAGTTCATCCACACGGGCCAGCGCCTCGGCGCCATCGAGTTCGCGGACGTTCATGGGCGGGCTCCAGTGAGCGCAACAAGGTAGCGCGCCGGCTTGGTTCCAGGATTGTGGAAACGGATGGGCGCATCCAGCCGCATGGCCAGGCAGTCGCCGGGGTTCAGCTGCCACTGCTCGCTGCCGTGGCCGATTTCCATGACGCCATCGATCATCCAGACCAGCTGATGAATGTCGGCGTCACGCTCCGATGTCTCGAAGGACACGCGTTGACCGGCCGGGAAGACGACGTCCACCAGCTGCAGTGGCGACGCGCCGGCCGGGGACACATTGCGGCGGCGGTAGCCCGAGGCGGGGTCATCCCAGACGGGCTGATCGGCCACGCGCGTCAATGGCGAAGGCGCCGCTGGCGCGGGGCCGGCCTCGAACATCGACGCGACGCTGACGCCGAGGGCCGACGACAGCTTGTCCAGCACGACGGCCGTCGGGCTGCTCTGGCCGCGCTCGATCAGCGAGATGTTGGAGCGGCTGACGCCGCTCTTCTGCGCCAGCGCGTCCAGCGACAGGCCGGCAGCCGAGCGAAGTTCGTGGAGGCGGCGGCCGATGCGTTGCGTGATGTCCATGCATTCCAGTTTACTGGAATTTTCTTTCCATCAAAATGGAATGGCCCGTTCCACGGCGCGACGCCAGGCCGGGTCGGGCCAGCGCCGGCCAAGGCGCCAGGCGGCATGGGTGAGCTTGATGACATGGGCGTCGTCCTGTTCACAGGCGGCCGCGATCAGTGCCGGCCAGGGGCGGCTGGGCGGGCGGTCAAGCATCAGCGCCGGCTCGGCGCCGCTGGCCAGCAGGCCGGCCGCCGCGGCGATGCTGAAGCCGAGGGCCAGCCCGGGCGCCGGCCACCAGGGTTCCAGCACCCCCATCGCGTGGCTGGCCGTCAGCAGATGCAGCACGGTGAAGTTGCCGGTCGCTGAATAGGTGCGCGCCGCCAGCAGCGCCAGCTCGCGCAGCG
This sequence comes from Roseateles sp. P1_C1_2, assembly GCF_056406535.1. Classification (NCBI taxonomy): domain Bacteria; kingdom Pseudomonadati; phylum Pseudomonadota; class Betaproteobacteria; order Burkholderiales; family Sphaerotilaceae; genus Roseateles; species Roseateles sp. P1_C1_2. The sequence goes on from NZ_JBFUAB010000014.1 coordinate 89,270, forward strand.
TGTCCGGCCCTTGCCGCAGACGGCCGGCGACCGCGGCGAAGTCGGGCGATTCGCCCCAGGCCTGCATACGGCCATGGATCAGCGCGCCCGCCGGGTAGATGACAGGCGGCAGCTTGCGCAGCGCCTGCAACCAATCGGCCATTTCCAGCGGCGGAGCGTCGGCCGTCGTCGGCGACGGCAGCGGCAGGAAGTGGGCCGCCCAGTGGGCGAGACCGCTGGCCAGCTCGCCATCATGGCCGGCCAGCACCGCATGGCCGGTGCGGATCAGGCCATGGAAGGCGATCGCTCCCACGCCGGGCAAYAGCAGCGCCAGGGCCTCGCGCAACGTGTCAGCGGCGCCGGTCTCCGCGATGCGCGCGGCGAAGTGGGCGTGCCAGGCGGCCTCGCTGTCCGGCCGCCCCAGGTCGCGCTCCAGGCTGATGCTGGCCGGGCGGCCGTTGACGCGCGGCTCGAGGTGGGCTTCATAGCCCTCGCTCCAGGCTTGCAGGCGTGCGGCCGAGGCGCCCAGCTCCAGCAGCGCCTGCTGGGCCATGGGCAGGTGGTTGCTCAGGCGGCCACGGTAGGTGGGCGACAGCGCCGCGCCGGCATCGAGCAAGTGGTGCAGCTGGGCCAGCGTGGCGGGCGCGGGGGTGGCGGTCTTCATCAGCATGGGCGGTCTCGGCTGTGGGAACATGGCGCCATGCTCGAAGTTCAAGTGGACTTGAAGTCAAGCCCTGACGGCCCGACCGCTCCCCTGAGCATTGGCCAGCTGGCCAAGCGCTCGGGCGTGGCAGCCAGCGCGCTGCGCTTCTACGAGGCCGAAGGTCTGATTGCCGGCGGCCGCAGCAGCGGCGGGCACCGCCAATACCCGCGCCATGTGCTGCGCCGGGTGGCCTTCATCCGCGCCGCCCAGGTGGTGGGGCTGACGCTGCCGCAGATCAAGGCGGCGCTGGCCACCCTGCCGCAGAGCCGCACGCCCACCAAGGCCGACTGGACGCGGCTGTCGGCCGGCTGGGCGCCGCTGCTGGACGAGCGCATCGCGGCCCTGCAGCAGCTGCGCGAGCGGCTGACGGGCTGCATCGGCTGTGGCTGCCTGTCGCTGAAGGCATGCGCCCTTTACAACCCCGAGGACGTCAAGCGCGGCGAGGGTGCCGGGGCGAGGCTTCTGCGCATCGAAACCGCGACTTGACCCCTTGGCGACGGCGGGTGAGCACTTCCCGGCGAAAATACCCGGGTTAACCCGCCAAACCGTCCGCCCAACCGTCCGCCCAACCGTCCGCAAGAACGACCGCCATGAGTGCCTTCCACGAAGAGACCGTCCTGACCGTCCACCATTGGACCGACCGCCTGTTCAGCTTCACGACGACGCGCGACCAGGCCCTGCGTTTTTCCAATGGCCACTTCACGATGATCGGCCTGAAGACGGAGACGGGCAAACCGCTGCTGCGCGCCTACAGCATCGTCAGCGCCAACTACGAAGAGCAGCTGGAATTCCTCAGCATCAAGGTGCCGGACGGCCCGCTGACCTCCAAGCTGCAGCACATCAAGCCGGGTGACAAGATCATCGTCGGCCGCAAGCCCACGGGCACGCTGCTGATCGACTATCTGCTGCCGGGCAAGAACCTCTACCTGCTGGGCAGCGGCACGGGCCTGGCGCCCTTCATCAGCGTCGCGCGCGACCCCGAGACCTATGAGCGCTTCGAGAAGGTCATCGTCGTGCATGGCGTGCGCCATGTGAACGAGCTGGCCTACCACGACCACCTCACCGTCGACCTGCACCAGCACGAATTCCTCGGCGAATTCGCTGCCGAGCAGCTGCTGTACTACCCGACGGTCACGCGCGAGCCTTTCAAGAACATGGGCCGCATCACCGACCTGATCCAGACCGGCAAGCTGCAGGAAGACCTGGGCCTGCCGGCGCTGGACCCCGAGACCGACCGCATCATGCTGTGCGGCAGCCCCGCGCTGCTGAAGGACATGCAGGAGATGCTGGAGATCCGTGGTTTCAAGGAAGGCAGCACGACGACGCCGGGCGACTACGTCATCGAGCGCGCGTTTGTAGAAAAGTAATCCACTTTCAGCCAGTGCCGCCGCGCGTGCGGCGCGCCCTGGTTTGGGATGAGCTGCAAGGCGCAAAGCGGAGCCGGGCTCGCGCCCGGCGAGCATTTGCAACGCCGCAGATCGCCCAAACCAGGGATGCGCCGCTCGCGCGAGCCTACATGCCCTTGAACAGGTGCGTGTAGCTGCGGCTGACTTCGAGCTTCTCGGTCAGGCCGCGCACGCCCACCAGCTGACGGCCGCGGAAGTCGCGCGTGATGCCGTCGATGGCGCGCGCGTTCACGAGTGTGGAGCGGTGGATCTGCCAGAAGACCTGCGGGTCGAGTTCGTCCACCAGCTCCTTGATGGGCTTGCGGATCAGCGCCTCGACCTTGGCCGTCTGCACCCGGGTGTACTTCTCGTCGCTGATGAAGAACAGCACGTCCTCGACCGGGATCATCTGGATGGCCTGGCCGACGGTGGCCTGGATCCACTGCAGATATTGCGGCTTGCCCGCGGGGTTCATCTGCCCCGACAACTTGTGCAGCAGCTGCTGCAGCGGCACCGGCGCGCTGTCGCTGAAGTCGCTTGACGGCGCCTCGCGCTGGGCCAGACGCTTCTTGATGCGGGCCACCGTCAGCTGCAGGCGCTCACGCTCGGCGGGCTTCAGCACATAGTCGGCCACGCCCTGCTCGAAGGCCTCGACAGCGTACTGGTCGTAGGCGGTGATGAAGACGATCTCGGGCACCAGCCAGTCGTCGTCCTCGTCGGTCCCCTCGTCGCCCAGTTGGGCGATCTGGCGGGCAGCCTCCACGCCGGTCAGGCCCGGCATGCGGATGTCGAGGAAGACGATGTCGGGCTTGTGCTGCTTCGTCAGCTCGACGGCCTCGAGGCCGTTCTTGGCCTCGGCGACGATCTCCAGCTCGGGCCAGACCTCGGTCAATCGGGCGCGCAATTGCTCGCGCATCAGTCTTTCGTCGTCGGCCAGAACGGCACGGATGGGTGCATTGCTCATAGCCGACGATGCTAGTTCAGACTGGCGTCGATTTGGCAGTGTTGGCGCGGCTGCGGTTGCGCAGGACGACGAAGAGCAGCAGGCCAAGCAGGATCAGCGGCGAGCCGAGCACGGCGCCGACGCCGAGCAGGCTGGCCACGACCAGGGCCAGCACGCCGCCGACGATGAGCAGCGGCAGGGCCACGCCCAGCAGCAGCACCAGGGGCACGACGACGATGCAGACCAGGGCCGCGACGAAGAGGCCGATGCTGGCACCCAGCCAGTCGCCGAAATCGCTGCCGCCGAGGAAGAACTCGCCGTCGTCCAGCACGATGTGCATGTCCGGGCCGCCGTGGTGGTGCAGCAGCGCAAAGCCGCCGAACATCGCCACCAGGACCATCAGCGCGGTGCCAATGAACAGGATCTTGAACAGGGTTTTCATGCTGCGACTCCTTCGTCGTTGCGGCTGCGATAGGGCACGGTGATCGTGACGACCGTGCCACTGGGTTGGTTCTCGGTGACGGTGACGCTGGCCTTGCTGCCATGCAGCAGTTGCAGGCGTTCGCGGATGTTGGCCAGGCCCACGCCGGTGCCGCTGGTGGCGGCGCGGCCGAAGCCCAGGCCGGTGTCGGCGACCGTGACGGCCAGCTTGCCGTGCACGATCTCGGCCTTGACCTTCAGGCTGCCGCCCTCGGCCTTGGGTTCGAGGCCATGCTTGATGGCGTTCTCGACCAGGCCCTGGATCATCATGGGCGGGAATTCGGCGGACAGCAGGCCCTCGGGCACGTCGATCTCGGTCTGCAGGCGCTCTTCCATGCGCATCTTCAGGATCTCGAGATAGGGCCGGATGACGGCCAGCTCGCGGCCCAGGTCACGGGTGGCGGTGGCGTTGGCCTCGCGCATGGTGGGCATGGAGGCCCGCAGCAGCGCGATCAGGTTCTTCTGCATCTGGCTGGCCCGCGGCGGGTCGACCTCGATGAGGTGGTCGATGGACGCCAGCGTGTTGAACAGGAAGTGCGGCTCGACCTGGGCCTGCATGGCGGCCATGCGGGCCTCGATGACCTGGCGCTTGAGCGCCTCGCTCTCGGCGTTCTCTGCCGCCTGGGCGGCCTTCACCTCGGCCTGGATGCGGCCCTTGTACATGGCCTTGATGACGGCCGAGGCCAGGATCCACAAGATGGCCAGGTCGACCAGGGAGTCGCCGGCATGCACGATGGTGACGCGCTTGCGGCTCTGGGCATTGCTTGCTTCCTCGACGGCGTCCTGCAGCGCAGCCTGGGCCTCGGCGGCGGCCTGCTGAGCGTCCTTGACCTCCTCGGCCTCCTGCTTGAGCTGGCCGAGCTGCTCCTTGGCCTGGTCGATGGCGGCGCGGATGTCCTCAGGGCGGGCACTCTTGGGGAAGTCGATGGAGATGGCCGGGGCCGGGTCGGCCTTGGGCTCACCGTCGTCATCGACGGCACTGGCTGCCGAGGCCGGGCGCACCGGCTGGATGCGCACGCCGCGCTCGTCGATCTTGACTTCGTAGTGGATGCCCTTGTCGGCCTCCTTCTTGCCCGCCTTGTCGACGGCCTTGCGGGCCTGCTCGACAGCCTTCTTGGCTTCGGCCTCGGCCTTGGCCCGGCGGCGCTCGGCGCCATGGTCATGGTCCTCGACCTGCTCGCTGACGCGCCAGGTGAAGGGGGGCAGGTTCTTCAGCACGTTGACGCCGATCAGCAGCGCCAGCGACAGCAGCACGAAGCGCTTCCAGCTGATGCCGACCAGCCAGCCGGCGTAGATGTGGAAGTAGCGCACCACCGTGGCGGAAAAACGCTGCCAGCGCTCGATCCAGAGCTTTTGCTGGGGGCTGGGAGAGAAGGTGGGAGTCATGGCCGGTTTGTCGTCGTTGGGGCCACTGTAAGCAGAGTGGCCGGGCGCCGTGGGCTTGACGCGACACGCCGGCCGGGGTGGGGGACGAACTGCATGGACGGGCGACAGGCCGTGCGGCCGGCCGTGACAGGGCTGTGAAGGCCGTGGGAATAGTTCACGGATCGCCCAGCAAAAAGCCCGCCAGAGGCGGGCTTCGAGAGGAAGGGCAGCGGGTTTACTGCTTGATGGCCTCGACCTGGACCAGCAGGCGGATGGCGTCCGGCGTGACGGCCGGCATGGCGTAGACGATGCCCCACTGGCTGCGCTGGATGGTGGTCTCGAAGTCGCCGCCGCAAACCTCGCGCTTCAGGCGCGGGTTCTCGTAGCAGTTGAAGCCGGTGGCCGTCAGCGTGACCGGGTTGGTCTTGCCGCGCAACGTCAGCTCGCCGGAGACGCTGGCGACCTTGTCGCCATTGAAGGTGAACTTGTCGCCGACGAACTTGGCCGTCGGGAACTCCTCGACGGCGAAGAAGTCCTTGCTCTTCAGGTGGCCATCGAACGGGGCCGTACCGGTCGTGAGGGAGGCCATGTCGATGGTGAACTCGACCTTGCCGGTCTTGGCGGCCTTGTCCAGCGTGACCGAACCTTCCTTCTTGTCCCAGCGGCCGCGCAGCGTGCTGGTGCCGAAATGCTTGGCTTCGAAGGTGACCGCCGTGTGGCTGGGGTCGATGGCGTAGGTGGCGCTTTGGGCCTGGGCGGCGCCAACGGCGGCGAGCAGGGTGGCGAGCAGCAGGGCTTTCTTCATCGTGAAGGTCTCCGGGGGGTGAGGGGAAGGAAGGGGTTGAGGTTACAGGCCGGCGAAAGACAGTTTGAACTTCACGGTCACATCGTTGGCCACCATGGAGGTGTCGGCCCATTCGCCGTCACCGATCTTGAAGTCCAGGCGCTTGATGGCCACGCTGCCACTGGCCACGCCTGAGGCCAGCGTGAGGGGCACGACAACATCGCGGCTGGCACCCTTGATGGTCAGCTTGCCGGCCACGTCGTATTTGCCGGGGCCGGTGGCCTTGATGCCACTGGACACAAATGTGGCCTTGCCGTTGCGCTTGGTGTCGAACCAGGGCGTCTTGGCGAGCTCGGCGTCGAAGCTGGCGTCGCCCAGGGACACGCTGCCCAGGTCCACCGTGAAGGCGATCTTGCCGGCCTCGGGCTTCTTGGTGTCGAAATCGAGCTGGGCTTCGAACTTCTTGAACTTGCCGTCCACCGGCACGCCCATCTGCTTGAAGGTGAAGCTGAGGTCGCTCTTCTCGGGTTGCAGCGTGGCGGCCTGGGTGGCCAGGGCGCTGGTGGCGATCAGCAGGGCGGAGAACAGGCGTTTCATGAGGTCCTTTCAGGCGCGGTTCAGGTACGACCCAGGCCCATGCGGGCAAGCAGGCCGTCGCGGTCGATGAAGTGGTGCTTGAGGGCGGCGGCCACATGGGCGGCGACGAGCAGGCCCAGGCCATAGGCGGCGAAGTGGTGCACCAGCTTCAGCGTCTCGGCGAGTTCCTTGTCCTTGCCCACGAAGTCGGGCAGCGGCAGCACGCCGAACCAGACGATGGGAAAACCCGCCGCCGAGCTGTAGGCCCAGCCGGACAGCGGCACGGCGAAGAACAGCACATAGAGCAGGTTGTGCGTCACATGGGCGGCGCGCAACTGCCAGGCCGGCATGGGGATGTCGGCTGGYGGGCGATGGGTGAGGCGCCACAACAGGCGCAAGGCGGACAGCGTCAGGATGGTGACGCCGGCCCATTTGTGCCAGTTGTAGAGCTTGAGCCGCGTGGGCGAGAACGGCAGGCTGGTCATGTACAGACCCACGCCGAAGGCGCCGACGATGGCCAGCGCCAGCAACCAGTGCAGCGCGATGGCGATGGGGGTGTAGCGGTTGGCAGGGCTCATATGGGTTTGCAGTGTGTTCCCGGCAGAGGGGGGAGCGGTTCATTGGCCTTGTCGCCAATGTTCAGCGATTTTGAACGGCTCGGGGGTGGTGCGTGCAATCCCGTGGGTTTGACCCAGTTGCGCACCGACAGCTCCCAGCCAGACTCGGTCTCAGCGGCGCGCGCCCGGCCGCAGGTTCTGTTGAAGGCGCATTCAAAACATCCATTGGAGACAGCCCATGACCCAGAAACCCAGCGCTCGCCGTCGCTTCATCAAGACGGCCGCGGCCACGACGGCCGGGGGTGCCGCCCTGGCAGCCCCCATGATCTCGAAAGCGGAGACCGTCAGCCTGCGCTTCCAGTCGACCTGGCCTGCCAAGGACATCTTCCACGAGTACGCCCAGGACTTCGCCAAGAAGGTCAACGACATGGCCGGCGGCCGGCTGAAGATCGAGGTGCTGCCGTCCAACGCGGTGGTGCCGGCCTTCCAGCTGCTCGAGGCCGTCAACAAGGGCACGCTGGACGGCGGCCACGGCGTGGTGGCCTATCACTACGGCAAGAACTCGGCGCTGGCGCTGTGGGGCTCCGGCCCTGGCTTCGGCATGGACCCGAACATGCTGCTGGCCTGGCACAACTACGGCGGCGGCGAGGCCCTGCTGGAGGAAATCTACAAGTCCATCAACATGGAAGTGGTGTCCTTCCTGTACGGCCCGATGCCGACCCAGCCCTATGGCTGGTTCAAGAAGCCGGTGGCCAACCTGGACCAGATGAAGGGCGTCAAGTTCCGCACCGTGGGCCTGGCGGTGGACCTCTACACCGAGCAGGGTGCGGCCGTGAACCCGCTGCCCGGCGGCGAGATCGTCGCGGCGCTGGACCGCGGCCTCATCGATGCGGCCGAGTTCAACAACGCCACCAGCGACCGCATCCTCGGCTTCCCCGACGTGGCCAAGAACTGCATGCTGCAGAGCTTCCACCAGAGCACCGAGCAGTTCGAGATCCTGTTCAACAAGGGCAAGTACAACGCGTTGCCGGCCGAGCTGAAGAAGATCATCGACTACGCGGTGCAGGCGTCCAGCGCCGACATGAGCTGGAAGGCCATCGACCGCAATTCCAAGGACTACGCCGAGATGAAGAAGGGCGGTGTGGCCTTCTACAAGACGCCGGACGCCATCCTGCGCAACCAGCTCGAATCCTGGGACAAGGTGATCGCCAAGAAGTCGGCCGAGAACCCGCACTTCAAGAAGGTGCTGGACAGCCAGCGTGCCTTCGCCCTGCGTGCCGGCCAATGGCAGAACGACTACCTGGTCGACTTCAAGATGGCCTGGAACCACTACTTCGCCAAGAAGGGCTGAAGTCCCACTGAGCGTGTCAATCGACGGGCCCTTCGGGGCCTGTCCTGCATGAGGGGTGTCGCGATGGATGTGCAGAAGCTGCTGCATCGGGTGGACGGCATCAGCACGTGGGTCGGCAAGGCCTCCGCCTGGCTGATCGTCGTGCTGATGCTGATGGTGGTGGCCGAGGTGTTCAAGCGCTACGCGCTGAACATGCCGACGGCCTGGATCTTCGACGCGAGCAACATGCTCTACGGCACGCTGTTCATGATGGGCGGCGCCTACGCGCTGGCCCACGACGGCCATGTGCGCGGCGACTTCCTCTACGGGCGCATGCAGCCGCGCACCCAGGCCTGGCTGGACCTCGTGCTCTACGTCGTCTTCTTCCTGCCCGGCATCGGCGCGCTGACCTGGAGCGGCTGGACCTACTTCGGCGACTCGCTGCGCATCCACGAGACCACCTTCAACGCCACGCCGCTGCCGGTCTACCCCTTCAAGGCCATCATCCCGATCGCCGGCGCGATGGTCATGCTGCAGGGCCTGTCCGAGATCCTGCGCTGCATCGTCTGCATACGCACGGGGGCGTGGACGCCAAGGCTGCGCGACGCCGAGGAGATCGACGTCGTCGAGCAGCAGCTGGCGGCCAGCACGCACGTCGACGCCGCCGCGGCCCGCGAGGCCATCGAACGGACCAAGAGCATCGACGAAATCGCGCGCCAGCGCAGCACCACTGGAGGCAACCCGCATGAGTAATGCCGCCCTCGGCCTGACCATGCTCAGCCTCATCGTGGTCGTCATCCTGCTCGGCTTCCCGACGGCCTTCACGCTGATGGGCCTGGGCATGCTGTTCGGCTTCGTCGCCTTCTACGACCCCGGCCAGCCCTGGCTGGACAACCGCATCTTCGACCTGATGGTGCAGCGCGCTTATGGCGCGATGAACAACGACACGCTGCTGTCGATACCGCTGTTTGTGCTGATGGGCTATGTGATGGAACGCGGCGCGCTGGTGGACAAGATGTTCCACAGCGTGCAGTTGGCCTTCCGCCGCCTGCCCGGTTCGCTGGCCGTCACGACGCTGGTCATCTGCACCTTCTGGGGCATCGCCAGCGGCCTGGTCGGCGCCGTCGTCGTGCTGATGGGCGTCATCGCGATGCGGCCCATGCTGAAGGCAGGCTACGACACGCGCCTGGCCGCGGGCGTCATCACGGCCGGCGGCACGCTGGGCATCCTGATCCCGCCCTCCGTGATGATCATCGTCTACGCGGCCGTGGCCGGGCAGTCGGTCGTCAAGCTCTACGCAGCGGCGATGTTCCCGGGCTTCTTCCTGGCCTTCCTCTACCTCGTCTACGTGATCGGCTGGGCGATGATCGACCCCAAGGTCGCGCCGCAACTGCCGCCGGAGCAGCAGCGCGCGCCGATCTCGCCGGCCGTGGCGGCACTGGCAGAGCGTTATTCGCCGCGCATGCTGTGGGCCCTCGTGAAGGCGCTGCTGTCGCCAGCCGGCGCCTCCATGCGCTGGGGCGGGCTGCTGGTCGGCCTGCTGCGCGCGCTGGTGCCGCTATGGCTGGCCATCGTCTGCCTGGGCACGACGTGGTGGTACGTCACCATCTACTCGCAGAAGACCGAGGCCTCCGCACCCGCGGCGCTGCAGAAGATCGACGCGCCCGCACCATCCGGCGGCCTGCAGGAGCCGCCCAGCACCACGGGCGGGCTGGCCGAGCCACCGGGCGCCAGCAGTGGCCTGCAGGAGCCGCCAGGCGCATCGTCCGGCCTCAGCGAACCCCCCGGCGCCTTGGCCGAGCCGGGTGCCACCAAGCCGGCCGGCGACGAGCCGCTGCAGCGCATGGGCGGCTCGACCGACGACGCACCCCATCACGAAGCCGTGCCGGCGGGTTTCTACACGGGCTTCGCCATCGCCTGCGCGCTGACGGCAGCATTGCTGGCCTGGTACTACTGGCGCTTCGACGCCGAGCAGTACGAGATCCTGAACATGCTGGTGTCGTCGGTGATGCCGCTGGGCATCCTGACGCTGGTGGTGCTGGGCGTCATCCTGTTCGGCATCACGACGGCCACCGAGTCCGCCGCGGTGGGCGCGGCGGGGGCCTTCCTGATGGCCTGGCAGGCGGGCTCGCTGACCTTCCAGAAGACCAAGGAAGCGGTGTTCCTGACGGCCAAGACGACGTCCATGGTCTGCTGGCTCTTCGTCGGCTCGGCGCTGTTCTCCGCGGTGTTCGCGCTGCTGGGTGGCCAGGCGCTGGTGGAGCGCTGGGTGCTGTCCATGGACCTGACGCCGCTGCAGTTCATGCTGCTGTCCCAGGCCATCATCTTCGTGCTCGGCTGGCCGCTGGAATGGACGGAGATCATCGTCATCTTCGTGCCCATCTTCCTGCCGCTGCTGGCCCACTTCCAGATCGACCCCATGCTGTGGGGCGTGCTGGTGTTCGTGAACCTGCAGGCCGCCTTCCTGAGCCCGCCGGTTGCCATGTCGGCCTTCTATCTGAAGGGCGTGAGCCCGCCGCACGTGACGCTGAACCAGATCTTCGCGGGCATGATGCCCTATATGCTCATCGTCATCCTGTGCATGGTGTTCATGTATCTCTGGCCGGGGATGACGCTGTGGCTGCCGGGTTACTTGTACGGGCGGTGACGAGAAAGACACCGACCATCACCAGCGCCGTGCCGAGCACGATCCAGGCATTCATCGGCTCGTCGAGGATGAAGACGCCCATCAGGATGGTGCTCATGGGGCCCAYCATGCCGACCTGCGACGACAGCGGCGCGCCGATGCGGGCGATGGCCAGCATCACCATCAGCACCGGTGCCACCGTGCAAGCGGTGGCGTTGAGCAGCGACAGCCACATCACCGGCTCGGGCACGATGAAGGCGGAGATGGGCTTCAGCACGGCGAACTGGCCAATGCACAAGGCGCAGGCCACGCTGCTGGCCAGGCCGGCCAGGCGCATCGAGCCCAGGCGCTGCACGACCTTGCCGGACAGCGCGAGATAGATGGCATAGCTGATGGCGCTGGCGAACACCAGGGCAGCGCCGATGGCGGTGTTCCTGCCTTCGAAGCTCAACTCATGCGCGAACACCGCGACGACACCGGCATAGCTGATGGCGAGCGCCACGACCTGGCGGGCCTGCAGGCGATGGTGGAAGAACACCACCGAGATCAGCAGCACCAGCGTCGGGTTGAGATACAGGATGAGGCGCTCGAGACTGGCCGTGATGTAGGCCAGGCCCGCGAAGTCGAGATAGCTGGCCAGGTAGTAGCCGGTGAAACCCAGCACCGCAATATCGCGCCAGTCCTGCCCTGTCAGTGCAGGCTTGCCCCGCCCCGCCCACCAGGCCATGGCCAGGAAGAAAGGCAGGGCCAGCAGCATGCGCCACATCAGCAGGGTGACCGCGTCCACGCCGTAGCGGTAGGCCAGCTTGACGATGATGGCCTTGCCCGAGAAGCCGATGGCGCCCAGCACCGCCAGCAGCAGGCCAAGCCAACGGCGGTCCGTTGCGGTCGAGGTCGAAGAGGCGGCGGCAGGCATGCGCGGCCCAGTCTAGGCGTGGTCGGCGGCCGCGCGGCTCTTGTCTGGTGAAGCCTGACTTGACACGCCCTCAGCGTGCGCACCGGCCCGCTTCGGGCGGCGGGTTCTGCTGGCGATAGAGCTCTGCCTGCTGGCGGTGCAGCAGCTGCAGCGCCGCCGGATAGTCGGCCTGCTGTAGATAGTCGCGGATCTGCGGCGTGGCCGCAGCAGCGGGAGAGCGACGCGAGATCTGCAGATGCAGCCCCTCTGCGCCCAGCCCGCGAGGCAGCATGCGCACCTCTTGCTCGCAACCCATCGCTCGCAGCATCTGGACACCTGCCTCGCGCGCGGTCACCACCGCGTCCAGGCGGCCCAGCAACAGCTTGCGCAGGTTCAGGTCCTCGCTGAGCGCGTTGTCCACCTGGGCCTGCCGAGCCAGCTGCCGGTCGACCTCGGTGCCAAAGCTCACACCCCGGCCGACGCCGACCCGCAGGCCGGCCAGATCAGTCCAGGTGTCGAAGCGCACCGGGCTGTCGCGCCGCACGAACAGAGCCGCCTCGTTGCGCGCCAGCGCGGGTTCGACGACCAGCGCGTACTCGCGGCGCTTGGGGTTGTCGAAGGCACACACCATCGCGTCCACGTCGCCGCGCTCGACCAGCGCCTGGCAGCGCGCCCAGGGACCGACCGCCTCGACCTCCAACGTCCAGCCCGCTGCCGCAAAGGCCCGCCGCGCCATCTCGACACAAACGCCATGCATGCGGCCCTGCTGTTCCCAGCTCATCGGCTGGGCGGCCGGATGGGCACAGCCACGCAGGCGCCGCTCAGCGCGGGCCGGCGCCGCCAGCAGGGCGGACAGGCACAAGGCCAGCAGCAGGCAGATGCGGGTCATGGGAGGACCTCCAAGCCACAGGGCGGCTGGATCGTAGTGCGCCCTGGCACGAAACAGGGCCGAAACCGAGCGGCGGCTCCCACCGGCGTCGGGCGCCAACTCGTGTCAGCCCCGCATGACGGCCAGCATCTCGTGCACGTCGTGGCACATGACGGCGAGGTAGGCGGCCAGCACCAGGTAGTAGGTGGCGTACTCCCACTTCACGGCGGCGGGCACGGCGTAATAGGTCTGCGCCTCGGCGCTGTCTGAACGGTGCTTCCAGGCCTTGATGAGCTGGGGCCAGGCCAGCAGCGCCATCAGGATCAGCATCGGGCTGGGCCGCCAGAAGAACAGCGCAACCAGCATGGGGGCGCCCAGCAGCCAGATGCGCGGTGACAGCACGGCGGTGATGCGGCCACCGTCGAAGGGCGAGATCGGGATCAGGTTGAACAGGTTCAGGAAGAAGCCGCTGTAGGACACGGCCAGCAGCCAGTCGGCGCCCCATGAGCGCGCCATCAGATAGGTGACGGTGGCGCCCACCGTGCCGAGCAGCGGCCCGCCGAGGCCGACGAAGGCCTCGGTCTGGGCATCGTGGGGCATGTCCTTGAGCTCGACCCAGGCGCCGACAAAGGGGATGAAGGTCGGCGCACCGACGTTCAGCCCCTTGTAGCGCGCCGCGATGAAATGCCCCATCTCGTGCACGAAGAGCAGCGCGATGAAGCCCGCCGCATAGCGCCAGCCGTAGATCCAGGCATAGACCACCAGCGAGATCAGCATGCTGCCGCCGGTGGTCAGCAGCTTGCCGAACTTGGCGCCCGACAGCAGCAGCGCGAGCAGCTTGAGCATCAGGAGGCGGGCTTGTCGCGCTTGAAGAACTTGGTGATGGCCGCGCCGAAGCCGATGACCGCGATGAAGATGATCTTGGCGAACTTGGCGACGAAGGCAAAGATGACGGCCAGCAGGCCCAGCTTCTTGGCGCCGACGCCGACGACCAGGGCCGCCAGGCCGTACTCGGCGACATGGTCGGTGGCCGAGTCGAAGTCTTCGTAACRCTTGCCCTTGTCGAACTCCAGCGCGCCGAGCAGGGCCTTGGCATCGGGCTTCTGCGCCGGCAGGTCCTTCAGGTCGGTGATGAAGTTCAGGCTCAGATAGCCCTCACGGCCGAGAGCGTAGGTGTTGTAGTTGACGCCGAGGGCGGCATCGGCCGGTGCGCCCTTTTCCTTGGAGCTCATGGCCCAGACCAGGCGGTGCTGGGTCGCCTCGTAGGCCGGCGGCTCGGCCCAGCCGGTGATCTCGAGGGGCGCCACGCCCATCTTCTTGCGCTCGTCGTTGCTGGCCTCGGTGCCTTCCTTGTAGCTGGCCAGCAGCTCGTCAGCCTTCCACTCCTTGGCGTCGCCGTCCTTCACATAGCCGGAGGCGATATAGCGCAGCGTGGCGAACCATTCGCCCTCGCCCTTGGGGAAGACCAGCCCGGCCAGCTCGCTGTGCTCGCCCGGATTGCCCATGGCACGCAGCAGCTTGCCGGCCTGGGGCTGGGGAATGAAGATGCGGTCGGCCGGCAGGTGCAGCGTGGCCTGGCCGGCAATGGCCACATCGGCCGGACCGGCCTTGGCAGCGGCCTTGGCCTCGGTCCAGGCGGGATTCTCGGGCGGTGCGTCGGCGGCCTGGGCCGCAAAGGCCGCGCAGGCGACCAGGGCGGCCAGCAGGCCGCGGAAGCTCTTGTTCATCTGCACTCCCTGCAAAAGGGCCGCAGTCTAGGTGGCCGCAAAGTCAGCGCCATTCAGGGAATGCCCCCCAGGGGAGGATTCACACCCTGGCGATCCGCGCACCGCGGCGGCAGCGCTTCACAATCCGCGCCACAAGATGGGAGCGGACATGGAAATGATCGGCAAGTTGCGAGCGACGCTCACTGTTGCGGCCTGCGTGCTGGCGGTGCTGAGCAGCGGCTGCTCGACGCCCAGCGTGAGCGTGTCGCCGCCGCTGCCCTGCGACCGGCCCGGCAACAGCTGCGTCAGCGAGCTGATGCTGGCGCTGGAGGACTGGAAGGACGCCTACAACAGCCGCGACCCGCGGCGGCTGCAGCAGTTGTATGCCCCGGGCGCGCTGATCACCGACGACGAATACCTGGCTGTGCCGCTGGATGGCGTCGCGCTGCCGGTGTTCTTCGAGCAGATGGCGCAGCGGCCGACGGCCCGCATGCGCTGGATGATCGGCAACCTGATGCTGTTCGGCGAAACCGCCGTGCGCTCGGGCGAATACGAGTTCACCGAACAGGTCGACGGGCTGTCAAAGGAGAGGCCGGCGCGCTACAGCTTTGCTTACCAGCGCATCGAGGGACGCTGGCTGATCGTGCTGCAGCACTCCACAGTGAGACCGTGAGCCCGTCGCCCAGTCGCGCCCTGCTGAACGCGGGCGTGCCTGGTCGGTCCCCCGAGAGGGCGGCGATGCTCGCGGCATTGAGCCGCAAGCACATCGCCTGAGGCGGGCCGGCTAGGGAGCGGCCCGGCGCTCGGCCCGCACGTAAGTGTGCGGCCTGCGCGAGATCAGACCTTGGCCAGCAAGCTGTCCCACTTGGCCTTGGCCACTTTCTCGTGGCGCTCCTTCACATGGCCGTAGCCGCGGATGTCTTCCGGCACACGGGCCAGTTCGACGGCGTTGGCCAGTGACTCAGCCGTCAGGCCAGCCAGGGCCTTGTCGACACCGGCACGGTAGTCGGCAATCCAGCGGCGCTCCATCCTGCGCTCCGCGGTGTAGCCGAAGATGTCGAAAGCCGTGCCGCGCAGGCCCTTCATCTTGGCCAGCAGGCCGAAGGCGGGCCGGATCCAGCTGCCGAACTGCTGCTTCACCAACTCGCCCTTGTTGTTCTTCTTGGCCAGCAGCGGCGGCGCCAGGTGGTGCACCAGCTTGTAGTCGCCCTCGAACTGATTGGCGATCTTGTTGATGAACGATGTGTCGGTGTGCAGTCGGGCCACCTCGTACTCGTCCTTGTAGGCCATCAGCTTGAACAGATAGCGCGCCACCGCTTCGGTTAGCGTGGTCTTGCTCCCGAGCTTGGCTTCGGCGGCGCGCACCTTGTCGACGAAGGCCTTGTACTCGGCCGCATAGGCGGCGTCCTGGTAGCCGGTCAGGAAGTCGACGCGCTTGCTGATGATCTCGTCGACGCCCTGGCGCTTGACCATCTGGATGACCTGCTGGGCCGCATACAGCGCCTGCACGCTCTTCAGGTCCTGCGCACAGCGACGGCCCCATTCGAAGGCGATCTTGTTGTTGTCGATCTGCACGCCGTTGAGCTCGATGGCGCGCATCAGCGCGTCATAGCTCAGCGGGATACGGCCCTGCTGCCAGGCGTAGCCCAGCATCAGCGGGTTGGTGTAGAGCGAATCGCCCACCAGCTTGACGGCCACTTCCTCGGCGTCGAAGGAGCCGAGATGGTCGCGGCCCACTGCATTGCCCACGGCGGCCTCGCAGGCGGCGCCGGGGAAGCTCCAGTTGGCGTCGTTCACCAGCGTCGCCGTCGGCGAGCCATGCGTGTTCAGCGCCACATAGGTGCGGCCTTCGCGCATGACAGCCAGCGTGGCCTTGTTGGCAGCCACGATGGCGTCGCAGGCGATGACGAGGTCCGCCTCCGCCGTGCCGACCTTGGTGCAGAAGATCGCTTCAGGCGAGTTGGCGATCTGGATGTGGCTCCAGGTCGCGCCGCCCTTTTGCGCCAGGCCCGCGGCGTCCTGTGTGATGACGCCCTTGCCTTCCAGGTGGGCGGCCATGCCCAGCAGCTGGCCGATGGTGATGACGCCGGTGCCGCCGACACCGCCGACGACGATGCCCCAGGCCTTCTCGGGATTGGGCACGACGGGCATGGCCAACTGCGGCAGCGCGGCGTCGAAGGGGCTCTTGCGCGCCTCCTTCTTGGGCTTCTTCAGCTCGCCGCCTTCCACCGTGACGAAGCTCGGGCAGAAGCCCTTCACGCAGGAGTAGTCCTTGTTGCAGGTGTTCTGGTTGATCTGGCGCTTGCGGCCGAAGTCGGTCTCCAGCGGCTCGATGGACAGGCAGTTGGACTGCACCGAGCAGTCGCCGCAGCCCTCGCAGACCAGCTCGTTGATGACGACGCGCTTGGCCGGGTCCACCAGCTTGCCGCGCTTGCGGCGGCGGCGCTTCTCGGTCGCGCAGGTCTGGTCATAGATGATGACCGTCGTACCTTCGAGCTCGCGGAACTGGCGCTGGATCTCGTCCAGCTCGTCGCGATGGTGCACGGTGACGCCGGGCGCCAGGGCCACGCCCTCGTATTTGAAAGGCTCGTCGGTGACGATGACCAGCTTCTTGACGCCTTCCGAGATCACGCTGTTCATGATCTGGATGACGGTGTGGCCCTCGGGCCGCTCGCCGACCTGCTGGCCGCCGGTCATCGCGACGGCGTCGTTGTAGAGGATCTTGTAGGTGATGTTGACACCCGCGGCGATGCTCTGGCGGATGGCCAGGCTGCCGCTGTGGAAGTAGGTGCCGTCGCCGAGGTTGGAGAAGATGTGCTTCTCGTCGGTGAACGGCGCCTGGCCGACCCAGGGCACGCCTTCGCCGCCCATCTGCGTGAAGGTGGCCGTGTTGCGGCCGGGCATCCACGTGACCATGTAGTGGCAGCCGATGCCGCCTACCGCACGCGAGCCATCCGGCACGCGGGTGGAGGTGTTGTGCGGGCAGCCCGAGCAGAACCACGGCGTGCGATCGGCGCCGCCGGCAGTCTTCTCCTCGGCTTTGAGCGAGTTTTCCTTGGCGTCGATGATGGCCAGGCGGGCATCGAGGCGGGCCACGACGTCGCTGTCCACGCCGAGCTTCTTCAGGCGCTTGGCAATGGCGCGGGCAATGATGGCCGGCGTCAGGTCGGCCTGCGGGCGCAGCAGCCAGTGGTCGCTGGGGTTGGGCACGCTCCATTCGCCGCCCTCGCCACCGTCACCAGCGTCGAACTTGCCGAGCACATTGGGGCGCACGTCGGCGCGCCAGTTGTAGAGCTCTTCCTTGACCTGGTACTCGATGATCTGGCGCTTCTCTTCGACGACCAGGATCTCCTGCAGGCCCTTGGCGAAGTCGCGCGTGATCTGCGCTTCCAGCGGCCACACGACGTTGACCTTGTGGAGGCGGATGCCCAGGCGCCGGCAGGTGTCGTCGTCCAGGCCCAGGTCGTTGAGCGCCTGGCGGGTGTCGTTGAAGGCCTTGCCGCTGGTGATGATGCCGAAGCGGTCGTTGGCACCTTCGATGACGTTGTAGTTCAGCTTGTTCGCGCGGATGTAGGCGAGGGCTGCGTACCACTTGTAATTCATCATCCGCGACTCTTGCTCGAGCGGCGGGTCCGGCCAGCGGATGTGCAGGCCGCCCGCCGGCATCTGGAAGTCTTCCGGCAGGATGATGTTGACGCGGTCCGGGTCGACGCTGACCGAGGCCGAGGACTCGACGATCTCCTGGATGGTCTTCATGCCCGCCCAAACGCCCGAGAAGCGGCTCATGGCGAAGGCGTGCAGGCCCATGTCCAGGATGTCCTGCACGCTGCTGGGGAAGAAGGTCGGGAAGCCGACGGCCTTGAAGACGTGGTCGCTCTGGTGCGCCGCCGTCGAGCTCTTGGCGATGTGGTCGTCGCCCGCGATGGCGATGACGCCGCCGTGCTTGGACGTGCCGGCCATGTTGGCGTGCTTGAACACGTCGATGCAGCGGTCCACACCCGGGCCCTTGCCATACCAGAGGCCGAAGACGCCGTCGAACTTGGCCTTCTCGGGGAAGAGGTCGAGCTGCTGCGTGCCCCAGACGGCCGTCGCGCCGAGTTCCTCGTTGACGCCGGGCTGGAAGACGATGTTCTGCTTGGCCAGATGCTTCTTGGCCTGCATCAGTGCCTGGTCATAGGTGCCCAACGGCGAGCCGCGGTAGCCGCTGATGAAGCCAGCGGTGTTCAACCCGGCGATCGCATCACGCGTGCGCTGCAGCATCGGCAGGCGCACCAGGGCCTGCACGCCGCTCATGAAGGCACGGCCGGAATCAAGCGCGTATTTGTCGTCGAGCGAGACGGTCTGCAGCGCGCGCAGGATGTGTTCGGGCAGCGGGGCGTTCATCGGGTGGGGCTCCTGAATGGCGACCCGTTCGACCTGCCCTTGTGAGGCGGCCGCGCGGGCCATGGGCCAGTATGGCCGGACCGATCAGTGTAGGGAAATGGGGGCGAGCAGTGCTTTCTCAATTGCGCTCGAAATCCATTCGATTGGCAACATCCTTTCTCAAACATGCAGAATTTGTTCAAATCTCATCGCCACTTCACCAATCAGGGCAAACCATGAGCTCCGAAGAAGCCACCCCAGAAGCCCTCGACCGCCACCACATCGCCATCCTGGCCGAGCTGCAGGCCGACGCCCGCCTGTCCAACGCCGAGCTGGCCCAGCGCATCGGCCTGTCGGCCGCGCCCACCTGGCGGCGCGTCAAGTGGCTGGAGGACCAGGGCTATATCACCGGCTACCGCGCCGAGATCGACCGTCGCAAGCTCGGCCTGGGCGTGCTGGCCTTTGTGCGCGTGGACGCCGAGCGCAGCGCGGGTGCCGCCACCAAGCCGCTGGAAGACGCCATCCGCCAGCTGCCCGAGGTCATCGCCTGCCACTACATCTCCGGTGCCGGCACCTTCGAGCTGCAGGTCATGGCCACCGACCTGGACGCCTTCTCGCGCTTCTCCATCGACACGCTGCTGAACCTGCCCAACGTGAAAGACATCCACACCAGCTTCTCGCTGGGTGAGGTCAAGGCCAGCGGCGTGCTGCCGCTGGGGCACCTGGGCGGCTGAGACGAGCGGTGCGTGACGTAAGCCCATGAAAAACCAGGCCCCGCCACCTTTGGCCGCGTTAGGCTTGCGTGATGGCCGTGTCGCACCTCGTCGACCTGTGGCTGGGCAGCGACCCGGCCCAGCGCCTGCGGCTGCGCCAGAACCTGCTCGCCGTGGCGCTGATGGGGATCAGCGTCGCCATGCTGCATTACGCGGTGCATGTCGGCGGCCGCCCCCCTGGCCCGTGGCTGTGGCCCTGGACGGTGGTGTCGCTGGGCGGCCTGGTGTTGGTCTATGCCGCCATCCGCAGCGGCTGGTCCTTGCGCTTTGCCGATCCGTCACTGACGCGCGAGCAGATCGCCTTTGCCATTGCCGCTGCCGCCCTGGCCTACGCCCAAGCCGGCGCCCTGCGTGGCGCCTGCTTCCTGGCGCTGATGCTGACCCTGATGTTCGGCATGTTCCAGTTGCGCACGCGCAATGCCCACGCGATGAGCGTCTATGCGCTGCTCGTGTTCGGTCTCGTCATGGGCGTCATGGCCTGGGTGGACCCCGTGCACTACCCACCGGCCGTGGAACTGGGCCATTTCATGATGCTGGCCTGCGTGTTGCCTGCCGGCGCCGTGTTGACGACGCGGCTGGGCCACATCCGCCGGCGCCTGGCCGAGCAGCGTGAGGAGCTGGCACGGACCCTCGCCCAGCTGCAGGCCATCGCCACGCGCGACGAGCTGACCGGCCTGCCCAACCGCCGTCAGATGCAGGCGCTGATGGACCAGGAGCTGCTGCGCTCGCTGCGCCACCACCACGATTTCTGTATCGCCATCGTCGACCTCGACCATTTCAAGCGCGTCAACGACGAACACGGCCACGCCGCCGGCGACGCCGTGCTGCGGGCCTTCGCCCAGGGTGGCCAGACCGCCCTGCGCGGCACCGATGTGCTGGCCCGCTGGGGCGGCGAGGAATTCCTCGTGCTGCTGCCCGAAACCGCCATGCCGCCCGCCGTGGCCGGCATGGAGAGGTTGCGTCAGCAGACCGCCGCGCTGCGCATCGGCATTGGCGAGGGCAAGCAGGTGGCGATCACGGTCTCCATCGGCCTGACCGGCCACCGCCGCAGCGAGACGCTGGCCCAGACGCTGGAGCGTGCGGACCAGCTGCTCTACAAGGCCAAGGCCGAGGGCCGCAACCGCACCTGCATCGACTGAAGTAAAGGGCGCCCCTCGCCCAGTCTTGCCGCGCTGAACGCCGTCAAGCCCAGTCGGTCTTGCAGACCGCGCTGCGGCATGAGCCGCAGCTCTTCGGCAGGCACATGCCGCCCACTGGGCGCCATGTGTCCGGCCTCAGCCCCCGGGGGGACGGCAATGCTTGCGGCATTGAGCCGCAAGCACATCGCCCAAGGCGGGCCGGCTTGGGAGCGGCCCGGCGCTCAGCCCGCAAACTACATGCATCGCGGGTGCCGCGAATGCGGAATGGCTAACTGAAGCGAATCAGTGCCCCGCCAGCCGCAGATGCTCGCAGCGGCCCATGCGGGCACCGCGCTTGACCTCGTCGACGAACTCGGCCGGGAAGCTGACCTCGGTCGAGTTGCCGTGCTTGCAGACGAAGGCCTTCTTCAGGTCGACATACCAGCTCATCGGGTAGCCCGGGATGCCGCCGACGATCTCGTTGCCCGCCGCATTCATCGACGCCGGGCCGTCCAGGCCATAACGGTAGGCCTCGGCCACGCCCTGGGTGCGGAAGAAGTCGCCGAGCTGGATCCAGCCGATGTCCTCCAGCCACATGACGCCGCGCAGGCCGCTGAACCAGACGCCGGCCGAGCCGATCATCATCTTGCCGTCGTCGCTGATGTCGGCCACCTGCACGGGGATGGCACCGAACTGCTGCTGGATGGCCGCCGCGCCCTCGCTCTCGCAGCTGACGTCCAGGCCCAGCAGCGGCATGTCCACGCACCACTGCATCTGCCTGAACTTCGTGAAGGCGCCGAGCTTGCTGCCCTTGTTGGCGTTCCAGAACACGACGCCGTCGCGCTCCGTGTTCAGCGCCACGCGGCTGGCATCGGGTGTCATCGCATAGCCGTCGATGGCGCCGATGGCCTTGTAGAGATCGACGGGCTTGCCCTCATCGACCCAGGCATAGGCCTTCATGAAGTTGCTGTTGCCCAGTACCACGCGGCCGTCGGATGACACCGCATGCGCCCGGTGCCAGGGCTCGGCGCTCAGATCCACGCCCTCCAGGCTCAGCGCCCGCATGCCGCGGCCCGCCGTCCAGATGAAGGGAATGACCTCGCCGCCGATGGTGGCGTCGCCGGACCAGCCGCCTTCGCATGAACCATCGCCGTTACGGTCCACATAGGCCGTGCCCACCGCCGTGCGGGCGGTGGCGTCGAGCGCCCAGCCATAGCTGCTGCTGACACCGATCTGGCTGCTGCCGCCGCAGCGGTCGCGATTGAGGCTGCCCAGGTCGGTCAGGCCGCCGGTGCGGGTGTCCCAGATCGTGGCCGAGTTGGTCCGGATGGGCTGGCCCTCGCCGTCGGTGCCGATGATGCGGCCGTCCAGGTCGGCCTGCACGATGAGCTTGCGGCCGTCGCGGGTGATGCTGGTGTTGACGCCGACGACACCGTCCGGCGCCCAGGTCACGCCGTTCTTGGCGTCCCAGACAAAGGGCTTGTTGTCGATCCAGCCGGCCGCGCGCTCGCCGTCCTTGGACATGCTGCCCAGGAAGCCGTAGACGACCGGGGTGTACTGCACGCCGTCCTTGTAGCCATTGAAGTAGAAGTTGGCCGTCTTGGTCACGCCGGCCTCGGCCGTGATCGCGCTGGCCGTGCAGGCGCGGTCGTTGGCCGCGTTGGACTGCTCGTTGCTGTTCCAGTACTCGGCTTCCGAGACCAGGGCGGTCGGCGTCGTCGGATAGCCGCCGGCGACGATCTCTTCCAGATAGAGCAGGTACTTCTGCCCCGGCTTCAGGTTGTTGATGCGAAAGCGCCCATCGGGGCCGACCAGGCCCTGCGTCTTGTCGCCACTCATCGCCGAGATCGCGTCGCCCAGCGGGTCGGCGATGTTGCGGGCGACGATGTTGATGCCGCCATAGGGCGTGCGGCCGTCCTTCAGGAACAGCGTGCCAGCCACGGAGCCACGCGTCTTCAGATAGGTCGCGCTCGGGTAGAGGTCCGAGATCGCCGCCATGTCGTCGCTGCGGTCCACCGTGCTCTGCTCATAGCCGGCATTGCGGCCGTTGGCGTCGGGGTAGGTCGGGTCGATGAAGGGGAACATCGTCTCGATGTACTTCGGGTCGATCTTCTTCGCCGCCGGGTCGTCGTCACGCCAGGAATGCAGGGCCGGCACGCAGCCCGGCACACCGGGAAAAGCTTCGTAGTAATAGGGGTGGCTGAAATACGCCATGGTGCCGTTCACCTGCGAGTGCGACAGGTTGATGGCGTGGCCGAACTCGTGCGTGAACACGCCGGCAATGCGCTTGCCGTCCACATCGGGCGGCGGCATCCAGGGCTGGTCGGCAGGGATCGGCTCGTGCGGCACGACATAGCCGTTCATGACCGCCGTGGCCTTGACGATGGTCTCGGGGTAGCCGTCGCCGTCGCGGTCCTCGGCGATCTCGGCGAAGGCGATGCCCAGCACCTGGTCCTTGGGCACGCCGAAATACTCCTCGATGACCTGGCCGCGCTGGTCGTAGATGACGTAGATGCCGCCCTCCAGCGCCTGGCCATAGACGCGCTTGGCGGTCTCGCCGTCCTTCACGTCCACGCCCACGCCGGCGAGCTGGCTGAACTTCTTGAACTTGGCCGGGTCGGTGACGGCCTTCCACATCGACGTCGGCACATCGCTCCACTGCTTCAGCGCGAAGGCGGTGATCTTGTCGGCCTGGGCGTTGCTGAGGAACTCCGTGCCGTTGTCGCGGTAGGTCAGCGGACCGATGTCGGTGTAGACGGGGATGGGCTTGCTCGTGTCCCAGCGCAGCGGCTGCGGGTTGCGCGGGTGCTCGGTCAGCAGCAACGGGCCGGCGGCCTGGGCCAGGGAAGCCGCCGCGAACAGCGCGGCCAGCGGGAATTTGAGGAAGGCGTTCATCAGCGCATCACTCCCTTGGCGATCCAGTCTTCGCGCACTGCGCGCTTGACCAATTGGTTCAGCACGCCACCGTCGACGGCGCCGCTGTTGCGGGTCAGCATCTCGGCCTCCAGCGGGCTCAACACCGCGGGGTCCACGCTCATGCCCTGGAACAGACCGCGGTTGTCGAAGGCATTGGCCAGCTTGGCGCCGCTGCCGGTCAGCTTGCCCTGGGCCAGGCCCACAGTGCTGGTCAGCCCGGTGCGCGCCGAGGGCTTGTTCATGAAGACGGTGACCTTCTCGCCGACCGTCCAGCCCGGCAGGCCCTCGATACGCGTGGCCAGCAGGTATTTGCCATCGGCCATGCGGCGGTTCTTCAGCAGGCCGTACTGGCGAAAGCGGTAGCTGCTGTCCGTCGCCAGCTCGCGCTTCACGCTGCCTTTGACCTTGAGCGTGACCTCCGTGAAGGGCACGCCGCGGTCGATGCCGTCGCTGATCTTGGCGACATCGCCGCTGACGATGACATCGGCGGTCGCGATCATCTGCTTGAGGTTCTGGTGCACCAGCTGGGTGGCGTGGGCAGCCGGCGCCAGCAAGGCGGCCAGGCCGCCCAGCAGGGCCAGGCGCCGCAGCGCGGAGAAGGGTTCTCGGTTCATGGCGAAAAGCGGTTGGGTTTGCGGGCGGACAGCGCTCCGCCAACCCAGGGCCCGCGCTCATGCCGCCGGCCCGGGTTCGTGGTCGTCCTGTCCGGGGTGAGGCCACTGTGCGGCCGCCTCCCGACCCCGCCCATCCCCCGCGGCGGGGGACCCGCGAGCGCGGGGAGGAGATTCCCTCAGCTCGTCAACCCGCGACGCCGATGACGCCCAGGGCGCGCGCCCGCGTCACCGCATGCTTGCGTGAGCCGGCCTCGAGCTTGGCGTAGATCTTCTTCAGGTGGGATTTGACGGTCTCATCGCTGACCGCCAGCGCGGTGGCGATCTCCTTGTTCGCATAGCCGCGTGCCACCAGCACCAGCACTTCGCGCTCCTTGGGGCTAAGCAGGCGCTCGGCCGCCGTCGCGCCGGCCCGCATGGGCACCGGACCGCGGCGCAGGGCCGCCGGCGTCTGGCTCAGGCGCATGCGCTCGGCCTCGCCGTCCTTCAAGGCCAGGGCCTGGCGGGCATGGCCATAGGCGCGGGCCATGTCGCCCACCGCCGCCCAGTCCTCGGCCAGCGCGACATGCAGGGACGCCGGCGCCTTCCATCCGGCGATCTTGAGCCCCTCGGCCAGCGTCGCCTCGCCATGATGCAGGGCCGCGTTCGGCAGGGCCAGGCCGGGCGGGGGCGGCAGGCGCGGGTGGCGGCGGTGCATCTCCGTCAGCACCTCCTGCACGCCGATGACGAGGGCATTGAAGCCATGCCGGTTGATGAGCTGCTCGGCCTCGGCCAGGGCCTGCTGGGCCGCCTCGATCTGCCCGGCCGCCGACAGCGCCCGCGCCAGTCCCAGCAGATTGACGGTCAGGTTGTCGGTCGAACGCGCCACGCGATACATCGCGATGGCCTCGGCCATGGGGCCGACGGCCTCGACGCCGCGGCCCAGGGCCAGCAGGGTCTGGGCCAGCTCGGCACAGGCATTGGCCTTGTTGATGCCGGGCGGCACGCTCGCCAGTGAAGCGAGCGCATCGCCGAGCAGCACCAGGGCCTCGTCGAGCCGCCCGATCTCCTTCAGCAGCGCGCCCAGCCGCGTCTCGCAGGCGCCTATCAGTGCCGGCCAGCCGGCTGCGCGTGAGTCGAGCGTCGCCTGGTCGTAGCAGGCGGCGGCGCGGTCGAACTCGCCCAGGCCCTGCAGGGCCGTGCCGGCATTGATGGTGCAGACCAGGGCATGGCGCAGCAGGCCCCAGTGGCGGGCCGTATCGGCGGCGCGCAGGAAGAGCTCGGCCGCGCGCGCCGGGTCGCGGCGCGACAGCGGCAAGGCCAGGGCCGCGTCGACAAAGGCCGCGGCTGCGGGGTCGGCGACAGCATCGGCCGCGTCGGCAGGGTTGGCGAAGCTGCGCTCATAGGCCAGCCAGGCCTGGGCGACGGCCTGGCGGCGTGGGTCGGCACCGCGTGCATGGCAGGCGGCGGCGCGGGCATGCGCGTCCAGCTCGCGTTCGCGCTGGCCACGCGCCTTGGCCACGCAGGCCTCGGCCAGCAGCGCATCGCCCTCCAGCCCAGGGTCGCCGGCGCGCGCCTGGGCCAGCAGGCTCTCGGCGGCGTCGAAGCGGCCTTGCAGCGCGGCGATCTCGCAGCGGGTCAGCGCCAGCCGGGCCAACAGCGGCCCCGCCAGGCCGGGCTCGGCCTGTTCGCACAGGGCCAGCGCGCGCCCGCCATCACGCTGGCGCAGTTGCCAGGCGAGCGCGACCCGCGCCTCGGCGTCACCGGACTCTGCGGCGGATTCGAGAGCGGCAAGCGCGCTGGCGGGAACCAGGAATTCCATGCAAAAAATTGTAGAAGCCCGTTCTGCCTAGACTGGGGCCATGCACCCTCCCCTGCCCCTGCGCCACTTCCTGCTCGCCCTGGCCGTCGTGGCGATCTGGGGCAGCAACTTCGTCGTCATCAAGTACGCCCTGCACACGCTGCCGCCGATGACGCTGGCGGCGCTGCGCTTCGGCTTCGCCTTCGTGCCGGCCTGCTTCTTCCTGCGCCGACCCGAGGTGGGCTGGCGCAACCTGGGCGGCTACGGCGTCCTCATCGGCGTGGGGCAGTTCGGCCTGCTCTACCTGGCCATGCGCAGCCAGATCTCGCCGGGCCTGGCCTCGCTGGTGGTGCAGACCCAGGTCTTCTTCACGCTGCTGCTGGCGGTCGGCCTGCGCGGCGAACGCGTGGCGGCGTCGACCTGGCTGGGCCTGGCCCTCGCCGCAGGCGGCGTCATCGTCATCGCCTCGCATACCGATGGCACGACGACGGCCCTGGGCCTGGGCATGGTGCTGGCGGCGGCCCTGTCCTGGGCCTGCGCCAACCTGCTGACCCAGCGCGCCGGCCGCATCGACATGCTGGCCTATGTGGTCTGGAGCAGCGCCTTCGCACTGCCGCCGCTGATCCTGCTGGCCCTGCTGGTCGACGGGCCGGCGCAGGTGGCCGCCGGCCTGGCCGCGTCCGACGCCGGCACCTGGGCGGCGGTGCTGTGGCAGTCCATCGGCAACACGCTGTTCGGCTACGGGGTCTGGAGCTGGCTGCTGGCCCGCCACCCGGCCGGGCGCATCGTGCCCATGGCCTTGCTGGTGCCGGTGTTCGGCATGGGCTCGGCCAGCCTGTTGCTCGGCGAGCCGCTGCCGTCCTGGAAGCTGATCGCCGCGGCGCTGGTGCTGGCCGGTCTGGCGATCAACCTGTTCGGAGCGCGGCTTTTGCCGGCCAACCTCAGGCCGATCAAGGACTAAGCTTGGGCGCATGGAGCGCCGCGCCCTGCTGTTGAGCCTGCTGCCGTTGTCTGCCGCCGCGGCGCCGCCGGCCGTCGCCTTGATCGTCGAGTGGCGCTGGGTGGACAGCAACCTGCCGCCCGCCGCCCAGGCTGGCGTGCGCGATGGCGCCGTCGTCGTCGGTACGGCCGGCACGGTGTCGCCGCGCGGCCCCGGCGTGGTCACATCGACCGTGCAGTCAGCGCCCCAACCGGTCCAGCGCGTGCTGGTGCAGAACGGCCAGCGCGCCGCCACCCGGCTGACCACGCGCGAGCCGCTGCAATGGGTGGACGCCGTCGTCCAGCTCGACCCGGCCTCCCGCAGCCCGCAGCGCGTCTACGCCAGCCCGCGCGGCGGCGAGCGCCGCACGACGCAGAGCTTCGCCGTCACGCCCACCTGGCCCGGCGGCAGGGCGCCGGTGCAGATCGAGTTCGACATCGACCAAGGGGACAGCGCCTTCCAGTCGACGCTGCAGTTGCCGCTGGAGCGCTGGCAGACCGTGGCGCGCAGCGGCAGCACCGCCCCACCGGCGCCGCGGGGGACCTTGAGCAGCGCCGATGCGGCCGGCCGGCCCGAGCGCGAATTGCAGCTGCGCGTGTCGCTTCAGCCTTGAGCCGAAGCCAAAGCGCCGTTGATCTGCGGATAGGGCGCGGCGCCGTCGAACAGCTCGGTGCCCGCGCCATGCTCGAGGAAACCCGCCGCCGCCCGCTGCGCCCGGCCCCAGGCCGCCTCGGCGATGGCGCTGCCGGCCGAAATGCGGCGCACGCCCAGGCGCCGCAGCTCGTCCAGGCCGGGCAAGGCCGGCCGCGCCATCACGTTCAAGGGCAGGGGCTGGCCGCCCACCAGGGCCTGGATGTCGGCCACCGTCGTCACGCCGGGGGCGAACAGGCCGTCGGCGCCGGCCGCCGCGTAGTCACGCGCGCGCAGCAGCACTTCTTCGACGGCGCGGCCCGGCGCGAGGTTCTTCAGCCAGACGTCGCAACGCGCATTGATGAAGACATCCACGCCGGCCCGGGCCGCGGCGGCCTTGATGGCTTCGATCTTGCGGCACAGCAGGGCGGGCGCGTCAGCCCCGTCCTCCAGGTTGATGCCGACGGCGCCGGCCTCGGCGAACTTCAGGATGTTGTCGGCCACCGTGGCCGGGTCATCGCTGTAGCCGGCCTCGCTGTCGGCCGACAGTGGCACCCGCGCGACACGGGCGATGCGCCGCAGGGCCGCAGCATGCTCGGCGACAGGCAGGTGATTGCCATCCGGGTAGCCCAGGGCCCAGGCCAGGCCGGCACTGGTCGTGGCCAGGGCGGGCACGCCCTGTGCCTGCACCAGGACCGCACTGCCGGCGTCCCAGACATTGGCGATCTTCAGGAGCTCGGGGCCCTGGTGGAGCTGGCGGAAGTTCATGGCGTTTGTACCGTTGGCGAGATAGATTGGCGATGCTGCCCGGGGCCGCTGCCAGACCATGGCAGCAGGCCGACGGCGGGTACGTGCAGTAACAGGTCCAGCCAATGACGCAATGTGCCAAGTCTTGCGCGTTCGTCGTCACGTCTTGCGTGTAACGTCAATCCTTTGCAGAACTCACCGCCTCCCCGACCATGAAGCTCGCCTTGATCGCCCACGACGGCAAGAAGGACGCCATGATCTCCCTGACCGCCGACTTCCTGCCGCTGCTGCGCCGCTGCCAGTTGATGGCGACCGGCACGACGGGCACGCGATTGAACGCTGCCCATGGCCTGACCATCGAACGCGTGCTTAGCGGCCCGATGGGGGGCGATCTGCAGATCGGCGCGCGGCTGGCCGTGGGCGAGCTGGACGGCGTCATCTTCCTGCGCGACCCGATGACGCCCCAGCCGCACGAACCCGACATCAATGCCCTGGTGCGCGCCTGCGATGTGCACGACGTGCCCTGCGCTACCAATGTGGCCACGGCACGGCTGCTGCTGACGCGCTGGAGCGAGTCATGACGCCCGAGGTGCCGGCGACCCCATGAGCAGCCCCACCAGGCCCCTGAGCCGGCTGTCGCGGCGGCTGCGCATCCGCACCCGGCTGGGCCTGGCCTTCGGCCTGCTGCTGCTGCTGCTGATGGGCCTCGCGGCCCTGTCGGTGCACCGGCTCACGGGGCTGTCGGAGGCGCTCAACCGCATCGTCGATGACCAGGCCGTCATCCGCGACTCGGTCAACGAGATCAACCGCAATGCCGAGGCCGTCGCGCGCAAGCTGCTGGTGCTGATGAGCCCCGACGCCGAGTTGCGCGTGGGCGCCTATCCCGAGATCGCCTCCGCCAACAACCGGCTCGACGACGCGATGCAGCGCCTGGCCATGGTGCTGCCGCCGGGGCCGCGCAGCGAGCGCCTGGCCGAGGTGCGCCTGCGGCTGGCGGACTACCGCGCCAGCTACGTCGACGTGCGCAGCCTCATCGAGCGCGACGACTTCCAGGCCGCCCGGGCCCTGCTGGGCAGCGACACCGAATCCGCCCTGTCCCTCTTCGTCAGCGCCATCCACCAACTCGCGGCCAGCGAGGAGCGCGCCGGCACCGCCCAGGCGCGCGAACTGCGCGACCAGATCGACGTCGACCGCACGCGCGTGCTGGCCCTGTGCATAGGCGCGCTGATCGCCGGCGCCTTGCTGGCCGTCGGCGTCACGCGGTCCATCGTCAACCCGCTCAAGCGTGCCGAAGACGGCGCCGAGCTGATCGCCCAGGGCCAGTACGGCCACCGCATCGAGATCGACTCGGCCGACGAGCTCGGCCACATGGCCGCCGCGATGAACACCATGGCCGAGGCCGTCGGCGAGCGCGAGGCCGAGTTGCGCCGCCTGGCCGACATCGACCTGCTGACTGGCCTGCCGCAGCGCGCCCGTTTCATCGCCGACGGCGACCGCCTGCTGGCCAAACTGCCCGAGCGCGAGCAGCAGGCCGTGCTGATCTGCATCGACGTGGACCGCCTCAAGGCCGTCAACAGCGTGCTGGGCTTCGACGCCGGTGACGCGCTGCTGCGCGGCGCGGCGGCCAAGCTGGAAGGCCTGTTCGAGGGCGTGGCCGCCTATGGCCGCCTGGCCGGCGGCACCTTCGCCGCCCTCGCTCCGGTGGCGCGCCTGGACCACGGCACCGCGCTCGCGGCCCAGTTGCGCGAGGAGGTCGAGCACAAGCTCAGCTGGCAGGGCCAGTCCCTGGACCTGTCCGTGTCCCTCGGTGTGGCCCACTGGCCCGAACATGCCGCCGACACCGAGGCCCTGCTGCGCCGCGCCGAGCAGGCCATGTTCGAGGCCAAGCGGCTGCGCCAGGACGTGGCCGTCTTCAACCCCAGCGCCGAGGCCGCGCGCGCCCTGCACCTGAGCCTGCTGTCCGACCTGGCCACCGCCATCCAGCAGGACCAGCTGCGCCAGTTCCTGCAGCCCAAGCGCTGCCTGAAGACTGGCCGCATTACCGGCGCCGAGGCCCTGGTGCGCTGGCAGCACCCGCAGCGCGGCTGGCTGCCGCCCGGCGACTTCGTGCCCTTCGCCGAGCGCAGCGGCCGCATCCGCCAGATCACCGACTGGATGCTGGCCCGTGCCGTGCGCACGCTGGCCGCATGGGAGGCCGAGGGCCGCAAACCCATGAGCATCGCCGTCAACATCTCGACGCTGGACATCCAGGACCAGACGCTGCCGGCCCGCCTCGCCGCCCTGCTGGCCGAATACCGCGTCGACCCCGGGCAACTGCAGCTGGAAGTGACCGAAACCGGCCTGATGTCCAGCGGCACCGACCCCATCGCCGTGCTGAACGCGCTGAAGGCCTGGGGCGTCAGCCTGGCCATCGACGACTTCGGCACCGGGCAGTCGTCGCTGGCCTATCTGCAGCACCTGCCGGTGGATGAGCTCAAGATCGACCGCAGCTTCGTGCAGGACGTCGACGGCGACCCGCGCCGCCAGGCCCTGCTGAAATCCATCGTCGGCGTCGGCCAGGGCCTGGGCCTGACCGTGACGGCCGAGGGCGTGGAGAACGCCGCCGAACTGGCCTGCATCACGGCCTGCGGCTGCGACCTGATCCAGGGTTATCTGCTGGCCAAACCGATGGATCTGCCCGACTTCGAGACCTGGTTGGGCCGTACAGGCTAAAATCCCTGCCTTTCGTCGCTTTTTGCGACTTGCCTGCCCTGCGGGCTTTTTGTTTCACTGGAGAGCCATTCATGGGCAACAAGATCGTCACCGAAGCGGATCGCCGCGCCACCCCCCGTCCCGCCGCCCCCAAGGGCGTGACCTTCACGGCCGGCAAGGGCCAGCTGTGCAGCCTGGAGCGCGGTTCCCACACCCGCTCCAAGAAGAACCCGGGCAAGCGCCCCCATTCGGGTTGAGTCGCAGGCTGACCGCCTGACGGTTCCATGCACACAGGCCCCGCGGGGCCTGTTTGTTTTTGTCGTCGGATAACTACTGACCACCATGATCCGCATCAACGAACTCCGCCTGCCGTTGAACCACGCCGAAGAGGCGTTGCGCCCCGCGGCGCTGGCCCGCCTGAAGCTGGCCGACGCCGAGTTGGCAGGCATCCACATCGCCCGCCGCGGCTATGACGCCCGCAAGCGCAGCGACATCCAGCTCGTCTACACGCTGGACTGCACGCTGGCCGAAGGTGTCGACGAAGCCGCCGTGCTGGCCCGCTTCGCCGGCGACCACCAGGTCCGCCCGTCGCCCGACACCGGCTATCACTTCCTGGCCCAGGTCGGTGAGCACACCGGCCCGCGGCCCATCGTCGTCGGCTTCGGGCCCTGCGGCCTGTTCGCCGCGCTGATCCTGGCGCAGATGGGCCTGCGCCCCATCGTGCTGGAACGCGGCAAGGCCGTGCGCGAGCGCACGCAAGACACCTGGGGCCTGTGGCGCGAGCAGAAGCTGCACCCCGAGAGCAATGTGCAGTTCGGCGAAGGCGGCGCCGGCACCTTCTCGGACGGCAAGCTCTACAGCCAGATCTCCGACCCGCGCCATCTGACCCGCAAAGTGCTGACCGAGTTCGTCAAGGCCGGCGCGCCGGACGAGATCCTCTTCGTCAGCAAGCCCCATATCGGCACCTTCCGCCTGGTCAGCATGATCATCAAGATGCGGGCCGACATCGAGGCGCTGGGCGGCGAGATCCGCTTCCAGCAGAAGATGACCGATCTGCTCATCGAAGACGGCGCCGTGCGCGGCGTGACGTTGGAGTCGGGCGAGCAGATCAGCACGACCCACGTCGTCGTCGCGCTGGGCCACAGCGCCCGCGACACCTTCCAGATGCTGCATGCCCGCGGCGTGCAGATGGAAGCCAAGCCCTTCTCCATCGGCTACCGCATCGAACACCCGCAGAGCCTGGTCGACGCGGCCCGCTTCGGCGTCCATGCCGGCAACGAGATCCTGGGCGCTGCCGACTACAAGCTCGTCCACCACGCCAAGAACGGCCGCTCGGTCTACAGCTTCTGCATGTGCCCCGGCGGCACGGTGGTCGCGGCGACGAGCGAGGAGAACCGCGTCGTCACCAACGGCATGAGCCAGTACTCGCGCAACGAGCGCAACGCCAACGCCGGCATCGTCGTCGGCCTGACGCCCGAGGACTACCGTCAGGACGGCAAGCGCGACGGCAGCCCCGTGAACCCGCTGGACGGCATGGCCTTCCAGCGCATCTGGGAAAGCCGCGCCTATGAGCTGGGCGGCGGCGGCTACCTGGCACCGGGCTCGCTGGTGGGCGACTTCGTCAAGCGCCAGGTCAGCAAGGAGTTCGGCGACGTGGCACCGAGCTACAAGCCGGGCGTCACGCTGACCGATTTGCAGCAGAAGGGCCGCGGCTCGCTGCCGTCGTATGCGCTGGAAGCCATCCGCGAAGCCTTGCCTGCGTTTGCGCGCCAGATCCGCGGCTTCGACCGGCCGGATGCGGTGCTGACGGGCGTGGAGACGCGCACCTCATCGCCGCTGCGCATCAACCGTGGACGGGACTACCAGAGCGTCAATGTGCGCGGCCTGTTCCCGGCCGGCGAGGGGGCAGGGTATGCGGGCGGCATCATGAGCGCGGGCGTTGACGGCATCGAGGTGGCCGAGGCGCTGGCGGCCGATCTGCTGGGCATGCCGGACGCGCCGGTGCTGCAGGGCAAGGGGGCGAAGGCGGGTGGGCAGGTCTAGGCGCCGCGCGCCTTTGCCCTGAAGCTTTTGACGAAGTCAGAAAGCGATCGATCGGCAAGGTCCTTGTACTCGCCAGCATCGAAGAATCGCCCATTGCACGACGGGCAGGCTTCGAACCAGATATGCGGCTGATCGTTGTCCACCATCCGTGTCAGCGGCGTGTTGGCGCACACGGGGCAGGAGATGCGATCCACCGTGTTGAACCTGGCCCCGCGTTCGGCGTCTCCGGTGTCAATCTGCTCGGCGAAGTCCAACTGTTTCTTGTCTTCGAGCCGATCGAACCAGAGCCCGCCGCAAGCGCTGCACTGATCGACCGCCCCCGCTTCGGTGCTGACGGAGACCATGGATGCTTGGCACTTGGGGCAGTTCATAGCGGCAGCGGGTTAGGAAGGTTGTTCACGCAACCAGTATGCCAGCCGAGACTTGTGCACCGCGCCACGCTTGAGCGGCATGGCAAGACGGCGTCGGAGTCAATCGTCAGGAAATCGCTCGCGCCACAGCGTCGCCAACCGAGGCTCTTCATCGACACGGCGGATGACCTGCGCCATGCGCGGCGCCGCCGCGTAGAACCGCTCCCGCCACGGTCCGAAGCGCGAGATGACGGCGACGTAGAGGTCCAGCACGGTCAGCTCTTCACCCAGCAGCCAGCGCCCCGGAGTCAGCTGGCGATCCATATTGGCCCAGCAGAAGGCAATGCGTTCATGCACGGCATCGACCACGGCGTCGCGAGCGCTGTCGGGCGCGCCAATGCGCTTCACGTCCGGCTTGATCCAGTGCAGCGAATAGATCGCCGACGACACATAGAGCATCCAGCGCAGGAACTGCCGCCGCCGCGGGTCGTCCGCCGCAGGCGCCAGCCGCGCCTCGGGATGCAGGTCGGCCAGATAGATCAGGATGGCCGCGCTCTCCGTCATGACTTCGCCGCCCTCCAGCACCAGCGTCGGGATCTGGCGCATCGGATTCGTCGGCGCAACGCGATCACGCGCGGCGGCCTCGGCCCAGGTGGCGCCTTCGATCAGTTGGTAAGGCAGGCCCAGCAGCGTCAGCGCGGCTTCGACAGCCACGGACCCCGAGGCAGCAGCCCCATAGAGGGTGAGCGGGGCAGCGGGAGAGTTCATGGTGCGGTCATCATCCCGATCAACTCCTTCACAAACGCCAGCGCCTCCTCCCACGTCTCGAAGTGCATCTCGTTGTTGAGTTCGTCCACGCCGCCATCCGGCCCCTTGTGCACGACCGACCAGCCGCCCGCGCCGCCGTCGATGGCAAGCACGCCGAACTGTCCCGGGTCGAGATCCCGGGCGCTGCCGCCGGTGATGACGATGTCGCGGCCGAGGTGGGAGTGATAGCGTCGCATCCAACCCATTCTCACGGAGACCGCACATGAAGGCAGTTTGGAACGGCGTGACCATCGCCGAGAGCGATGACACGGTCGTCGTCGAAGGCAACCATTACTTCCCGGCCGATTCGCTGAAGAAGGAATACACGACCTTCTCCAACCACCGCAGCGGCTGCCCCTGGAAGGGCCAGGCGCAATACCTCAGCCTGTTCATCAACGGCGAGATGAATCCGGATGCGGTCTGGTACTACGCCGACCCCTTGCCCGCCGCGACCGAGATCAAGGGCCGCTACGCCTTCTGGAAGGGCGTCAAGGTTTCGGAGTAGCTCCGTCGGGCCATAGCGCCCACAGCCGCAGCGCCTGCTTGGTGCGGCTGGCCTGCAGCGCGGCCTCGTCGCCCCAGCCCCAGAACAGGTCGGCGCGCACGGCGCCGGTGATGGCGCTGCCGGTGTCCTGGGCCAGCACGAGGCGGCGCATGGGTGTCGTGCTGAGCGGCTCGGTGCTGTCCAGCCACAGCGGCGTGCCCAACGAGACAAAGCTGCGGTCGATGGCGACGGAGCGCCCCGGCGTCAACGGCACACCCTGGGCGCCGCGCGGGCCACGGCCCGGGTCGGGCAGGGCCTCCTCGCGGAAGTAGACGACGCGCGGATTGACGGCCAGGGCCTCGCGCACCTTGGCGGGGTTGCGGCGCGCCCAGTCACTCAGCGTGCGTGGCGTCGCGTCGCCGACCTCACCGCGGTCCAGCATTGCCCGTGCGACGGACTGGAAGGGCTGGTCGTTGTGGCCGGCGTAGGCGACGCGGCTGATGCGCTCGGCGCCTGCCGCGTCGCGCACGACGAGACGGCCCGAGCCCTGGATCTGCAGTTGCAGCAGGCCGAAGGGGTCGTCCAGGTAGGCCATTTCCAGCGCAGCGAAGCGCGGATTGGCCTCGATGTCCCGGCGCGGCGTGCGGCGCAGCGCGGCGTCGCCCGGCAGGGCATGCAGCGGCCACTGGAAGGCGCCCTGGCGCGTGCGGCTGGCGCTGAGCTGGGGCTCGAAGTAGCCGGTCAGCAGGCCCGTGGCCTCGCCGCCGTCGGCCTGCAGCCGCCAGGGGCGCAGATGTTTCATCAGGAAGAGCGTGGCCTCCATCGGGTCGGCGGGTGCCTGCAGCGCGGCGCGGGCACAGAACTCGGCCCAGCCGGGCGCCGGGCGCTGGCAGCCGGCCAGCAGCGCCGGCCAGGCGGCAAGCAGGTCGTCGCCGCCCCAGCCTGGCAGTTCCTTCCAGTCGACGGCGACCCAGCGTTGTGTTGCCGGCCGCGGCGTGGCCGGCACCGTCGGCGCCGGCTCGGGCGGCTGCAGCGGTGGCGATGAACAGGCAGCGAGGCTTCCTAGAATGACGGCCAGCCCACCACGCGCCCACCACCCCATGCTGCTCCTTGCCCTCGAAGCCCTCGGCGCGCTGCTGATCTTTGTCTTCATCATCTGGTGGACCATGTTCTCGGGCCGCAACAAGGGCGAGCGCAAGGACGACTAGTTCTTCGCTATCAAGAAGCTCAGCGGCTGGCGCCGCAGCCGCGCACGGATGGCGGCGTAGACGCGTTTGCGATCGGTCAGGCGCACGCCGCGCGAGCGCATGGCCACCTTGAAGGCGCAGAAGAAGCTGACACCGACATTGAGCATGCCGATGCCCGCGATGCACAGCACGCAGGACCAGAAAGCCCAGGTCGTCATGACACCGATACCCAGCGCACCCACGGCCGCGGCAAGCTGACCGGTGGACAGCGTCACGTGGCGCACCTCCAGGCCCAGGCCGACGAAGCCGAGCAGTGCCGGCGCCAGGCCCAGCATCAGGCCCAGGCTGATATTGGCCGTCAAGCCCGAGATATTGGCCCGCCACCAATGTGACCAGCGCTGAGCGCGCGTCTGGCCGAGGGTCGCGACGATGCGCGGGTTCCAGGCGATGGCGCTGTCCAGGCGGTGGAAGACGAACCAGTTCTCCACCCAGCCCGCGATCATGCTGGACGCAAACAGCAGCGTGCCGGTGAAAGCGGCGAACAGCAGCGAGGGGCCGAACAGGCTCAGCGAGTGCAGCACGTATTCGGCGTCCTGCACGCCCACCAGCGGCGCGCCAAAGGCCAGCCAGCACAGGCCCTGCACGGCCAGCACCAGGGGCGCCACGACGGTGAGATTGCCGATGATGCCGGCGACCTGGGAACGCACGAGATGGGTCACCTCGTCGACAAAAGCCAGCACGCCGTCGTCGCGGTCGATGGTCAGCAGCTTGTCCGCCATGGCCGGCGCCGTCATTGCGGGCTGCTTGGTCGCCACCGTCCAGTGCAGCAGGTGGATGAGCACGAAGCAGGCCGCGTAGTTCACACCGGCCCAGAAACCGCCCCAGAAGGCCGTGAAACCGAGCAGGGCGATGCCGAACTTGAGGAAGGTGGTGCCCGCCAGCACGGCGCCACCACCAGCCGCGCGACGCAGCATGTCGCGGTATTCCTCGCGGCTGCGGGTGATGTAGTGCTCGCCCGTCTCGGCACCGCGCTCGGCCACCTTGCGCGCCAGCAGCGAGTAATGGCGCGCGAACAGCGTGCGCAGGCTGCGCCGCTCGTGCACGACGCGCACGAGACCGGCCACCAGGCGCAGCAGCTCGCGCCGCGGCTCATGGGACAGCAGGCAGGCCAGCAGCGCCTCGATGCGGTCCAGCCGCGCGGTGAGCTGCTCGACGGAGAACATCAGGTCCACCGACACGCCGTGGGCCTCCAGATGCTCGGGCACGGTCAGCGCGGCGGCGCGGCAACGGTCCAGCAGCGCGTGCAGGTATTGCATGGCCGTGGACAGCGCGGCCGCATCCGACGCCGCCCCGCCCAGTGCACGCTCGACGGCCTCCCAGGCGGCGGGCAGCTGGTGGAAGGGCTTGTCCTGCAGCAGCGGCCCGTCCATGCGCACCCGCATCGGTCCGGCCAGGCCGGCGGCGTGCACGCTGCTGACCAGCACGGTGATGGCGGCACGCGCCTCGATGCGCCAACCATCGTCGGGCGTGGCGGCGAACAGCAGGCTCAGGCGGGCCAGCAGTTCGTCGTCGATGGCGGCGATCCAGTCCTCGTCGCGCTCGTCGCCGAAGAGCAGCTCGAACAGCGCGGCGAGGTCGCGCGTGTCGGTGGTGGCCGGCAGCAGGCGGCGGCGCAGGCGGCCGAGGAACTCGTGCCAAAGCGCCATGCGCGGCGCAAAGCCCACCTCGGCGAACAGCGCGACCGCGTCGACATCGTTCCAGACCCCGCCGATGACATTGGCGAACGCCCAGGCGTGGTCGGGATGGCGCTCCAGCACATTGAGCAGGTGCTTGAGGCGCACGATGGGCAGCGGCGTGCCCGATGAGCTCTCTTCACGCGGCGCATGACGCAGCCATTCGAGCAGGCGCACCAGCCACAGATTGCGCTCGGCGAGCGCGGCCTGCGGGTCGGCCGCGTTCAGGAGGGCGGTGAGATCCCAAGTACGGTTGGTCAATTCAGTTGTCCGTGGCATTCGCGGGCCGAGCGCCGGGCCGCTCCCTAGCCGGCCCGCCCTGGGCGATGTGCTTGCCGGTCAATCCGGCAAGCATCGCCGTCCCCGCGGGGGACCGGCCGAGGTACGCCTTGGCCGAGGGGCTTCAAAAACTTCAATGCAGGGAGGCGCTATCGGCGAGGAGGAACTCGTCGACCTCGGTGTGGAAGACCTCGCAGGCCTCTGTGACGCACAGGAAGCGCCCCTTCATCGTGCCCTGGGCCGTGCCGATCTGGGCCCAGGAGCTGTACTGGAAGCTCTGGCCGGGCGCGAGCACGGGCTGGTGGCCGACGACGGCCAGGCCATCGACGACCTGCACCTGGCCACGCGCATCGGTGATTTCCCAATGCCGGCCGATGAGCTGGGACAGCACGTCGCCGCTGTTCTCGATGGTGATGGTGTAGCTGAAGGCGTACAGGCCTTGCTCGAGATGAGTCTGCTCGGGCAGGGACTGCACAGTGACGCTGCAACTGAAACGGGGGTTCGCCATCAGGTGATTCTCGGTCTCGGGGGCTATGCTGCCGCATGTTCTTCGGGGAGTGTGATCCTAAGTGCTGCGCTGGCTCTGCCTGCTGAGTGCGCTGCTGAGCCTGGCGGCGCCGGCCCAGGAGCTGACGTTGCGCACGGTGCAGCAGGCCAGCTCCACCGTCAAGTACGACCCCGAAGGCAGCCCGCTCAAGCCGGGGTTGTGCCTGGAGATCCTGCGCGCCGTCGAAAGGCAGGACCCGGGCCTGCATTTCACGGGCCTGGACCAGCAGGTGCCGCTCAAGCGCGTGGAGCGACTGCTGGCCGATGGCCTCGTCGACGCCTTCTTCTGCCTGCTGAAGTCACCCGAGCGTGAGAAGCAATGGCGCTATGCG
Organism: Roseateles sp. P1_C1_2; assembly: GCF_056406535.1. Classification (NCBI taxonomy): domain Bacteria; kingdom Pseudomonadati; phylum Pseudomonadota; class Betaproteobacteria; order Burkholderiales; family Sphaerotilaceae; genus Roseateles; species Roseateles sp. P1_C1_2. Next base: position 127,835 of record NZ_JBFUAB010000014.1, read on the forward strand.
CCGGTGCCGCTGTACACCATCCGCCATGTCGTGCTGCAGCGCGCCAACGACCCGCGCACGCCCGACACGCTGGCCGAGCTGGCGGCCTGGAGCCGGCGCAAGCCGGTGCTGGTCATGCGGGGCACGGCGCTGGCACGCCGACTGCTGGCGGCCGACGTGACGGTCGCCGAGGTGGGCTCCGAGCGCGAGGCCCTGCAGATGCTGCAGCTGGGCCGCGCCGATGCGATCTATGGCCAGGACATCAATCTGCAGCACCATGTGACCGAGAGCAAGCTCGGCGACAAGGTCAAGTTCGGCCGCACCGTCTTCCAGGAAGAGCCGCAATGGCTGGCGCTGCGCGCCGACCTGCCCGCCGCTTACGAAGAGCGCCTGACCCAGGCCCTGCGCAAGCTGGAGAAGGACGGCACGCTGCGCCAACTCGCCGAAAAGTATCGTTAGCCCCTCGCCCAGTCCCGCCCTGCTGAACGCAGGCGTGCCTGGTCGGTCCCCCGTGGGGACGGCGATGCTTGCGGCATCAAGCCGCAAGCATCGCCATAGGCGGGCCGGCTGGGGAGCGGCCCGGCGCTCGGCCCGCAAAATGCCGATGGACAGCTGACACGCTTGTACCTGCCTGCATGGACACTCCGGACATCGCAAGAAGCAGCTCCCTATGCCGACTCGCCCCCTCTACCTCCCTCCCGATGGCCGGCCGCGCTGCGCCTGGTGCGCCGCCGCGCCCGGCGATGAGTCCTATCTGCGCTATCACGACGAGGAATGGGGCCGCCCCGTGGCCGACGACTTCCGGCTGTTCGAGAAACTCTGCCTCGAAGGCTTCCAGAGCGGCCTGTCGTGGCGGACCATCCTGAACAAGCGCGAGGCGTTTCGCGCCGCGTTTGCCGGCTTCGACTACAACCAGGTCGCGAAGTTCGGCGAGAAGGATGTGAACCGCCTGCTGGCCGACGCCGGCATCGTGCGCCACCGCGGCAAGATCGAGGCGGCCATCCACAACGCCGGGCGCTGCGTGGAACTCGTGGCCGCCGAAGGCTCGCTGGCCGCCTATCTGTGGCGCTTCGAGCCGCCCAAGAACTCGGTGGCCCACAACCTTGCCACGTCGGTGCCCTCGGAGGCCCTGTCCAAGGATTTGAAGAAGCGCGGCTGGAAGTTCGTCGGCCCGACCACGATGCATGCGCTGATCCAGGCCATGGGACTGATCAACGACCACCAGCCCGGCTGCCACCACTGGAAGGAAGCGCAGCAGGCGCGGGACAGCTTCAAGAGGCCTGGAACCTAGAATCCGCGGCTATGCCCGCCGCACCTCAATACCGCATCGCCCCCAGCCTGCTGTCCGCCGACTTCGCCCGCCTGGGCGATGAAGTGAAGAACGTGCTGGCCGCCGGCGCCGACTGGATCCACTTCGACGTGATGGACAACCATTACGTGCCCAACCTGACCTTCGGGCCGATGGTCTGCGAGGCGCTGCGCAAGCATGCAGTCAAGCCCGACGGCACGCCGGCCCTCATCGACGTGCACCTGATGGTGCAGCCGGTCGACAGCCTGGCCCAGGCCTTCTGCCGCGCCGGCGCCGACGTGGTGACCTTCCACCCCGAGGCCAGCGCCCATGTGGACCGCACGCTGCAGCTCATCAAGGCCGAGGGCAAGCAGGCCGGCCTGGTGTTCAACCCCGGCACGCCGCTGGACGTGCTGGAGTGGGTCATCGACAAGGTCGACGTGATCCTGCTGATGAGCGTCAACCCCGGCTTCGGCGGCCAGAGCTTCATCCCGTCGGCGCTTCAAAAACTGAAGAAGGCGCGCGAGATCATCCAAGCCAGTGGCCGCGACATCCGCCTGGAGATCGACGGTGGCGTCAAGGTCGACAACATCCGTGAGATCGCCGCGGCGGGCGCCGACACCTTCGTGGCCGGCTCGGCCATCTTCGGCAAGCCCGATTACCAGGCCGTCATCGACGCGATGCGGACCGAATTGACGAAGGTCTGACCATGGCTGCCGTTCTGCTCGTCTGCACCGCCAACATCTGCCGCTCGCCGATGGCCGAGGCTATCTTCAGGGCCCGCCTCGGCGATGTGTTCAAGACCATCGCCTCTGCCGGCGTGCATGCCGACCCGCGCGGCGGCCCGGTGGATGCGCGCGCCGCTGCGGCGCTGGAGCGGCACAAATACAGCCTCGAGCGCAAATGGCGCTCACGCCGCGTCGAGCCCGAGCAGCTGGGCCAGTACGACCTGGTGCTGGCCATGGAGGTAGAGCACGTGGAGGCCCTGCGCAAGAAGGCAGCGCCCGAGCACCACGCCCGCATCCTGCTGCTGACCGACTTCGTGCCGGAGATGGCCGGTGAAGACATTCCCGACCCCTACTTCGGCCCGGTCGCGGGCTTCGATGCCGTCATCGGCATGATCGAGCGCGCGGCCCAGCGGCTGCTCACCGAGAGCCGCGAAGGCCGCCTCAGGCTGGGCTGAGGCCATGTCAGCCCGCAGGCTGTCGCTCGTTGCGCTGGCCGCCCTGCTGGTCTCCTGCGGCCGCGCCACGGAGGTCGAAGTCTTGAGCCGGGCACGCTCGCCCGACGGGCTTCGCGAGGCCACGGTCGAGCAACACATCTACGGGCCGCACCTGGGCGGAGAGACTCCAGCCATCGAAGTGCACATCCGCAGCGTGCAGCCCGACAACAAGGCGAGCGGCCTGGTCTTTCAGGCGCCGCTGGAGCGCAACACCGTGTCTGTCGAGTGGCTTGGCGCAAATCGCCTGGCCGTCACCCACTCGTCAAACGTCCCGGTCGGCTCGCTGAGCCAGTCATGCGACGGCGTGCTCGTCGAGCACATCGCCAAGTGAAGCGCTACTGATCAAGCCGTCTTGCTCTCGAAGTCGGCCACTTCGCGCACATCCGGCCCCTTGCCGCTGAAGCGGTCCAGCGCCAGGAAGATGACCGGCGTGATGTAGAGCGTCACCGCCTGCGACAGGATCAGCCCCCCCACCACGGCCAGGCCCAGTGGCTGGCGCAGTTCGGCGCCGGCGCCCAGGCCCAGGGCGATGGGCAAGGCGCCCATCAACGCGGCCAGCGTCGTCATCATGATGGGCCGGAAGCGCAGGATGCAGGCTTGGCGGATCGCCTCGGCGGGCGGCAGCCCCTGGCTGCGCTGCACGTCCAGCGCGAAGTCGATCATCATGATGGCGTTCTTCTTCACGATGCCGATCAGCATGACGATGCCGATGGTCGCGATGATGGTCAGCTCCATGCCGAAGAGCTGCAGCGTCAGCAGCGCACCGACCGCCGCCGACGGCAGGCCGGCCAGGATGGTGATGGGGTGGATATAGCTCTCGTAGAGCACGCCCAGCAGCACGTAGATGACCGCCACGGCCAGGCCGATCAGCAGCAGCTGGCCGCCCTGGGAATCCTTGAACACCGCCGCATCGCCGCCGTAGCTCGTGATGACGCTGGGCGGCAGCTTGATCTCTTCGGTGAAGGCCTCGATCTGCTTGGTCGCGTCGCCCAGCGGCACATTGGGCGCGAGGTTGAAGCTGATGGTGATGGCCTGCAACTGGCCCTGGTGGTTGACGGCCGTCGGCCCCAGCGTGCGTTGCACGGTGGCGAAGGCCGTCAGCGGCACCTGGGCGCCGCTCTTGCCGCGCAGATAGATCTTGTCGAAGGCGGCCTCGCTGCTGCGATCCTCCTCGCCCGCTTCCATGATGACCTGGTAAGTGTTGCTCTCGGCATAGATGCTGGACACCTGGCGCTCACCAAAGGCGCCGTACAGCGCATTGCGCAGGTCCTGCATCTGCACGCCCAGGATGGCGGCGCGCTCGCGGTCGATGATGAGGCTGGCCTGCAGGCCGCGCAATTGCGAGTCGCTGGTGATGTCGCGGAAGCGCTCGTCGCTGCGCAGCCTCTCCTGCAGCTTGAGGGCCCAGGTGTTGAGCTCGCCGGCCGACACCGACTGCAGCGTGTACTGGTAGCGGCTCTTGCTCTGGCGGCCGCCGAGCTGCAGGTTCTGCACCGGGCGCAGGTAGACGGCGATGCCCGGCACGGCGCGCAGCTTCTTGCGCAGGCCTTCCAGCACCTTGGGCATGGGCTCGCGGCTGCCACGGGCCTTCAGGTTGATGAACATGCGACCGGTGTTGCTCGCGCTGCCCGAAGGCCCGCCGCCGACGGCGGAACTGACGGCGGCGATATTCGGATCGCTGCGCACGATGGCGGCCACGCGGTCCTGCAGCAGCGTCATCGCGGCAAACGACGTGTCCTCGGCGGACTCGGTGCTGGCCTGGATCTGGCCGATGTCTTCCTCGGGGAAGAAACCCTTGGGGATGGTCGTGTAGAACCAGATCGTCGCGACGAAACTCAAGAGCGCCACGCCCAGCACCCAGGGACGATGACGCAGCGCCAGGTCCAGCGTGCGGGTGTAGAAGTTCAGCGTGGCGGTGAAGCCGCGCTCGAAGAGACGCCCCATGGGGCCGTCCTCGTGATGCGCGTCGGGCTTGAGCAGGCGGCTGCACAGCATGGGCACCAGCGTCAGCGACACGACGGCCGACACCATGATGGCCAGGCCGACGACGACGGCGAACTCGTGGAAGAGCAGGCCGATGACGCCCGGCATGAAGAAGATGGGGATCAGCACCGCCACCAGCGACACCGAGATGGACAGGATGGTGAAGGCCATCTCGCGCGCGCCGCGCACGGCCGCGTCGAAGGGCTTCATGCCGTCCTCGACGTGGCGGACGATGTTCTCCAGCATGACGATGGCGTCGTCCACCACCAGGCCCACGGCCAGCGTGATGCCCAGCAGCGAGATGTTGTCCAGCGAATAGCCCAGCGCGAACAACAGCGTGAGCGCGCCGATCAGCGAGATCGGCAGCGAGGCCGTCGGGATCAGCGTGGCCACGGCGCGGCGCAGGAAGATGAAGATGACCAGCACCACCAGGCCCACGGTCAGGGCCAGCGTCACATAGACGTCGTGCAGCGATTCGCGGATGGACACCGAGCGGTCGTTCAGCGTGCTCATCTGCACCGAGGCCGGCATCTGCGCCGCGAAGCGCGGCAGCAGGGCCTTGACCTTGTCCACCACCTGCACGGTGTTGGCGTCGGGCTGGCGCTGGATGGCCAGCACGATGGAGCGTTCACCCTGGTAGGTGGAGTAGGTCTTGCTCGTCTCGACGCTGTCCTGCACCTCGGCCACGTCGCGCAGCAGCACCGGCGCGCCATTGCGCGAGGCGACGACGATGCGGCCGAACTCGGCGGCATTGCGCAGCTGGCGGTTGGCCTGGATGGTGAGCGTCTGGCGCGAGCCGTCCAGCACGCCGACGGGCGTGTTGGCATTGGCGGTGCGCACCGCCGTCTGCAGCTCTTCCAGCGTGATGTTGCGCTGGTTCAGCAGGTCGTTGCGCACCTTGATGCGCACGGCATAGCGCTTCTGGCCAAAGATGGACACCTGGGCCACGCCGTCGATGGTGGACAGGCCCGGCGACAGCAGGTTCTCGGCGTAGTCGTTCAGCTCGGTCAGGTCGATGGACGGCGAGGTCAGCGCCACCAGCAGCACCGGCGCGTCGGCCGGGTTGACCTTGCGGTAGTTGGGCGGCGAGGTCATCTCCGCCGGCAGCGCGCGCAGCGAGCGGAACAGCGCCGCCTGCACGTCGACGGCGGCGTCGTCGATATTGCGCGAGGGGTCGAACTCCAGCGTGAGGGACGTGTTGCCCAGCGTGTTGGTCGACGAGATGGTCTGCAGGCCGGCAATCGTGGAGAACTGCTTCTCCAGCGGCAGGGCCACGGACGAAGCCATGGTCTCGGGCGACGCGCCCGGCAGCGAAGCGCCCACATTGATGATGGGCGTGTTGTAGGACGGCAGCGCCGCGACCGGGATCTTGCTCCAGGCCGCCAGGCCGGCGATGACCAGGGACAGGTTCAGCAGCACGGTCATGACCGGCCGCCGGATGAAGACCTCGGTGAGCCTCATTTGCTGGCGCCCGAAGCCGGTGCCGACGCCGATGCGCCCGCAGCAGGCATCGTGATGCGCAGCGGCGTGCCGGGACGCAGGTTCTGCTTGCCGTCCATGACGACCTGGGCCGTGGCATCCAGGCCTTCGACGACGGCCTGCTCGCCCATGGCCTGGCGCACCTGCACGCTCACCAGCTTGGCCGTGTTGTCAGCGGCCACGACGTAGACCGAGCGCTCGTTGCCGCGCATGATGATGGCAGCCTGCGGCACCACCGTCACGCCCTTGAGGGTGCGCAGCGTGACGCGCACGCGCAGGTACTGGCCGGGCCACAGCGACTGGGCCTTGTTGGCGAACTCGGCCTTGACCTTGATGGTGCCGGTGGCCGAGTCGACGAGGTTATCCACCGCCGAGACGCGGCCTTTGATGGAGGCAGCGCCGCGCGGCGAACCCGGGGGCGGCAGGGCCTCGACATCCAGCTCACCGGCCCGCACGGCAGTCAGCAGCGAGGCCAGCTGGGTTTCGGGCACCGTGAAGGCGATGCCGATGGGATCGAGTTGCGCGATGTTGACCAGGGGCAGGCCCGAGGCATTGGCCTGCACGAGGCTGCCGGGGAAGACGCTGACGATGCCCACGCGGCCACTGATGGGCGCGCGCAACTCGTTGTAGCCCGTGGTGACCTGGGCGGCCTGCACGGCGGCCTCGTCGCTGCGGATCAGGGCCTGGCCGGCATCGAAGTTGGCCTGGGCCGTGTCGACGGCGTTCTGGGCGATGAAGTTCTGCGCCTTCAGCTCCTTGGCGCGATTCAGCTGGCGCTCCAGATCGCTCAGGCTGGCGCGGTCGCGGGCGACCTGGGCGCGCGCCTTTTCCAGTGCGGCGCGGTCGGCGCGGTCGTCGAAGCGGAACAGCAGCTCGCCCTTTTTGACGTTCTGGCCGTCCTTGACCAGCACCTGGGACACGATGCTGTTCGTCTGCGCACGCAGATCCACGCTCTGCAAGGCGGTGACCGTGCCGCTGGCTTCCACGGTGATGGGCACATCGGCCTGCTTCACGGGCATGACGCTGACGTTCTGCGGCGGCAGGGCGCCGGCGGGAGCGGAGGCGCCCGCCGCGGCTGCGCCATCGGCATCGGCCTTGCGGCCACAGCCGCCCAGGCCAGCCGCGATGGCCAGGCTGCAGAGGATCAAGGAAGAAGTCGAGCGCATGAGGCTGCCAAAAGTAATGGGGATTGACGGCAAAAACGAGTCAGCTTACCTGGGCCGTTTTGCTCGCAGATTGCTGGCCCGGCCCCGCTTGCGCGTTTTTCGTCTTCAGTTCTGCAACGCGCCCGCCAGCCGCGCCCCGACAACGGCGTTGTGCTTCACCAGAGCGATGTTGGTGGCCAGGCTGCGGCCGCCCGTCAGTGCCTTGATGCGGGCGAGCAGGAAGGGCGTGATGGCCTTGCCGGCGATGCCTTGCGCATCGGCCTCGGTCAGGGCCTGGGCCGTGATGGCGTCGATCTCCTCACGCGGCATGGCCTGGGCTGCCGGCACGGGATTGCTGACAACGACACCGCCGGACAGCCCCAACGCCCACTTGGCGCGGATGAAACGGGCCTGGGTGTCGGCGTCATCCATGCGGAAGTCAGCCTTGAGGCCGCTGTCGGGCGTGAAGAAAGCGGCGAAGTTGTCCTGGCCGACGGACAGCACCGGCACGCCATGGGTCTCCAGGTATTCCAGCGTCAGGCCGAGGTCGAGGATGGACTTGGCACCGGCGCAGACGACGGCCACCGGCGTGCGCGCCAGCTCCTGCAGGTCGGCCGAGATGTCGAAGCTCTCGTGCCCGCCGCGGTGCACACCGCCGATGCCGCCCGTCACGAAGACCTCGATGCCGGCCAGGTGGGCACAGATCATCGTGGCGGCCACCGTCGTGGCGCCCAGGCGCCCGGTGGCGATGGCGAAGGGCAGGTCACGGCGACTGAGCTTCATTGCATCCGGCGCCTGGGCGAGCTGCTTCAGCTCGTCATCCGTCAGGCCGACACGGATGCGCCCGCCGATGACGGCGATGGTGGCCGGCACGGCGCCCTCGGCACGGATGACGTCCTCGACCTCGCGCGCCGTCTCCAGGTTCTGCGGCCAGGGCATGCCATGGGCAATGATGGTCGATTCGAGGGCCACGACGGGCCGGCCCTCCGCTTTGGCGGCGGCGACTTCGGGCGAGAGCTGGATCAGTTCGTTCATCTTCTTCTATCGTTCTTCCAGGAAACGGGGGGTCAGTTCGGGGTGGACGCTGTCCGTGGTCTGCAGCGTCAGCGCGGCCAGGTCCAGGCCCAGGCGGGCGGCGGCGTCGAAGTCGTCGCAGTCGCGCAGCAGGGCCGCGCAGACGCCGGCCGACAGCGCGTCGCCGGCACCGGTCACGTCGACGACATGCACGTCGGGCGCCGGCCAATGCCGCGGTGCGTGGTCGGGCTCGCTGAGCAGCAGGCCTTCCGCGCCCTTGGACACGAGCACGCGGGCGACGCCGCGCGCATGCAGGGCCGCGAAGGCCTCCAGCGGATCTGCGGCCACGGTCGTGAGCTCGCCCACGTTCAGGATCAGCAGGTGCAGGCCGGCCAGCGACTCGGGCAGGCGCCCCATCTTGGCCTCGGACACGGCGACGCAAACGAGGGGGATGCCATTGGCCCGGGCTTCGCCGAGCAGCAGCGGCCAGGCGTCGGTCGGCAGGTTGCCGTCGGCGATGACCAGCGCCGCGCCGGCCCGCAGCGCCTTGCTGGCCTCCAGCGCCCAGGGGTTGAGGCTTTCGACCAGGGGCATGGCCGCCAGGCCCAGCTCCAGGCTGCCGTCGGGCGCCAGCACGGCCGTGTAGCTGTCGCTGGCGTGCCGCCGCAGCCGGATGACGGCGCGGGTGTCCATGCCGACGGCGGCGGCCTGCTCCAGCAGCATGCGGCCGCCAGCGTCGTCGCCCACGGTCGCGACCAGGGCCACGGGCAGGCCCAGGCGCGCCAGGTTCTCGGCCACGTTGCGCACGACGCCGCCTGGCGTCTCATGCGATTCGCAGGGGTTGGACGATCCTCCCCAGGAGCTCGCCAGCAGCTTGAGCTTGCGGTCGATGTTGAGGCCGCCGATGCAGACGATGGGGGCGGCGGTGGTGTTCATCGCCCGATTCTAGGAAGTCACCCCGCCGCGCGTGCGCGGGCTTGCGCTAGGAACCACACCGCCATCGTCTGCGCCAAGGCCTGCACCACCTGCGCGTCGTTGCGCCCGCTGCGCGCCCTCACATGGAAGGCATGGTCGGCATCGTCCTCGAGATGCAACGTGGCCGGCTCGCCCAGCTGCTGGACAACGCCCCGCAGCAAGGCCAGCTCCGCCAGCTCGTCGCGCGTGCCCTGCAGAAACAGCATCGGCCGCTGCACCTGCGCCAAGTGCGCCGCCCTCTCGGTGCCCGGCTTGCCGGCCGGATGCAGCGGAAAGCCGACGAAGGCCAGCCCGCACACGCCGGGCATGGGCTCGGTGGCCTGGGCCTGAGACGTCATGCGGCCACCGAAGGACTTGCCACCCGCGAACAGCGGCGTGTCGGGCAGGCGCTTGCGTGCCGCGGCGMCCGCGGCGCGCACGGCCGGATGCGCGACGGCGGGGGCGTCGGGCCGCTTGGAGCCTCGCTCCATATAGGGAAACTGATAGCGCAGCGTCGCCACCGAGTGGTCGAACAAGGCCTGCGACACCTCCGCCATGAAGCTGTGGTGCATGCCGGCCCCCGCGCCGTGGGCGAACACATAGACCGCCTGCGGCTGTGGCGGTTGCAGCCAAAGCGCGGACACGGTGGTGTCGTCGTCGACCTTCAACTTGAGGGGCTCGGCTTCGCTCATATCGCGAGCTTAGTGCGCTAGAGTCGACCGCGGTGCGGCGCCGAGCCGCCCACGTCGCTCGGACGGTTCCGGGCGCTCACGTGACACTGCAATGACTTCTTCTTCCTCTTCCGCCTCCGGCGGCAAGCGCCGTTTCGCGCGCATCGACCGCCTCCCGCCCTACGTCTTCAACATCACGGCCGAGCTCAAGCTCGCGGCCCGCCGGCGTGGCGAGGACATCATCGACATGAGCATGGGCAACCCCGACGGGGCCACGCCGGCCCACATCGTCGCCAAGCTCAACGAGGTCTCGCAACGGCCCGACACCCACGGCTACTCGGCCAGCAAGGGCATCCCGCGCCTGCGCCGCGCCATCTCGCACTGGTACCAGCGCCGCTATGGCGTCGACATCAACCCCGACAACGAGGCCATCGTCACCATCGGCTCCAAGGAGGGCCTGGCGCATCTGATGCTGGCGACGCTGGACCGTGGCGACACCGTGCTGGTACCCGATCCCAGCTACCCCATCCACATCTACGGCGCGGTCATTGCCGGCGCCGACATCCGCGCGATTCCGGTCAGCAGCGAGGTGGATTTCTTCGCCGAGCTGGAGAAGACCATCCGCGGCAGCTACCCCAAGCCCAAGATGATGGTCTTCGGCTTCCCGTCGAATCCGACGGCGCAGTGCGTGGACCTGGGCTTCTTCGAGCGCGTCGTGGCGCTGGCCAAGAAGCACGACATCCTCGTCGTGCACGACCTGGCCTATGCCGACATCGTCTACGACGGCTATGTCGCGCCGTCCATCATGCAGGTGCCCGGCGCCAAGGACGTGGCGGTCGAGTTCTTCACGCTGTCCAAGAGCTACAACATGGCCGGCTGGCGCGTCGGCTTCATGGTCGGCAACCCCGACCTCGTCGCAGCACTCGCCCGCATCAAGAGCTATCACGACTACGGCACCTTCACGCCGCTGCAGGTCGCGGCCATTGCCGCGCTGGAGGGCGACCAGCAATGCGTGCTGGACATTTGCGCCAGCTACCAGCGCCGCCGCGACGTGCTCTACAAGGGTCTCATCGAAGCCGGCTGGCAGGTCGACTGCCCCAAGGCCAGCATGTACATCTGGGCGCCTATCCCCGAGCCCTACCGCGAGCTGGGCTCGCTGGAGTTCGCCAAGCAGCTGCTGGAGAAGGCCAAGGTCTGCGTGTCGCCCGGCATCGGCTTCGGCGACCACGGCGACGGCCATGTGCGCTTCGCGCTGATCGAGAACGAGTCGCGCATCCGCCAGGCGGTGCGCGGCATCAAGGCCATGTTCAAGGCGGATGGGCTGCTGAAGGCCTAGTTCGCCGCCGCGGCCTGCTCTCGGCGCCACGCGGCGGGCGGCAAACCCGTCGCCCGCTTGAAGGCACGCGAGAACGCCGCTTCCGACTCATAGCCCACCTGCACCGCCACGTCGGCGACGTTGGCCGGGCTCTCGCGCAGCAGCCGCGCGCCGCACTGGATGCGCCAGTTGGTCAGGTATTGCATCGGCGGCAGGCCGGTGAAGGCGACGAAGCGCTCGTGCAGGGCCGAGCGCGACAGCCCGGCGCGGCGCCCCAGCTCGTCCATGGTCCAGGGCTGCCCGGGCTCCGCGTGCATCAGCGACAGGGCGCGGCCGACCTGGCGGTCGCGCAGGGCGCCCAGCCAGCCCTGGGCCTGCGCGGGCAGCGAGTCGAGGTAGCGGCGTGTGGCGTCCACGAACACCATTTCGCTGACCCGCTGCAGCAGCGCGCCACCACCGGCACGGGGCGTGTCCCACTCCGCCACCGCCTGCTCCATGATGGGCGCGACCCAGGCGCCGACATCGGCCGCCCGCAGCCGCAGCAGCCGGGGCAGCGCGTCGATCAGGGGATTGAAGGGCTTGAGGTCGCAGGCCACGAAGCCGCACAGCAGCACGGTGGAGGCGTCCTCGCTCGGCAGCCCCTGGCCCGGCAGGAACATGCCGCCACGGTAGGTGATGGGAATCGGCTTGGGCGCATCGCGCATCTCCAGCAGCCAGCCGCCGTCATCCTCGACAGGCTTGAGCCCGGGCGCGCTCGACACCACATGCGCGTCGCCATGCGGCAGCATGATGAGGTCGCCCGGTTCCAGGCGCATCGGCGGCTCGCCGTCCACGGCCACCCAGCCGGCGCCCTTGACGAACAGGTGGTACTCGATGAGGTGCTCGGCGCCCGGCATCACCGCCGGGCCCAGTTCGCTCGCCGAGGCGGCCTGGGCGGACCACTCGTCCCGGCAGCTGACATGGAAGAACACGCCACCGCGCAGCCGCACGCTGCGCAGCACGTCGGACAGCGGGTCCATGCCACTCATGCCGGCCCGCCGGTAATTTGCACGGACGCTCGAGCAAACGCCGGCGACGCCGGGTGAAGCGCAAAAAGCCCTGAAGACGAAACATGCAGGCACCGATGCAGATGACATCGGGCTCTCTTCACCACCAAGGAAATACCTGTCATGACCACCCCCAGCACCCCGACCCCGGCAACCCCTGACTATGCCGCCATCAAGCAACGCCAGCAGGCCACCTGGGCCAGCGGCGACTATGCCGTCGTCGGCACCACGCTGCAGATCGTCGGCGAGCAGCTCGCCGAGGCTGCCGATGTGCGTGCCGACGAAAGCGTGCTCGATGTCGCTGCCGGCAACGGCAACGCGACGCTGGCCGCCGCGCGCCGCTACGCCCGCGTGACCTCCACCGACTATGTGGCCGGCCTGCTCGACAAGGGCCGCCAGCGCGCCGAGGCCGAGGGCCTGGCCGTGCATTTCGAAGTCGCCGACGTGGAAGCCCTGCCTTTCGAGGCCGGCACTTTCGACGTCGTCATGTCGACCTTCGGCGTCATGTTCGCTCCTGACCACGCGACGTCGGCGCGCGAGATGCTGCGCGTCGTGCGCCCGGGCGGCCGCATCGCGCTGGCCAACTGGACGCCCGAGGGCTTCATCGGCCAGCTGTTCAAGACCCTGGGCAAGCATCTGCCGCCGCCCGCCGGCCTGCGCTCACCGGCGCTGTGGGGCTCGGAGGCCCACATCACCGCGCTGTTCGGCCCGTCGGCCAGCGACCTTCAGGTGATGCGCAAGCACTTCAACTTCCGCTACCGCTCGGCGGAGCACTTCCTGCAGGTGTTCAAGACCTTCTACGGCCCCACGCACAAGGCCTTCGCGGCGCTCGACGCCGAAGCCGGAGCCGCGCTGGAGCGCGACATCCTCGCGCTGACGAATGAGCACGACATCGGCGGCGGACGCGGCCTGGTCGTGCCCAGCGAATACGCCGAGATCGTCGTCACCACTGCCTGATCCCTTCTCTGCCATGCAGTCCGTGCCTCCGGGCCGGGCCGCTGCATGGCTCATCGACTCCCCACCATGAAAACCTATTTCTCGATTTGCACCCTCGCGGCTCTCGCGGCCGCCCTGCCGGTACACGCCGACGTCGTCACCGCCTGGAACCTGACCGCCGGCGAGCTGCTGATCCAGTCCCGCATGGGCACGCCGCCCGCCGTGCGCGCCATGGCCATCGTGCAGACCGCCGTCCACGAAGCCGTCGCCGACGCTCAGCGCCTGCAGGCCAACCCCGACGCCGCGGTGGCAGCCGCCAACCGCGCCACGCTGCTGCAACTGATGCCCCAGCAGGAGGCCGACATCAACGCGGCCTACCGCAAGGCCATGGACAAGCTCGGCAACGCGCCTGCGGTGGCTGAAGGCGCTGCCGCCGGCGAACATGCCGCTCGCCGCGTGCTGGCCTGGCGCGCCAGCGACGGCGCCCCGGCCAAGGACGCCTACCGTCCCCACACCACTTCAGGCCAGTACGTGCCGACCGCATCGGTCGCCACGCCGCACTGGGGCCAGCGCAAGCCCTGGCTGATGAACGATGGCGCTCAGTTCCGCCCGGCGCCGCCGCCGGCCCTGGACAGCGAAGCCTGGGCGCGCGACTTCAACGAGGTCAAGGCCCTGGGCGGCAAGACCAGTGCGCAGCGCACGGCCGCGCAGACCGAAGTGGCGAAGTTCTGGGAGTTCTCGCTGCCGCCCATCTATATGGGCGTGCTGCGCTCGGTCGCGGACGCCCCCGGGCGCAGCGTCGCGCAGAACGCCAGGCTGTTCGCCGCCGCCACCCAGGCCATGGACGACGGTCTCATCGCCATCATGGACGCCAAATACCACTACGGCTTCTGGCGCCCCGTCACGGCCATCCGCAATGGCGACCGCGACGGCCGCGAAGACACCGCGATCGAAGGCGGCTGGGCGCCGCTGATCGACACACCGATGCATCCCGAGTACCCCAGCGCCCACAGCGTCCTGGCGGCATCCATGGGCGAAGTGCTGAAGGCCGACAGCGCCGGCCGGCGCCGGCCCGAACTCTCGACGAGCAGCCCGACGGCCGGCGGCGCGACGCACCGCTGGCCCTCCGTGGAGGCCTTCAGCGAAGAGGTGTCCCTGGCGCGCATCTGGGCGGGCATTCACTACCGGACCTCGACCGAGGTCGGCCTGGCCATGGGCCGGCGTGTCGGGGCGCTGGCGGCGCAGCGGGTCGCCGCGGCGCCCGTCGACGCCGGCCTGCCGGTGGCGATCGCGGCGGGCGGCGGCGCCAAGGTGCTGGAGCGCATCAGCGCCCGCGGTGTGCAGATCTACGAATGCCGCGCCGACGCCTGGCAGTTCGTCGCACCGCAGGCGACGCTGTTCGACGCCAGCGGCAAACAGATCGGCAGCCATGACGCCGGTCCGCATTGGCAAGCCGTCGACGGCAGCCGTGTGCGCGGCGCGGTGCAGGCCAAGGCGGATGCCACCCAGCCGGGCGCCATCCCGTGGCTGCTGCTGTCGGCCAGCTCGGTCGGCGCCAACGGCCGCTTCGCCGCGGTGACGGCCATCCAGCGCGTCAACACCCAGGGCGGCGCTGCGCCGCAACGCGCCTGCTCGACCGCCGAGGTGGGACAGTTGGAGAAGGTGCCCTACACGGCGGACTATCTGATGCTGGCGTCCTGACCATGACAATGGCGGGGAACTCCGCCCCGCCATTGAATACCATGCCCGCCCCTCTGCCGCCCCAGGCCTGCATCCTCGATCTCGACGGCACGCTGATCGACACCCTGGGCGATTTCGTCGCCGTGCTGGGCAGCGTGCTGTCCGACCTGGGCCTGCGCGGCGTCACGCGCGACTTCATCGAGCACACCATCGGACGCGGGAGCGAGCATCTGGTGCGGACGACGCTGGCCCATGTGGGCGCCGATCCCGCCCTTTTCGACCGCGCCTGGCCGCTCTATCAGCAACACTACGCGGCCTTGAATGGCGAGCACGCCGTCATCTACCCAGGCGTGGTCGAGGGGCTGGAGCTGCTGCGCGGCCACGGCCTGCCGCTGGCCGTGCTGACCAACAAGCCCGGCGCGCCGGCCCGTGAGCTGCTCAGGCGCAAGGGCCTGGACGGGTATTTCAGCCACGTCTTCGGCGGGGACGACTTTGCGCGCAAGAAGCCCGACCCGCTGCCGCTGGTCAAGACCTGCGAAGCGCTGGGCACGCCGCCTTCAGCGACGTGGATGGTGGGCGACTCGCGCAACGACGCCGAGGCCGCGCGCGCAGCCGGCTGCCCGCTGGTGCTGATGACCTATGGCTACAACCACGGCGAGGACACCCGCGCCGTGCCGGCCCTGCAGCACCTGGGCCGGCTCGACCAGATCAGCGTCGACGTTCCTTCTTGATGCCCAGCAGAGCGTCCTTCAACGCGTCGTCGGCCGGCTTGTCGCCCAGCCAGATGCGCAGCAGGGCCGTGAAGAACTCGGGTTCCTTGATGGGCTCGGTCATCAGCGGCTTGCCGTTGAGCAACAGCGTCGAGCCCAAGCCCGGCACATAGTCCACCGAGAAGCTGTCGCCACTGTTCAGCTGCTTGCGGCTGGCGAAGACTTCGCTGAGCTTGAGCACGCCGTTGATGCACTTGATGAACTCCTCGCGCGGCGAGTTGGCTTCCATGCCCTTGGTGAAGAGCTTGCCCAGTTCATTGCCGTCGATGTCGCGCAGCATCTGGATGTGGATGCGCTTGGGGCCGGCGGCGCTCAGCACCTCCGGCGGCGTGCTGGCCTTGTGCGTCAGGTAAAGCCCGGCCGTGTAGACCTTGAAGATGGCCTTGTAGCGCACGCCGGCGCCGTTGAGGACCAGCTTCTGGCCGGCCAGGTCCATGGCCGTCTCGTACTTCACATTGGCCACTTCGACGGTTTCCGCCCAAGCTGCCGCTCCCCCCAGACTCCCCACGGCCACCAGGGCCGCGACGATGAATGCGCGCATGTCTCGCTCCGTTGCTGTGCCGCGATGGCGGCATCTTCGTGAGCCGAAGTATGGCGCGACATGCTCAAAAACCCGCTGATACACTGATCCGATCATGTTCATCACGCGGAAGTACATCACGGGGTCGAGCGACCGGGGAGCCTGGCCCTGGCGTCGCTGGGTCACTGCCGACTGATGCTGCTTGGCGCGCCCTGACGCGCTTGTTTCCTGCGTTGCCCGTTCTCCACGGGCTGCACGCCAAGCCCTGAAACTTGCTTTTTCAAGGTTTGAGACGTGATCACCGAACTCGAATTCCAGAGCCTCGCCGCCGAAGGCTACAACCGCATCCCGCTCATCAGCGAGGCCTTTGCGGATCTTGAAACCCCGCTGTCCCTCTACCTGAAGCTCTGCTCAGGCTCCGGCCATGGCCGCAACAGCTTCTTGCTCGAATCCGTCGTCGGCGGCGAGCGCTTCGGGCGCTACTCCTTCATCGGCCTGCCGGCGCGCACGCTGATCCGGGCCAGCGGCCACCTCAGTGAGGTCGTCACCGACGGCGCCGTCATCGAGACGCACGAGGGCAACCCGCTGGACTTCATCGCGGCCTACCAGGAGCGCATCAAGCCCAAGATCCCGACCGGCCTGCCGCGCTTCTGCGGTGGCCTGGCCGGCTATTTCGGCTACGAGGCCGTGCGCGCCATCGAGAAGCGCCTGGACCGCGAGCACAAGGGCGAGTCCCTGGGCACGCCGGACATCGTGCTGCTGCTGTCGGAAGAGGTCGCCGTCATCGACAACCTGTCCGGCCGCCTCTACCTCATCGTCTGGGCCGACCCGCGCCAGCCCGAGGCCTACTTCCGTGCGACGAAGAAGCTCTCGCAGCTGCGCGACAAGCTGACCTACTCCGTCAGCGTGCCCCGGGTGCAACGCAGCGAGGCCCACCCGGTCACGCGCGGTTTCGCCAAGGCCGACTACCTGGAAGCCGTCGCCAAGGCCAAGGAATACATCGCCGCTGGCGACCTGATGCAGGTGCAGGTGGGCCAGCGCATCTCCAAGCCCTACAAGGCCGAGCCGATCGCGCTGTACCGGGCACTCAGGGCGCTGAACCCCAGCCCCTATATGTATTTCTACGATCTGGGCGACTTCCAGATCGTCGGCGCCAGCCCCGAGATCCTGGTGCGCGAGGAACACATTGGCGACGGCAGCCGCAAGGTCACCATCCGCCCGCTGGCCGGCACCCGCCCGCGCGGCGCGACGCCTGAGCGCGACCTCGAGCTGGAAGCCGAGCTGCAGGCCGACCCCAAGGAGCGCGCCGAGCACCTGATGCTGATCGACCTGGCCCGCAACGACATCGGCCGCATCGCGCGCACCGGCAGCGTCAAGGTCACGCAGGCCTTCACCATCGAGCGCTACTCCCACGTCATGCACATCGTCAGCAACGTCGAAGGCGTGCTGCGGCCCGAGGTCGGCCAGCTCGACGTGCTCAAGGCCACCTTCCCCGCCGGCACGCTGACCGGCGCACCCAAGGTGCGCGCGATGGAGCTCATCGACGAACTCGAGCCCGTGCAGCGCGGCATCTATGGCGGCGCCTGCGGCTACCTCAGCTTTGCCGGCGACATGGACCTGGCGATTGCGATCCGCACCGGCATCATCAAGAACGGCATGCTGTATGTGCAGGCCGCCGCCGGCGTTGTCGCCGACTCGGTGCCGGAACTTGAATGGCAAGAGACGGAAGCCAAAGCCAGAGCGCTGCTGCGCGCCGCCGAACTCGTCGAGGAGGGCTTCTAAATGCTGCTGATGATCGACAACTACGACAGCTTCACCTTCAACCTCGTCCAGTACTTCGGTGAACTGGGCGCCGACGTGAAGGTGGTGCGCAACGACGAGATCACCGTGGCCGAGATGGCGGCGCTGAACCCCGATCACATCGTCTTCTCGCCCGGCCCCTGCACGCCCAACGAGGCCGGCGTCTGCGTGGAAGCCATCCAGCATTTCATCGGCAAGAAGCCGCTGCTGGGCGTGTGCCTGGGCCACCAGTCCATGGGCCAGGCCCTGGGCGGCAAGATCATCCGGGCCCAGCGCCAGATGCACGGCAAGGCCAGCACGATCACCACGGACGGACGTGGCGTCTACACCGGCCTGCCCAAGGACTTCTCGGTCATCCGCTACCACTCCCTCGTCATCGAGGAAGCGACGTGCCCGGCGGTGCTGGAGATCACCTCGCGCAGCGACGACGGCGAGATCATGGGCGTGCGCCACCGCGAACTGGCCGGCACGGCCACGCCGTGCGAGGGCGTGCAGTTCCACCCCGAGTCCATCCTCAGCGAGCATGGCCACGCGATGCTGCGCAACTTCCTGGAGCTGAAGGCATGAGCGACTACGCACCTGGGTCCGGTGGCAGCGGCGGTGACGCCGTCGTGGACCTGCGCAGCGACACCGTCACCAGGCCGACGCCGGCCATGCTGGAGGCGATCAAGGCCGCCAAGGTCGGCGACGATGTTTTCGGCGACGACCCCACCGTCAATGCTTTGCAGGAGCGCGTCGCCGCGCTGCTCGGCAAGGAAGCCGCCCTCTTCATGAGCAGCGGCACGCAGAGCAATCTCTGCGGCCTTCTGGCCCACTGCGGCCGTGGCGACGAGTACATCGTCGGCCAGCTCGCCCACACCTACCGCTACGAAGGTGGCGGTGCCGCGGTGCTGGGCAGCATCCAGCCGCAGCCGCTGCCCAATCAGCCCGACGGCTCGATCAGGCTCGAAGACATCGCTGCCGCCATCAAGCCCGACGACCCGCATTTCGCGCGAACGCGGCTGCTGGCGCTGGAGAACACCTGGAGCGGCAATGTGCTGCCGGCCAGCTATGTGCGAGATGCCTGCGAACTGGCTCACTCGCGTGGCCTGGCCACGCATCTGGACGGCGCCCGCCTCTTCAACGCCGCCGTCGCCTCGGGTCGCACGGTGGCCGATCTCACGCGAACCTTCGACTCCGTCTCCATCTGCTTCAGCAAGGGCCTGGGCGCGCCCATCGGCTCCATGCTGGTCGGCTCCAGGGAGCTGATCGCCCGGGCCCACCGCGTGCGCAAGATGGTGGGTGGCGGCCTGCGCCAGGTCGGCCTGCTGGCCGCCGCGGCGGACCATGCGCTGACGCATCACGTCGACCGCCTGGCTGACGACCATGCACTGGCCAGGCGCCTGGCCGAGGGCCTGGCGGCCCTGCCGGGTGTCACGGTCACGCCACCGCAGACGAATATCGTCTTTGCCCAGGTCGAGGGCGGCCGCACGCCGGCGCTGCTGGAGCATCTGAAGTCGCGTGGCGTGCTGGCCACCGGCCTCATCGGCCTGCGCTTCGTGACCCATCTCGATGTCGACGCCGCCGGCATCGACCACGCGATTGCCTCCGCTGCCGAATTCCTGAAGGGTTGACCCATGGCCATCACCGACACCGAAGCCCTGACGCGCGTCATCGAGCACCGCGAGATCTTCCACGACGAGATGCTGACGCTGATGCGCCGCATCATGGCCGGCGAGATGTCGCCCGTCATCGCCGCCGCGCTGCTGACCGGCCTGCGCGTGAAGAAGGAAACCATCGGCGAGATCACCGCCGCGGCCCAGGTCATGCGCGAGCTGTCCAACAAGGTGCCGCTGGGTCCGCTGCCGCATCTGGTGGACGTCGTCGGCACCGGTGGCGACGGCGCGCACAGCTTCAACATCTCGACCTGCTCGATGTTCGTCGCCGCGGCCGGTGGCGCCCAGGTGGCCAAGCATGGCAACCGCAGCGTCAGCAGCAAGACCGGCAGCGCCGACGTGCTGGAGGCGCTGGGCGCCAACATCCAGCTGGCACCTCGCGCCGTGGCGGCCTGCCTGGACGAGTGCGGCATCGGCTTCATGTTCGCGCCCAACCACCACCCGGCGATGAAGAACATCGCCCCGGTGCGCCGCGAACTCGGCGTGCGCACCATCTTCAACATCCTGGGCCCGCTGACCAACCCGGCTGGCGCACCCAACATCCTGATGGGCGTCTTCCACCCCGACCTCGTCGGCATCCAGGTGCGCGTGCTGCAGCGCCTGGGCGCCGAGCATGCGCTGGTCGTCTACGGCAAGGACGGCATGGACGAGATCTCGCTGGGCGCGACGACGCTGGTCGGCGAGCTCAAGGACGGCGCCGTGCGCGAGTACGAGATCCACCCCGAGGACTTCGGCATGGCCATGGCCAGCAACCGCAGCCTCAAGGTCGACAACCCTGAGCAGTCGCGCCAGATGCTGGTCGGCGTGCTCGACGGCAACCCCGGCCCGGCGCGCGACATCGTGCTGCTGAACGCCGGCGCGACGCTGTATGCGGCCAACGTAGCGCCGACGCTGAGCGACGGCATCGCCCGCGCCCGCGTGGCCCTGGACAGCGGCGCGGCGCGCGCCAAGCTCGATGCCTTCGTGAAGCAGACTCAAGGCCTTGGGGCGAAGTGATGAGCGACATCCTGAACCGCATCGTCGAGGTCAAGTGGGAAGAGATTGCTGCGGCCAAGCTGAAGCGCTCGCTGGCCTCGCAGCGTGAAGAGGCCGAAGCCCGCAAGGCCGAGCGCCTGGGCTTCGAGCGCTCGCTGCGCGCCAGCATCGCGGCGGGCCATGCGGCCGTCATCGCCGAGATCAAGAAGGCCAGCCCCAGCAAGGGCGTGCTGCGCGAGGATTTCAAGCCGGGGCTGATCGCCGAGAGCTATGCCCGCAATGGCGCCGCCTGCCTCAGCGTGCTGACCGACGAGCGCTTTTTCCAGGGCTCGGCCGCCTACCTGCGCGAAGCCCGCGCCGCCTGCGAGCTGCCGGTGCTGCGCAAGGACTTCATGGTGGACGAATACCAGGTCATGGAAGCCGGCGCGATGGGCGCCGACTGCATCCTGCTGATCGCTGCCTGCCTGGCCGACTCGCAGATGGCCGATCTCGAGGCCACGGCCCATGCCCTCGGCCTGGACGTGCTCGTCGAAGTGCACGACGGCGATGAACTCGACCGCGCGCTGCAACTGAAGACGCCACTGGTCGGCATCAACAACCGCAATCTGCGCACCTTCGACGTGACGCTGGACACGACGCTAGCCCTGCTGCCGCGCGTGCCGGCCGACAAGCTGCTGGTGACCGAATCCGGCATCCTCGGCGCGGCCGACGTGAAGCGCATGCGTGACGCCAAGGTCAACGCCTTTCTCGTCGGCGAGGCTTTCATGCGCGCGCCCGACCCGGGTCAGGCGCTGGCCACGCTGTTCGCATGAAGCCGCTGGCTCTCCCCGACACGGACTGGCGACCTGTCGTCGAAGCCTGGGCTGATTCGCCGGTCGGCCAGAAGCTGCAAGCCTTCCTGGCAGAGCGCGCCGCCGCCGGCGCCACCATCTACCCGCCCGAGCCGCTGCGCGCCTTGACGCTGACGCCGCTGGCCGCGACCCGCGTCGTCATCCTGGGCCAGGACCCGTATCACGGCCCGGGCCAGGCCGAGGGCCTGAGCTTCAGCGTACCGGAGGGCGTGCCCTTCCCGCCCAGCCTGCGCAATATCTTCAAGGAGATCCAGCGCGACCTCGGCAAGCCTTTCCCGCCCAATGGCAGCCTGGTGCGCTGGGCCGAAGGCGGCACGCTGCTGCTGAACGCCGTGCTGACGGTGGAAGACGGCCAGCCCGCCAGCCACGCCAACCGCGGCTGGGAGGTGCTGACCGACGCCCTGATCAAGGCCGCGGCCATGGACCCGGCCCCCAAGGTCTTCATGCTCTGGGGCGCCTATGCCCAGGCCAAGGCGCCGCTGATCGAGGCCGCGCGCCGGGATCACCTGGTGCTGAAGTCCAACCACCCTTCGCCGTTGTCGGCGCTGAAGCCGCCGCGGCCCTTCATCGGCTGTGGCCACTTCTCGACCGCCAAGGCCTGGCTCGAAGAGCGCGGCCGCGGCGCGCCCCGGTCGCCCCGCAGCGAAGACGGCCACTGACGTCAGCGCCGTCTGAGCAGCCGAGGGCGACTGCCGCAGAGACTCAATCAGTCTGTTCCGTGGCCGCGGCGCCTATCGACCGGTAGCGTTCAAAAGCATGGGCGCTGGCCCCAAGCGTCACAAAGGCAAGCACCAAAGCCAAGGCAACGGCGAGGGCGACAGTCCAACGGCGAGGAGACATTGATTGACCGGGTTGTTGAGTCGAACCCAGTGTCCAAATCTGCCCCGGAGGCTTCCAGACGGCCCCGCGGAGACTTCCTTCCGCGCCGGCGATTGTTCCGCTGACAGCAACTCGCCGTTCTACCTGGCCCGCTTTTTCTCGAGGCGCGCAATTCCTACAGTGACAACCTATCGGCACACCCCATTCCAACAAGAGGATGCCGACCAGGAGAGTCACCATGAACACCACCCGAAACCTCTTCACGCTGATCACCGCCGCGACGGCCGTCGCAGCGCTGGCGGCGGGCATGCTGCTGGCGATCAGTGCGCCTGCCCCCACGGCTTCCGACTTCGGTCCGGCGGCCCTGGTGGCCAGCAGCGCGGCCGACGAGGCCTGAAACCCTCAGCTCGTCGTACAGCGCATCTTGACGCCGCCCAGCGCCTCGCGGCCGATCAGCTCGACGACCCAGTCGACGAACACCCGCAGCTTGCTGCTGAGGTGGCGGTTGGGCGGGTAGACGACGTAGACCGGCACCGGGTCGGCGTCCCACTCCTCCAGCACCCGCACCAGCTCGCCCTTCTTCAGCAGCGGCCCGGCCATGAAGCAGGTCACCTGCACCACGCCCAGATGGGCCAGGCCGGCGTTCAGATAGGCATTGGCGTCATTGACGGCGATGACATGGTTGCCCACCACCTCCACCTCTTCGTCGCCGCGCCGGAAGGTGTCTGACATGACCT
This sequence comes from Roseateles sp. P1_C1_2, assembly GCF_056406535.1. Taxonomy (NCBI): domain Bacteria; kingdom Pseudomonadati; phylum Pseudomonadota; class Betaproteobacteria; order Burkholderiales; family Sphaerotilaceae; genus Roseateles; species Roseateles sp. P1_C1_2. The sequence continues at coordinate 150,674 of NZ_JBFUAB010000014.1, forward strand.
TGCCGCTGCGCGCCGAGAAATAGCCCACCATGCGGTGCGGCGCCTGGCTCAGCTCCAGCGGGTGGGCCGGCATGCCGTGGCGGCGCAGGTATTCGGGCGTCGCGCAGGTGATGAAACGGAACTCGCCGATGCGCCGCGCCACCAGGCTCTGGTCGGTCAGCTCGCCACCGCGGATCACGCAATCGATGTTGTCGCTGATCAAGTCCACCGTGCGGTCGCTGACGCCCAGTTCGATCTGGATGTCCGGGTACTTCGCATAGAAGTCCGGCAGGTGCGGAATGATCATTTCGCGGCCCACGACGCCGGGGACGTCGATGCGGATGCGCCCGCGCGGCGTCATGCGCGCCTGGCTCATGCTGCCTTCCAGCTCCTCCAGGTCCCCCAGCAAACGCATGGCGCGCTCGTAGTAGGCGGCGCCATCGGGCGTCACGGTCACGCGCCGCGTCGTGCGGTTCAGCAGCTTGGTGCGCAGATGGCCTTCCAGCGTCTGGATCAGGCGGGTGACGGTGGCCTTGGGCAGGTCCAGGGAGTCGGCGGCCTTGGTGAAGGTGCCGGCCTCGACGACCCGGACATAGGCTTGCATCGCGGAGAGTCGGTCCATACCCTCATTGTTCCATGTGAAGGAAAAGTGAGTCACCTGAAGGGGCGTTTATCCCAAAGCCATTGATCCCTATCTTTCGGTCCATGGACAAGATCGCCTCCCCTGCCACTTTGCGCCTCGGCCCCGCGCCCGGCCTGGTGGCCCAGGTCTACACGGCACGCCGCCCGCTGGAAGGTGGCGACCGCGCCCTCTTGCTGTGGCTGCACGGCGGCAGCTTCACTGACGGTTCGCTGGAAGCCACCCAGGCGCGCGGCGAGATGCTGGCCGCGGCCGGCGCCGACGTCGTCGCGCTGAGCTACCCGCTGGCCCCTGAACACCCCTTCCCCGCCGGCCTGAGCGCTTCCTTCGAGGCCCTGCAGGCCCTGGCCGCCAAGCCGGCCAAGCTGACGGGCAGCCCGCACACCGCTCTCTTCGTCGCCGGCGAGGAAGCGGGCGGCAACCTTGCCGCCGCGCTCGCACTGATGGCCCGTGACCAGCATGCGCCCAAGCTCGCCGGCCAGTTGCTGATCTCGCCGATGCTGGATCCCCACCTCGGCAGCGCCTCCATGCGCGAAGGCGAATGCGGTGGCTGTGAATGCATCTACGCCAAGGGCTGGCAGGCCTATCTGGGTGGCAGCACACGCGCCGACCACCCCTACGCGGCGCCGCTGAACGCCAGCCGCCTGGGAGGCCTGGCGCCCGCGCTGATCCTCAGCGCTGCCGGCCACCCGCTGAACGACGAGTCGCGCCGCTATGCCATCGCCTTGCGCGAGCAGGGTGGTGCCGCCAAGGAACTGACGCTGCCCGCCATCGCGCCCGGCTATGCGCTGAATCCCATCCACGAGTTCCTGCGCGAGGCGGCCCGCCGTGCGCTGTCGCTTCCCGCTTGATTGATTGACCTTCGGAGAGAAATAGAAATGCAGTCCACCCCTCGTTTCAACCGTCGTGCCGGCCTGATTGCCGGTGCCGCCGCCCTCGTCGCCCTGGGCGCCGTGGGCTTCGCCCAGTTCGGCTCGGGCGCGGCCCAGGCCAACTCCGGTCCCGCGGCGCCACCGGCCACGCCGGTGTCCGTGGCCCAGGTCGTCAGCCAGGAGGTCTCGGCCTGGAACGAGTTCTCCGGCCGCCTCGAAGCCGTGGACCGCGTCGACGTGCGGGCCCGCGTGTCGGGCGCCGTGCAGGCCGTGCACTTCCGCGAGGGCAGCCTCGTGAAAGCGGGCGATCTGCTGGTCACCATCGACCCCGCGCCCTACCAGGCCGAGGTGCAGCGCCTGGAAGCCCAGGTGGCCGCCGCCCAGGCCCGCGTGACCTACACGCAGAGCGAGGCCCAGCGCGCCAAGTCCCTGCTGGAAGAGCGCGCCGTGGCCCGTCGCGAGTTCGACGAGAAGGACAACGCCGCGCGTGAAGGCGCCGCCAACCTGCGCGCTGCGCAGGCCGCATTGCAGTCGGCCCAGCTCAACCTCGGCTACACCCAGGTGCGCGCCCCGGTGGCCGGCCGCGTCGGCCGGATCGAGGTGACGACGGGCAACCTCGTTGCCGCGGGCGCCGGTGCGCCGGTGCTGACCAACCTGGTGTCGGTCAGCCCCATCTACGCCAGCTTCGACGCCGACGAGAAGATCGTCAGCAGCGCGCTGGCAACCCTTCCCGCTGACCGCCGCGGCCTGGACCGCATTCCGGTCGAGATGAGCAATGGTGCGGACGCGATGACCGGCCGCCTGCAACTGGTCGACAACCAGGTGGACGCCAAGAGCGGCACGCTGCGTGTGCGCGCCGTCTTCGACAACAAGGACGGCCGCCTGCTGCCGGGCCAGTTCGCCAAGCTGCGCATGGGCCAGGCGAAGAACGAGCCGGCATTGCTGGTGAATGAGCGCGCTGTCGGCACCGACCAGGACAAGCGTTATGTCATCGTCGTCGGCGCGGGCAACCAGGCCGAATGGCGCGGCGTGACGCTGGGCGCCAACGTCAACGGCCTGCGTGTCGTGACCAGTGGCCTCAAGGGCGGCGAGCGCATCGTCGTCGGCGGCGTGCAGCGCGTCAGACCGGGTTCGGTCCTTGCGCCCAAGGACGTCGCCATGGATGCAAAGCCTGAACTCGCGGCCCAGCAAGCCGCGGCCAAGAACTCCTAAGCCCTTCCCTCACAGAAACCCCGCTCGGCGGGCCGGTTCAGCCGGCCTGCGGGCGGTGTGCTGCCGGAGCACCTCATGAATCTCTCCAAATTCTTCATCGACCGCCCCATCTTTGCGGGCGTGCTGTCGCTGCTGATCTTCATCGGCGGCCTGCTGTCGATCCGCGCGCTGCCGATCTCGGAATACCCCGACGTCGTGCCGCCCTCGGTCGTCGTGCGCGCCCAGTACCCCGGCGCCAATCCCAAGGTCATCGCCGAGACGGTGGCGACGCCGCTGGAAGAAGCCATCAACGGCATCGAGGACATGCTCTATATGAGCAGCCAGGCAACCACCGACGGCCTGATGACGCTGACCGTCAGCTTCAAGCTCGGCACCGACCCCGACAAGGCCCAGCAGCTGGTGCAGAACCGCGTCAGCCAGGCCGAGGCGCGCCTACCCGAGGAGGTCAAGCGCCTGGGCGTCACGACGGTCAAGAGCAGCCCCGACCTGACCATGGTCGTGCACCTGACCTCGCCCAACGACCGCTACGACATGACCTATCTGCGCAACTACGCGCTGCTCAACGTCAAGGACCGCCTCGCGCGCATCCCGGGCGTGGGCCAGGTGCTGATGTTCGGCTCGGGCGACTACGCGATGCGCGTCTGGCTGGACCCGCAGAAGGTCGCCGAGCATGGCCTGTCGGCCAGTGACGTGGTGGCAGCCATCCGCGGCCAGAACGTGCAGGCCGCGGCCGGCGTCGTTGGCGCTTCCCCGGGCCTGGCGGGCATCGACCTGCAGCTGTCCGTCAATGCGCAGGGCCGCCTGCAGACGGCGGAGGAGTTCGGCGACATCATCGTCAAGACGGGCTCGACCGGTGCCGTCACGCGCCTGCGCGACCTCGGCCGCGTCGAGCTGGGTGCCAGCGAATACGCGCTGCGCTCGCTGCTGGACAACAAGTCCGCCGTGGCCGTGCCCATCTTCCAGGCCCCGGGCGGCAATGCGCTGGACATCTCCAAGAACGTCCGCGAGACCATGGCCGAGCTGAAGGCCGGCATGCCCGAGGGCGTGGAATACACCATCGTCTATGACCCGACGCAGTTCGTGCGCGCCTCCATCGAGTCGGTCATCCACACGCTGCTGGAAGCCGTCGCCCTGGTGGTGCTGGTCGTCATCCTGTTCCTGCAGACCTGGCGCGCCTCCATCATTCCGCTGCTGGCCGTGCCGGTGTCGATCATCGGCACGTTCGCCGTCATGCACGGCTTCGGCTTCTCGATCAACGCACTGAGCCTGTTCGGCCTGGTGCTGGCCATCGGCATCGTCGTGGACGACGCCATCGTGGTGGTGGAGAACGTGGAGCGCAATATCGCCGCGGGCCTGAGTCCGCGTGAAGCGACCTACCAGGCCATGCGCGAGGTGTCCGGCCCCATCATCGCCATCGCACTGACGCTGATCTCGGTGTTCGTGCCGCTGGCCTTCATCACCGGCCTGACCGGCCAGTTCTACAAGCAGTTCGCGCTGACCATCGCCATCTCGACGGTGATCTCGGCGATCAACTCGCTGACGCTGTCGCCGGCCCTGGCCGCCCTGCTGCTGAAGGACCACCACGCCCCCAAGGACGCGCTGACCCGCGGCATGGACGCCGTGCTGGGCCGCTTCTTCGGCGGCTTCAACCGGCTGTTCTCGAGCGGCTCCGCCAAGTACGGCAGCGGCGTGAAGACGCTGATGTCGCGCAAGGCCGTCATGATGGTCGTCTACCTCGTGCTCGTCGCGGCGACGGCCGGTCTGTTCAAGGCCGTGCCGGGCGGCTTCGTGCCGGGCCAGGACAAGCAGTACCTGATCGGCTTTGCCCAGCTGCCCGACGGCGCGACGCTGGACCGCACCGAGGACGTCATCCGCCGCATGACCGACATCACGCTGAAGACGCCGGGTGTCGAACACGCGGTCGCCTTCCCCGGCCTGTCGATCAACGGCTTCACCAACAGCGCCAGCTCGGGCATCGTCTTCGCGACGCTCAAGCCCTTCGACGAGCGCAAGAGCAAGGACCTGTCGGCCGATGCCATCGCAGGCAAGCTGAACGCCCAGTACGGCGCCATCGAGGACGCCTTCATCGTCATGTTCCCGCCGCCGCCCGTGCAGGGCCTGGGCACGACGGGTGGTTTCAAGCTGCAGCTGCAGGATCGCGGCGGCCTCGGCTACGAGGCGCTGGACCAGGCGCTGAAGGCCTTCATGGCCAAGGCCTACAAGACGCCCGAACTGGCCGGCCTGTTCTCGAGCTTCCAGGTCAATGTGCCGCAGCTGTTCGCCGACCTCGACCGCACCAAGGCCCGCCAGCTCGGTGTCGCCGTGACGGACGTGTTCGACACCATGCAGATCTACCTCGGCAGCCTGTATGTGAACGACTTCAACAAGTTCGGCCGCACCTACTCGGTCCGCGTGCAGGCGGATGCCGCCTACCGCGCCCGTGCCGAGGACATCGGCGCGCTGAAGGTGCGCTCGTCCGCCGGCGAGATGGTGCCGCTGTCCGCGCTGATGAAGGTCACGCCCAGCTTCGGCCCCGAGCGCGCGCTGCGCTACAACGGCTTCCTGTCCGCCGACATCAACGGCGGCGCCGCGCCCGGCTTCTCGTCGGGCCAGGCGCAGGCCGCCGTCGAGCGCATCGCCGCCGAGACCCTGCCCCCGGGCATCGGCTATGAGTGGACCGACCTGACCTACCAGGAAAAGATCGCCGGCAACTCGGGTGCGTGGGTCTTCCCGCTGGCCATCCTGCTGGTCTTCCTGGTGCTGGCCGCGCAGTACGAGAGCCTGACCCTGCCCATCGCCATCCTGCTGATCGTCCCGATGGGCCTGCTGGCGGCGATGACCGGCGTGTATCTCAGCCACGGCGACAACAACGTCTTCACGCAGATCGGGCTGATCGTGCTGGTCGGCTTGAGTGCGAAGAACGCCATCCTGATCGTCGAGTTCGCCCGCGAGCTGGAGTTCGCCGGCCGCACGCCGATGCAGGCGGCACTGGAGGCGGCGCGGCTGCGGCTGCGCCCCATCCTGATGACGTCGATGGCCTTCGTCATGGGCGTGCTGCCCCTGGTGCTGTCCACCGGCGCCGGCGCCGAGATGCGCCAGGCCATGGGCATCGCGGTGTTCGCCGGAATGATCGGCGTGACGCTGTTCGGCCTGTTCCTGACGCCGCTGTTCTACGTCATCGTGCGCCGCGTCACCGGCAATGCACCGCTGCGCCACCACGGTGGCCAGGTGGCATCGCCTGCGGCCCCCGCAGCTCCCGCGCGGCCCGTCATCGACGCCCTGCCGCAACGAGGAAAGTGAGCTTCCCCATGAAATTGAACCTGACCCCACTTTTTGCAGCCTTGCTGCTGGCCGGTTGCGCCTCGGTCGGCAGCGTCGACCCGGCCCAGCTGCCGCAGGCACCTGCGGCCTACAAGACGACCTCCGCGAACGGCGCAGCTGCGCTGACCGCCAGCTGGTGGCAGCCCTTCGCCGATCCGGTGCTCGACGATCTCGTCGGCCGCGCGATGGCGGCCAACACCAGCGTGCAGGCGGCGGCCAATCGCCTGGCCCAGGCCCGCGCTGCGCTGGGCGGTGCCGAGGCTTCGCGGCTGCCGCAGCTCGGCGCCTCCGCAGGCGCAGGTCGCTTCGCCGATCCTGGCGCACGCGGCGCCAACCAATACAGCGCCGGCCTGAACCTGGCCTATGAGCTGGACCTCGGCGGCCGCCTGCTGCACGAGCGCGATGCCAGCGCCCTGGACGTCAGGGCTCGCGAGCAGTTGCTGGCCGACGCCCGCCTGCTGGTGCAAGCCAATGTCGCCCGCGGCTATCTGGCGCTGCGTGCGCTGGATGCCGAGCGCGAGATCGTCAGGGGCACCGTCGCTGCCTATGGCGAGACGCTGTCTCTGACCGAGAAGCGCGCCCGCGCCGGTGACGTCGCCGACCTGGACCTGGCTCGCGTGCGCGCCGAGCTGGCCGCCAACGAAGCCGAAGCGCTGGCGCTGGACCGCCGTCGCCTGGAACTGGAAACGGCGCTGGCCGTGCTGCTGGGCGAGCCGGCCTCCAACTTCCGCCTCGCGCCCACCGCATGGGCCACGGCCCTGCCCAGCGTGCCCGCCGGCCTGCCGAGCGAGCTGCTGCAACGTCGCCCCGACCTCGCCGCCGCGCGCAGCCAGCTGCAGGCCGCGCAGGCACGGGTGGGTGTGGCGCAGGCCGCCTGGTGGCCCAGCCTGTCGCTGACGGCCCAGGGCGGTGGCGTGTCCAACGAGGTGTCCAACCTGCTGAAGAGCGGTGCCAGCACCTGGGGTATCGGCCTGCTGGCGGCGCTGCCGATCTTCGACGGTGGCCGCCGCGAGGCCGGCGTCAACACGGCCAAGGCCCAGCTCGACGGCTCGGCCATCGCCTTCCGCGAGCAGTTCCTGCTGGCGCTGAAGGACGTGGAGGACCAGCTCGGTGCGCTGACGCTGCTGCAGCAACAGGGCGAGGCCAATGCCCGCGCGGTCAGCGCGGCCAGCCAAGCCCTGAAGCTGTCGGACACGCGCTACCGCAACGGCCTGGTCAGCCAGCTCGAACTGCTGGACGCGCGCCGCAGCGAACTCGCCAACAAGCGCGCCGCGCTGCAGGTGCGCTCGGCGCAGTACCAGGCCACGGTCGGCCTGATCCGCGCGCTGGGTGGGGGCTGGGTCAGCCCCGCTTGAGGACGGCGATGTTCAGCGTCGCGCGCTGCACGAAGCCCAGGCTGTCGTAGAGCGCGATGGCGGCGGTGTTCGCCGTCCAGGCGTGCAGGAAGGCCTGCTCGCCGCGCCGCTGGATGTCGGCCGTCACCGCGGCCGACAGCCGGCGTGCCAGGCCCCGGCCGCGGAAATCGGGATGGGTGCAGACGGCGCTGACCTCGACGTGGCCGGGGAAGCGCATGCGCTCGCCGGCCATCGCGGCGAGGCGCCCGCCGATGCGGACGCCGATGAAGCGGCCCATGGTGTGGGTGCGGGGCAGAAAGGGCCCCGGCTCGGTCAGCGTGGCCAGGGCCAGCATGTCGGCCGCATCGGCGTCGCCGAGCAATTGCACGTCCTCGTCGGGCTCGAGTGCTTGCATCGCCACCATCTGCACGCCCAATGCCTCCTTCACGGCGACCAGCCCCGGCGGCACGGCGATGGGCGGCACCTGGGCGAGGTAGACCGCGTCATCGCCGGGCTGCACGAGCGCAGCCAGGGCGGCCAGGCTTTCCGCGCTGTCGTCACGCGCGGCGGCGAAGCGGTTGATGTCGGCCTTGAAGCGCCGCGCACGCGGGTCGCCCAGCGCCCACTGCGGCTGGTGCAGCAGGCTGGCCCAGACGGGTCGGTCGAGGTCGCTCATGGCTTCACCCGCTGCGGCAGCGGCGTCGCCACCAGCGCGTCTTCCAGCATCGCCAGCTGCCTGAGCAGATCGCCCTCCAGCCCCGCACAGGCTTCGGCCACGGCCGCCGCGATGGCCGGCCAGGCCTCACGCTGCGAGCGCTCGACGAGCCCCCGGCCCTTGCCGCTCAGCGCCACCCGGCGCACGCGCCGGTCCTGTTCCGAAGCCTCCGACGCCACCAGGCCCTCGTCCTCCAGCCCCCGCAGGGAGCGCGTCACGACGGGCTGGCTGACGCCCACGGCCTGGCTCAGCTCGCCGACGCTCAAGGGCCCGAGCCGGTCCAGTGCCGCCAGCAGTGGGAACCAGGCCGCCGGCTGCTCGAAGCCATGCGCGGCGAGCACCACCTGGGTCTGCGCCTGCAGCGTCTCGCCGATGCGCTTGAGCCGCGTGCCCAGGCTCAGATGGCCCAACTCCCTGACAACGTCTTCGACCACGGCAACTCCTGCCATCCGATATGCATACCATGCTATGCATGACGTCGCAACTTGTCCAGGGCGGGCCAAAAAGCGGGAATTCGGGTGGAGACGAGACCGCAACCGCGGCGCGCGCGGTTTTCAGCGGTCTTCCCAAGGCGGCGGCGCCTCAGCGCCGCCTAGGCGCTGCGATCAGGGCAGCGTCTTGCAGTTGGGCTTGCAGACCACCTCGTTGCGGCCAAGCAGCCGGATGGACTGCAGGCTGGCCGGCGCGCGGTGCTTGCCGCACTTGAAGCAGGAGCGGGTGTGCCCGCTGCCCAGGAAGGGCGAACCGCCGATTTTCGACTGGTAGCGCAAGCCATCCTGGCGGACCGCGGTGACGGTGTCTTTGCTCATTCTTCAGACAGGTCGGGACGAAACGTGAATTGACTCATGGCGAAGATGACAGCGCCATCTCGCAAGCCCGAGGTTGCCGCCTCCAGAAGGCAAAAACGCGGGCTTTCCCTACCTCGATCTGCGGGGTGAGCGAACGAGGACAATGCCGCTCCGCTCGAGAACACGACATGGCCAAGCTCTTTTTCCGCTACGCCGCGATGAACGCCGGCAAGTCCACCGCCCTGCTGCAGGTGGCGCACAACTACGAGGAACGCGGCCACCGGGTGCGCATCTTCACGGCGCGGTTGGACGACCGCTATGGCCATGGCTTCGTCACGTCACGCCTGGGGCCGCAGCGCCAGGCCGAGCAATTCGATGCCAGCACCGATTTCCTGTCCCTGGTCGCCGAGACCCCCGGCATCGCCTGCCTGCTGGTCGACGAGGCGCAATTCCTGTCCAAGCAGCAGGTGCAGCAGCTGCACGAGCTGGCGCATCTGCGCAATCTGCCGGCCATCTGCTACGGCCTGCGCACGGACTTCCAGGGCGAGCTCTTCCCCGGCTCGGCCAGGCTGCTGGCCCTGGCCGACGAGATGGACGAGATGAAGACCATCTGCGACTGCGGTCGCAAGGCGACGATGAACATGCGGGTGGACGCCAACAACCGCAAGGTCACCGAGGGCGCCCAGGTCGAGATCGGCGGCAATGCCCGCTACCGGTCCGTCTGCGGCCGCTGCTTTCGCCAGGGGTGAATGCAAAGCGCCGCCACGGGCACGGGACCGGTGGCGGCACTTGTCGTTCATGAACCTCGCGCGTGGCGAGGCGGCGAAGCCTTATTTGGCGGCGATCTGAGCGTCGAGTTCCTTGCAGGACGGCGAGCAGACCGGCTGGGACTTGCCCAGCAGTTTCTTGGACTTGAGCATCGCACGCGGGCGGTGCTTGCCGCAGAGGAAGCAAGACATCGTTGCTGCGCCGAAAGAAGAGGTTGCCGCGAAGGGCGAACCGGGAGCTTTGGAGCGGTAGCGCAGACCATCCGCTTCGATGGTGGTCTTGGTGGTTTCTTTGGCCACGCTGGTCCTGTCGAAGAGTGTGTGAAAAGGGGCGCCGGGCAGAGGCGCAAGCCTCGTATTTTCCACGATGTGGCGAAAGCCCCGGCCTAGGGCTTTCAACCCCCCTTGAATTGCGCCGGTCTTTTGCCCGCCCAGGCCGCCTGGCCCTCGGCGAGATCGGCCGAATCACGGGCACGCAAAACGTCCTGCGCAAGCTGCGCCGCGTCGAGCCGTCCGGCCGCAATCGCGTTCAGATGCTGCTTCATCGGCAGCAGCGCCAGCGGCGCCATGCCCAGCAGTTCCCGGGTCAGCGCCTGCAAGGCGGCGTCCAGCGTTTCGATGTCCGGCAGCAACTGGTCCAGGTAGCCGCAGCCGAGCAGGGCCGCGGCATCCAGCGTGCGCCCGGCCAGCAGCACCTGCTTGGCCGTCGCGAGGCCGAGGCGGTCGACGAAACGCTGCAGACCGCCGGCATAGAAGTGCAGGCCGATGCGCGCGGCCGGCACGAACATCTCGACGGCCGGCGCGCCGAGCCGGAAGTCGCAGGCCAGCGCGAGATCGGCCGCGCCGCCATAGACGCCACCATGCAGGCGGGCGATGGTGATGGGCCGCGCGGCTTCCAGCGCATCGGCCAGCTCCCCGAAGCGGGCGCCGGCGTCGATGGCCCCCAGCGCGACGAGATCGAAGCCGCTGCAGAAGTGCTTGCCTTCGCCGGCCAGCACGAGGACGCGCACGGCCTCGTTCGCGTTCACCTCGTCGATGAGGCGGTGCAGGCAACCGAGGTCGTCGACGGCCAGCCGGTTGGCCTGGCGCGGCCGGCGCAGCGTGATGCGCGCCACACCGGCGTCGACCTCCAGCAGCGGCGCCTGTCCGCTGCTCACTCGCGCCGCCTCGCCACGTGCCCCTGCAGCGCATAGGCCGCGTCGAGCCGCGCCAGGTGGGCATCGCGCTCCGCCGCCACCAGCGCGTGCAGCGCACGGGCTTGCGTCGGCCTCAGGCCGGTGTCCTGGCGCAGCACGAGTTCGGCCACCAGGCCCCAGTCCGCCTCCAGCTCGGTGAACCACAGCGGGTCGTCGCCCGGCAGCTCGACGAGCAACTGCTGCAAGGCTGCAGCGCCGGTTTCGGCAGCCACCAGGGCGGCGAGTTCCGGCCAGCGGCCCAGGGGCAGGTCGGCCTGCTGCGGCGGCCAGATCGCGCACAGCCATTGCGGCGCGTGGCTGTCGACTTGCGGGCCATCCGGCGCCTGCGACACCTCCGTGCTCGCGTCCGCGACCCGGCGAGTCAGCGCCGTCCATGCCTGCGGCTGCCAGCCGGCAACCAGCCTGGGGTCGGGATCGGCGCGCGGCGCGCGGGCATGGACATCCAGCACGGGTGCCTCGGCGACAGCCGGCACGGGCTGCACCTCGGGCAGTTCGATGTCGGCGATGACCTGCTGCGGATCGGGCGTGGGCGGTGGGGGCGCCACCCGCAAGTCCAGCACCGGCGCTTCGACGACCGCGGGCGGAGGTGGCACCTGGGGCAGCTTGATGTCGTCGAAGAACTGCTGCAGCTCCGGCGGGTGCGCAGGCGACCCGCGCCCGGCTTCAGGCCCGGACTCGGCGAGCGAGGGAGCTCCGGCATCCAGGACCTGCGCCTCCGCCGTGAAAAGGGGCCAGGGCACTTCGGGCGGCGGCGCAACGGCTGGCTCGATGACTTCGACAGCAGGCCGTGGCGCGGGCGGCGGCACCTCGGACAGCTCGATGTCCTCGACGTCATGCATCTCGTAGCCACGCGCCTTCAGCCGCGCCTTCTTGGCCTCGTCCGGCCCGCTGCGGCCGGCACGCGCCAGCGACCCGAGCTCCAGGTCCAGCGGCGCCGGCGTGGGGGGACGCCAGCCGTCCAGCAGATGGGTGGGGTCGAAGGCGCCCGGCTCGGCGCCGAGCACCGGCAGCCGGGCCGGTTGGCTGCCGTCATGCAGCAGCGCGCCAAGGTCCAGGCTCTGCAGCGGCGCGCGCGCGGGTGGGCGCCAGCCGTCCAGCGCGTGGGTGGGATCGAATGCGTCGGGCTCGGCCATGGCTTTACAAGCCAGACATTGTGACGACGTAAGCTCGCGGACTCACTGTCACAAAAACGTCATGTTGCACACTCGCCGTCGCCTGTTGAGCCTGGCCTTCGCCGCCGCCGCCTCGCCCCTGTTCAGCGCCTGCAGCACGACGCCGCCGCCCGCCGCGGCGCCGCAGACCAAGCCCAAGCTCCTCGTCCTCGTCGTCATCGACGGCCTGCCGATGCGCCAGGTGACGGGCTACCGGGACCAGCTCGCACCGGACGGCTTCGCCCGCTTCCTGGACCGCGGCCGCTGGTTCGCCGACGCCCACTACGGCCATGGCCACACCGTCACGGCGGCGGGCCACTCGGTGATGCTGTCGGGCGCCTATCCACAGCGCAGCGGCATCATCAGCAACGAGTGGCGCAACCCGGTCACGGGCGAGCAGGTCTACAACACCGGCGATCCGGACTACCAGTACATCGACAGCCCGACCGCGCCACTGTCCGGCACCAGCCCGCGCAACCTCAAGGTCGAGACGCTGGGCGATGTGCTGCGCACGGGCTCGCCCACGTCCAAGGTCATCGGCATCTCGGGCAAGGACCGCGGCGCCATCCTGCCGGCCGGCCACAAGGGCACGGCCTATATGTATATGACCGAGACGGGCCGTTTCGCGTCCAGCACCTATTACATGCAGGCCCATCCGCAGTGGGTGACGGACTTCAACGCCGCCAGGCCCGCCGATGCCTTCTTCCAGAAGACCTGGGCGCCGCTGTTGCAAGGCTACGACTGCCCCCAGTTCGCGACTTCGTCGCTCCAACCCCCCGAGGGGGCTACACCGGCTAGGGGCGGCCCGTCGCCGGCGTGCGCCTACGCCCGCTCGGTGCCGGATGGCCAGTCCTGGCAGATCGCCAGCGGCAACGGCAACAAGCTGCCGGCCGTCATCGGCGACAAGATGGACGGCCCGGGCCCGCGCTTCTACGGCGGCCTGCTGGCCTCGCCCTTCGGCGACGAGCTGACGCTGGCCTTTGCGCGCGCGGCCGTCACGAACGAGAAGCTGGGCCAGCGCGGCGTGCAGGACATCCTGTCCGTCAGCCTGTCCAGCCACGACTACATCAACCACGCCTTCGGCCCCGAGTCGCGCCTGTCGCAGGACCACACCCTGCACCTGGACCGCCATCTGCAGGCCTTCTTCCAGTTCCTCGACAAGACAGTGGGCGCCGGCAACTACGTGCTCGCGCTGACGGCCGACCATGGCTTCACCGACACGCCGGAATGGGCCGTCACCCAGGGCCGCGATGCCGGCCGCTTCACCAACGCCCCGTCGCTGGCGGCCGTGAATGGCGCGCTGGCCGCGAAGTTCGGCGTCGACAAGCTGGCCTGGAGCTTCTCCGCCTCTGGCCTGCTGCTCAACGAGAAGCTCGCCGCCGACAAGGGCCTGAAGTTCGCCGACGTGCAGGCCACGGCGCGTGAGGAGCTGCTGAAGCTGCSCGGCGTTGCGGCCGTCTTCACGCGCGAGCAACTGCTCGGCAATGACAAGACGACGCCCTACCTGGAAGCCATGCGCAAGTCCTTCGACCCGACGCGCGCCGCCCAGCTGCAGATCGTGCTGAAGCGTGGCTGGATCTTCAGCTACCGCGCCGGCGGCAGCACCCACGGCAGCCCCTACGACTACGACACCCATGTGCCCCTGCTGTTCTGGGGGCCGGGCTTTGTCGGCCAGGGTGAGATGAAGGCGCGCGTCGAGGTGGCCGACCTGGCGCCCACGCTGGCCGGCGTTGCCGGCCTGAAGGCGCCCGCCCAGGCGCAGGGCCGCGACCTGCAGCTCAAGCCCTGAGGATCAGCGCCGCGGCCGACTCGCCCCAGACGGCCTCGGTCAGCGTCAGGGCCCCGAGCCGTTCGCCCAGCGCCACGGCCTGGGCCGGCCCGGTGGACGGCAGCATGACGAGCAGCCGCCCATCGTCCAGCCGCATGCAGCCGTCCTCGCCACGGATGCGGGCCAGCAGCTCGGCCGGGTCGGCCTCAAGCGCCAGCGTTGCCACGGACAGGGGCCAGGCGCGCGGATCGGCCAGCAGGGCCTGCAGCAACTCGCGGCCGGCCTGGAGCGACAGCAGCTGCCCCGTCAGCGGCCTTGGCCCGGCCAGTGCACTGATGTCCACCCCGGTCAGCGCCAGGCAGCCCGCCGGCGTGCGCTGCTCCACCCACCACAGCCGGCGGCCATCGCGCCAGGCCTGCTCGTAGCCGCGCTGGGCGATGCGGCTGCGGCGCTCCGGCGTGTCGACCGGGCCGATGCTGCCACCGCGCGCGGCCTCGACCATCTGGCCCCAGGCCGGCGACGCGTCGGCAGCCAGGCCCCAGGCCTGGCGATAGGCGGCGTTGGCGCGCAGCAGCCGGTCGTCCGCATCGAAAAGGGCCAGCAGCAGCGGGCCGTCGGCCAGCGTCTGCCACCAGAGGTCGTCTTCAGTCACGGCCCCGATTCTGGGCCGCCGGGACTCACCTGCGGCTGATCTCGCCCGAACCGCTGACGCTTTGGCGCAACTGCGGCCGGCCGGCATAGCTGAGGTCGCCGGAACCGCTCAGTTGGACGTCCAGCTGTTCCGTGACGCCGATCGACACATCGCCGGAACCGTTGATGTTGACCTTGGCGGCCCGCCCGGCCAGTGCGCGGGCATCGACATCGCCCGAACCGCTGACCGTCCAGCTCTGCTGGTCGGCCCGGCCGGCCAGGCGCACATCGCCAGAACCGCTGATGCTGACGTTCAGGTCCTTCAGCTCGACGACACCGAAATGCACGTCGCCCGAGCCGATGATGCTCAGGCTGAGGTTGTCGGCCTTGAAGCGCTCGACGGCCAGGTCGCCCGAACCGTTGATGGCGATGGCCTGCAGGGCGCGGGCGTCGACGCGCACCACCGGCGCGGAGCGTGTCGTGAAGCCGGTTTCGCGCTTCATGCGCACCACCAGGGCGTCACCCTCGACGACGGTCTCGACCAGCGGCTCGATGTTGTCGTCGGCGACGACGGTGGCCTGGTCGCTGCCGGCCTGGGTCAGCCTGACATCGAAAGGCCCGTCGATGCGCAGCTTGCTGAAAGCGCCCAGCGCCCGCGCCTTCTCGACCTTGACGCCCGATCCCTTGATGCGGTTCTTGCCGCTGCCGTAGTCCATCGGGCCGCTGAAGTGGGCCGTCCAGCCGTCGGACTCCTTCTTGATGCGCAGCCGCCAGTCGTTGTCACCGGCGGTGGCCGTGCCGCAGGCGGCGGCGATCAGGATGAGGAAGGCGAGTCGTTTCATGGCGGTTCCCGGTTCGGACAATGACGGCAGTCTGTCCGACAGGTCGGCGCGGCGCGCCCCTCGGGCGACAGACTGCATTTCTGCGGTCATGGGCCGTAGGATGGCCCGATCTGCAGGAGAACCAGCATGAAGATGGATGGCCAGCGCGAGAGCGACAACGTCGAGGACGTACGAGGCAGCGGCGGCGGGGGCGGTGGCGGCCTGCCGATCGGCGGGCGCGGCATCGGGGTGGGCGGCATCGTCGTCGCGCTGCTCGCATCCTGGGCCTTCGGCATCAACCCGCTGACGGTGCTGGGGCTGCTGGATGGCGGCGGGGGCGCGCCGCCCGTGCAGTCCAGCGCGCCAGCCGAGCACCACCCGAAGGACCCCGGCGCCGTTTTCGTCAGCCGGGTGCTGGCCGACACCGAGGACGTCTGGGGCGCCTACTTCCAGCGTTCCGGCCAGCAATACCCCGCGCCCAAGCTCGTCATCTTCCGCGACCGCTGGCCCACCGGCTGCGGAGCCGGCGAGGCCGCCATGGGCCCCTTCTACTGCCCCGCCGACCGCAAGGTCTATATCGACCTGGGCTTCTATGACGTGCTGCGCCAGCGCCTGGGCGCGCCGGGCGACTTCGCCCAGGCCTATGTCATCGCCCACGAGGTCGGCCACCACCTGCAGAACCTGATGGGCACCACCGACAAGCTGGACAAGGCCCGCGGGCGCGTTTCCGAGCGCGAGGCCAACGCGATGAGCGTCAAGCTGGAGCTGCAGGCCGACTGCTTCGCCGGCGTCTGGGCCAATTTGTCGCAGCGCAGCAAAGGCTGGCTGGAGCAGGGCGACGTCGAGGAGGCGCTCAATGCCGCCGCCCAGATCGGCGACGACACGCTGCAGAAGCGCTCCCGGGGTGCAGTCGTGCCCGAAAGCTTCACCCACGGCAGCAGCGCCCAGCGGGTGCGCTGGTTCAAGACCGGCCTGCAGGCGGGCGACTTGAAGGCATGTGACACCTTTTCGTCAGCCGCCCTCTGAGTCCCCGATTCGGGCCCACCCAATCAAGGGGGCCTCAGATGACCCTCAAAAGGCTTTGTGTGAAACACTTCCGTCCAAACCGCCGAGCCCTCAAATAGCATCGGCGCCCTGCAGCCCAGGGGAGTTGCTCCCTAGTCTGGTGCAACTTAAAACGACACGAGGCCCACTGTCATGAGCGAACGCCACATCAACGACCCGCAGTCGACGCCCCAGGCGCCGGCCTCCGTCGACGCGTCTGCCCGCCAACTGGCCTCGGCACGCCGCCGCCGCTTCATCAAGCTGGGTGGCGCCGCCGTCCCGACCGCCCTGACCCTGGCCAGCCGCCCGGTCATGGCCTGGCATTGCAATACGGCGTCGACCTGGGGTTCTGCCCAGGGCCAGTCCAACAGCTCGTACACCCGTTCGCAGGACGCCACCCGGCTGTTCCCCGACGAGACCTACACGACGACCTGCTGGCTGAACAACACGACCCGCGCCACGCTGAACACCAATCCCTGGGCCCAGGCGCCGCTGAGCCGCAACACGGTGACCAACACGAATTCTTCGTATTACAAGGGCTACACGGTCGCGCAGCTGCTTTCGGGCACCGGAGCGACCATCAGCGGTGTCAACACGGCGGATACCGTCTGGAGCATCCTGAACGGCTCGCCCAAGAAGCCCGCCACGAGTCCTTTCAACGGCACCTTCGCCGCCGGCTCCTCGACCTGCGGTGAGTTCCAGAAGCTGATGCTGGTGGCCTGGCTGAATTTCAAGGTGCTGAACTCGACGCTGAACAAGTGCCTGATGCCCGGCTCGACGAATGTGCTCGTCAAGCTCGGCAACACGACCTACATCGGCCCGACCGGTGCCCAGTGGGACCAGGCCGCCGTCATCAAGTACCTGAAGAAGAACTTCGTCGCCTGCGCCGACGACAACTGCGTCTGACCGGGGCGGCTCGCCCCCTCGCCTCCCTCCCGCCGCCGTGCCCGCGCGCTGGCAACTGATCCGCGCCGAGGCCCTGCGCGTGCGGGAATGGGATGATGCCGGCGTGATCTACGACGCCGTCAGCGGCAACACCCACCTCATCGACGCCCTCGGCCTGGAGCTGCTGGATCTGTTGCGCCAGCAGCCCTGGGGCCTGGACGAGCTGGCGGCCGAACTGCGCGACTCCCTGCCCGATGACCTCGACGCCGACGCCGTGCCGAGACT
The DNA here is from genome assembly GCF_056406535.1 of Roseateles sp. P1_C1_2. Classification (NCBI taxonomy): domain Bacteria; kingdom Pseudomonadati; phylum Pseudomonadota; class Betaproteobacteria; order Burkholderiales; family Sphaerotilaceae; genus Roseateles; species Roseateles sp. P1_C1_2. The sequence continues at coordinate 168,082 of NZ_JBFUAB010000014.1, forward strand.
GCTGAGCGCCAAGCTGGAGCAGCTCAGCCGGCTGGGCCTGGTCACGGCCGTCGCATGACCCTGGCGCCAGCGGGCCAGCGCCTGTCCACCCTGGCGACGCTTGGCGTAGGCGAACTGCGGCGGCGCCTGCGCGGGCCCGGCCTGACGGTGCATCTGCCGCCCTTCGTCGCCCGGCTGCAATCCGACGTGCCGCGCGTGGCCAGCGACCTGCTGCGCCTGTACGGCGAATTCCCGCTGGGCCGGGACGACGAGTTCGCCGACTTCCATCTGGCCGTCAACTTCGACCGCGGCTGGCATGCCTGGTGGCGTCGCCTTGCCGGCAAGCGCCAGGCGCGTTTCTCGACCGACGGCCTGGCTTCGTTCACGACGCTGCCGGCCACCCAGGCCTTCCACATGATCGAGTGGGGGCTGAACTGGGCGGTCACGGCCCATGCCCACCATTTCGTCGTCTATCACGCCGCCGTGCTGGAGCGCGACGGCCGCGCCCTGGTGCTGCCGGCACCGCCGGGCTCGGGCAAGAGCACCTTGACGGCGGCCCTGGCCCAACGCGGCTGGCGGCTGCTGTCCGACGAGCTGGCGCTGCTGGACCCGCGCGACGGCCGGATCTACGGCCTGGCGCGCCCGGTCAACCTGAAGAACCAGGCCATCGCGCTGATGCGGGCCTTTGCACCCGATGCGGTGCTGACCGAGCCCGTCCCCGACACGCTCAAGGGCACGCTGTCGCTGATGAAGGCGCCCGGCGATGCGATCGCGCGCATCCACGAAGGCGCGCGGCCGACCTGGGTCGTCGTGCCCAGCTTCGAACCCGGCGCCGCGGCCTGCCTGGAACCGCTGCCCAAGGCCCAGGCTCATCTGCTGCTGGCCGAGCAGGCCTTCAACTACGACATCCACGGTGTCGATGGTTTCGAGGCCACCGCCGACATGGTGGACGGCGCCGCTTGCTGGGCCTTCACCTATTCGCGGCTGGACGATGCCGTGGACGTTTTCGACCGCCTGGCGGGCGAGCCATGACGCGCCCCCTGCTTGTCGAGGTGCTGCTGGCGCCCGCCCAGGCCGCGCGGCTGAGCCCGGCCGACTGGGATCTGCTGATCCGCCAGGCGCGCCGCGCCAACCTGATCGCCCGCCTGGCCATGGGGCTGGAGCCCCAGCTGGACGCCCTGCCCGCCGGCCCGGTCCGGCACCTGCGCGCGGCCCTGCTGATCGCGCGCCGCCAGCGCCTGGCCACGCAATGGGAAGCCGAGTGCATCCGCGCCGCCCTGCTGCCGCTGGGCATCCAGCCCATCCTGCTGAAAGGCGCGGCCTATCTGCTTGCCGGCCTGCCGGCGGCGCGCGGCCGGCTGTTCGGCGACATCGACCTGCTCGTGCCCAAGGCGCAGATCGAGGCCGCCGAGGCTGGCCTGGTGGCGGCCGGCTGGGCCTTCGACGCGGAACTCAGCGACTACGACAGCCGCTACTACCGCCAGTGGATGCACGAGATCCCGCCGCTGCGCCACGCGCAGCGCGACACGGCCCTGGACCTGCACCACAGCATCCTGCCGCCGACGGCACGCGTGAAGGTCAACACGGCCGCGCTGTTCGAGGGCAGCCGCGAACTGCCCGAGCTGCCGGGCCTGCATGTGCTGGCGCCCGTGACCATGTTCCTGCACAGCGCCGCCCACCTCTTCCATGAAGGCGAACTGGACAACGGCCTGCGCGACCTCTTCGACCTGGACACCCTGCTGCGCGACTTCGGCGCCAAGGCCGGCTTCTGGGCCGAGTTGCTGCCGCGGGCCCAGGTGCTGGGCCTGACCGGCCCGCTGTTTCACGCCTTGCGCTACACCACCCGCCTGCTCGGCACGCCGGTGCCGGCCGAGGTGATGCGCCAGGTCGCCGAGGCTGCCAGCCCGCGTCGCCAGGCCCTGCTGGACGCCTGCTACGAGCGCGCGCTGATGCCGGTGCATGCGAGTTGCGACGGCCCGCTGACCGCCGCCGCCCGGCTGGCCCTTTACCTGCGGTCGCATTGGGTGCGCATGCCCGCCGGCCTGCTGGCGCGCCATCTCGCCCGCAAAGCCTGGTTGCGCCTGCAACCTCCCAGTGAGGCGCAGTCCGCGTGACAGCGCCGACAATACGGCCATGGACAAGCCCAAGCCCTTTTCGATGATCCGCGAGTTCCATCTCGCCGATTGGTTCACCCTCGGCAATGCCTGCGCCGGCATGGGCGCCCTGTTCGCCGTGATGAGCTTTCTGCAGAGCGGAGAGTCCCGCCATCTGCAATACGCCTGTGCGCTGATTCCGCTGGCCCTGGCCTTCGACGTGCTGGACGGCCGCATCGCGCGTTGGCGCCAGAAGAGCTCGGCCCTGGGCCGCGAACTGGATTCCCTGGCCGACATCATTTCCTTCGGCGTCGCGCCGGCGGCCATCGCCTATGGCTGCGGCATGCAGGGGCTGTACGACCGCGTCGTGCTGGTGTTCTTCGTCGCCTGCGGCGTCAGCCGGCTGGCGCGCTACAACGTGACGGCGGAGAAGCTCAGCGCCGGCTCGGACAAGGTCGCGTATTTCGAGGGGACGCCGATCCCGACATCCATGCTGCTCGTCGCCGTGCTGTGGGTGGCAGCGGCTCAGGGTGCCGTCGGTGACGCGCTCTGGGGCGGCGTCTGGTGGGTGGCGGGCTTCAGGCTGCACCCGCTGGTGCTGCTGTTCGCGCTGTCCGGCTCGTTGATGGTGAGCCGGATCAGGATTCCCAAGCTTTAGACTTTAGGCGGCCGTCCGGCGCGTCAGCCAGCTCAACGGCGATTCCTGGTGGCCGCGAGGCGACGACTGGGATTCGAGGAAATCGCTGGGCGCCTGGCTGCGGTATTCGCTGACGCCGACGCCATCGAGGCAGGCGTCCAGTCCGAAAGCGGTGCCGAGGTCAGCGGGATCCGGTTCGCTGCGCGCAGCGACGTCACGGCGGAAGAAACGCAGCGCTGGAACGAATCGCATGGCAGACCTCACTCGCTTGACGGGCCGACAACAACATCAGCACCGTGAACCCAGTGTGCGGGATTCGTGTGACAACCGAACCCCTCATCTGTGAGTAAATATTGCCTCTACTGGCATTACCGCACGGCCGCAACAGCTGTTTTTCCCAGTAGCGATGGGCCTTTTGGGCCGGCGCCCCCAATCCGAGGGGGTCGTTGCGCTTTTGCAATTCTTTTCTGCGCCTCCCTAGAGCTCAGGATAGGTTCGCAAGGTTCGGCGCTTAAGCTGCCCCACCTCCAAGCCCCCCGGCTTCTTGCATGAGTTCAGAACTGTTGAAATGGGTCGCCAGCGCCCTGATTGCGGCTGTGCTTTTCAGCACGCTCTGGATGGCGCATGCCGTCCACCCCGAGCAGGGAGGTGCCAGCCTGATGCTGGCGCAGGCCGCGGCACCGGCCGCAGCGGCCGCCTCCGCACCGGTCACGGCCACCCGCTGATCAGCCCAGGGCGAGCCTGGCGCCATCGGCCAGGGCTTGGCCGATCTGGTCGAGCAGCGCGCCCCGCCCCTGCAACTGCCACTGGTGCCAGTACAGCGCCACGTCGACGCCGATCTCCGGCCTCAGCACCACCAACTGCCCCGCCTCGACGAGGGGCCGCACCTGGATCTCGGGCGCCACGCCCACGCCCCAGCCCATGACGGCGGCACGTACATAGGCCTCGCTGGACGGCACAAAGCGCTCCCGCAGCCGCGGTGAGCGCACGCCGAAGGCCTGCGACACCCATTGCACCTGGGTGTCGTCCTTGCGGTTGAAGACGAGGAAGGGCGTGTCGGCGAAATTGCCGGCGTGCAGGCCGTCCGGCAATTGCGCGGACAGGAACCCCGGGCTGGCCACCGCCACATAGCGCATGACCCCCAGGGCCTGCACGCGGCAGCCCTGCAGCGCTTCCGCCACCGTGGACATGCAGCCCAGCACGGCGCCCTGGCGCAGGCTGTCATGGGTGAAGTCCTGGTCATCGACCACCAACTCCAGCCCATAGCCCTCGCGCAGACCCCGCTGCACCAGCGCGTCCAGCGCCGGCGGCACCCAGGTCGCCAGGCTGTCGGCGTTGACGGCGATGGCCAGGCGCGATTGCGGTGCCACGCGCTCGCCCAGTTCCCGCGCCACATCGACGCGCAAGGCCTGCAACTGGCGGGCAAAGCGCAGCAGCACCTTGCCGGCCTCGGTCAGGCGCAGCGGGCGCGAACGCACCACCAGAGGCTGGCCGACCTGGGCCTCCAACGAGCGCAGCCGCTGCGACACGGCGCTCTGCGTGATCGACAGGCGCTGGGCGGCGCGCTCGAAGCCCTGCTCATCCGCGAGGGCGGCCAGGCAGTCCAGCGCGGCGGGATCGAACTCATTCATAAGAACTTCTAATGTATGGCGAAGAATATGAATGACGCTTCTTGAATTGCGCGGCGATGCAGAGAATCCGCCGATGCCCGCTTCCGCCCTGGCCTCTGCAACCGCGCCCGCCGTCTTCGTGCAGGGCTGGGCCATGGGCGCCGGCCTCATCCTGGCCATAGGCGCGCAGAACGCGCTGGTGCTGCGCCAAGGGCTCAAGCGCGAACATGTCGGCGCCGTCGTCGCGGTCTGCACGCTGTCGGACTGGCTGCTGATCGCCCTGGGCGTCTTCGGCCTCGGCGCGCTGATCCAGGGCCAGCCCCTGCTGCTGGAAATCTTCCGCTTCGGCGGCGCGGCCTTCCTGCTCGGCTATGCGGTGCTGGCGGCGCGGCGCGCCTGGCGGCCGGCAGCGGCACTGGACGCCGCGACCTCCGCCTCCAGCCTGGGCGCGACTTTGTCGGCCGCCTTCGCCTTCACCTATCTGAACCCCCACGTCTACCTGGACACCGTCGTGCTGCTCGGCGGCCTGGGCGCGCGCCAGCCGGCCGAGTTGCGCGCGGCCTTCGCCGCAGGCGCCGGGCTCGCCTCGGCGATGTGGTTCGGCCTGTTGGGCTTTGGGGCCGCCGCCGCCGCGCCGCGGTTGCGCAGCGCCCACACCTGGCGCGTCATCGATGCCCTCGTCGCTGTGCTGATGGCGGCCCTGGGTTTACAACTCCTCCTGCAACCCCTCTAAGAACTCCAAAGGACAGCCATGAAGATCGTCGTTCTCGGCGCCGGCATCATCGGCATCGCCACCGCCTGGTACCTGCTCGACGAGGGGCATGAGGTCATCGTCGTCGACCGCCAGCCGGACGCCGCGCTGGAGACCAGCTTCGCCAACGGCGCGCAGATCTCGGTCAGCTTCTGCGAGCCCTGGGCCAATGCCGGCGCACCCTTCAAGGTCGCCAAATGGCTGCTGCGCGACGACTCGCCGCTGCTGTTCCGCCCCAGCCTGGATCCCAACCAGTGGCGCTGGGGCCTGGCCTTCCTGATGCAGTGCACGACTGCGGCCTTCGAGCGCAATGTCGAGGAGCTGGTGCAGCTGGGCCGCTACTCGCACGCCTCGCTGAAGGAGCTCGTCGCGCGCACCGGCATCGAGTACTGCCGCCTGGAGCGCGGCATCCTGCACTTCTTCTCCAGCCAGGCCGACTTCGACAACGGCGCCGCCGGCGCCGAGATCATGCGCCGCCATGGCGTGGACCGCCGTGTGCTCGGTCGCGAGGAGGTGCTGAAGGTCGAACCCGCGCTGGCATCGTTCGGCAGCCGCATCTTCGGCGGCACCTTCACGCCCAGCGACGAGAGCGGCGACGCCATGGTCTTCACGCAGAAGCTGGCCCGGCTGTGTGCAGAGCGCGGTGCGCAGTTCCTGTACGAGCACGACATCCTCGGCCTGCAGCGCGCTGGCGACGGCATCGAGGCCGTGCAGATCGCCCACACGCGCAGCGGCGAGCGCAGGGAGTTGCGCGCCGACGCCTTCGTCGCGGCCATGGGCTCCTACACGCCCGCGCTGGTGAAGCCGCTCGGCGAGCACCTCAACATCTACCCGGCGAAGGGCTATTCGGCCACGCTGCGCCTGAAGAAGCCGGAGGCGGCCAGCGTTGTCAGCCTGCTGGACGACACCCGCAAGATCGCCATCTCGCGGCTGGGCGACCACATCCGCATCGCCGGCACCGCCGAACTGTCGGGCTTCGACCTCAACCTCGATTCACCGACGGCCAAGGTGCGCTGCGCGGCCCTGGTCCGGCGCTACGAGGAGCTCTTCCCCGGCGTGGCCGACCTCAGCGAGCCCAACTACTGGACCGGCCTGCGCCCCAGCACGCCGACCAACATCCCCTACATCGGCCGCAGCAGGAAGGCGCGCAATCTGTGGATCAACGCCGGCCACGGCACCCTGGGCTGGACGCATGGCGCCGGCTCGGGCCATGCGATGGCCGAACTGATCGCCGGCCGCCGGCCGGACATGCAGTTCGGCTTCTACGGCGCTGTCTAAAGCGACTTCAGCAGCGCTTCGACCTGAGGCTGCTGCGGGAACTTCTTGCCCATCTTGGCCAGGCCCTCGAGTTCGGCGCGGGCACCGGTCTTGTCGCCGGACTGGATCAGGATCTGCGCCAGATTGAGCTTGTAGCTCGGCTGATCCGGCAGGTCGCTGATGAGCTGGCGCTGCGTGCTGATCGCCTTGCTGAAGTCCTTCTCGTTGGCCAGCACGGTGGCGTAGGTGTCGCGCAGGGCCGCGTAGTCGGGGTTGAGCTTGAGGCCGCGCTCGGCCAGCGCGCGCGCCTCCGGCTTGCCGATCTTGCTGCGCAGCCAGGCCACGTTGTTGATGACGGGCAGCGCATCCGGGTTGCGCTTGAGCAGGGCCTCGTAGCGCGTCAGCGCCGGCTCCAGCTCGCCACGGGCCAGCAGCACGTCGGCCGTGGCGGCGGGGAAGCTCTGGTCCAGCGGATGGGCGGCAATCCACTGGGTTTCGAAGGCGATGGCCTCGTCGCGCTTCTTGGCCACCATCAGCACGGCGAACAGGCGCGGCGCGGCGTCGCCCGGGTCGCGCAGGGCGACGGCCTTGCGCAGCGCGGCGATGGCGACGTCGAAATGCTGGCGACTGGTCTCGATGTCGGCATCGGCGATCAGCGAATAGGCCTCCTGCGGGTACTTCTTCTGGCGCTCGCGCAAGGCCGCCAAGGCCTCGTCGGTGCGGCCCTGGCGGGCGGCGAGCTGGATCATCAGGCGCTGCGCCGGCACGGAACCCGGCTCGGCTTCCAGGGCGCGCTTCACCTCACGCTCGGCGCCGGCGAGGTCCTGCTCCATGTAGCGCAACTGGGCCTGACCCAGCCAGCCCTGGGCACGCGTCGGCGCCATCACGCTCAGGCGCGCATAGGTCTTGGCGGCCTGGGCCTTGTCGCCCGAGGCGAGCTGGGTGCGCGCCAGGCGTTCCAGCAGATCGGGGTTGAGCGGCAGGGCTGCCGACGCCTCCTGGGCGGCCTGGGCGGCCTTGGCGACGTCGTTCAGGCGCAGGTACTGGTCGATCAAGGCCGTGCGCAGGCCGGCCTCGGTCGGCTCCTCGCGCACGCCGGCGGCCAGCACCTCGGTGACCTTGTCGGCCGGCGCACGCGTCTGCACCAGCAGGTCGGCCAGCGCCAGGCGGGCCTGGGGCGATCGGGGCTGGGTTGTGACAAAGCCCTCCAGGCGCTTGACCGCGGCCTCGCCCCGGCTGGCCTGCATGTCCAGCGCGACCAGGCCCAGCACGGCCGGCAGATAGCTGGCGTCGGCCTTCAGGGCCGCTTCGAAGGAGGCCTGGGCCGCCGGCAGGTCCTTGCGGACGAGGTGGATGCGGCCGCGCAGGCCGTCCGGCACGGGGCTGCCCTTCATCTTCGGCGCGAGCTTGTCGATGGCCGCCAGGGCCGCCGGCAGTTCATTGCGCCGCAGCAGCGCGTTGACCAGCATCAGGTCATAGCTGCTGCCGCTGTCCTTGGCGGCGATGTCACGCAGCTGGGAGATGGCCGCATCGGCCTTGGCACGGCTGGCGCCACCGGGGGCCGCGCTGTCGCGCACGATGGCCGACAGGGCCAGCGCCGCGCCGGTCTTGGCGTCATCGGGGCGCAACTTGGCGGCCGCGGCGAAGGCCTGGTCGGCGGCTTCGAAATTGCCCTGCATCAGCTGGGCCTTGCCGGCCAGCAGCAGCGTGTCGGCATCGGCCTTGGCGGCTTCCAGCACCGGCCTCAGCGTTTCCAGCGTCTTGGCCGGCGCACGCCGCTGCAACTGCAGGCCGGCGAACTGGCGGCGCAAGGCGAGGTCTTCCGGCGCCAGCTTGAGGGCCTGGTTGAGCAGGTTCTCCGCCTCGGCCAACTCGCCCAGCTGCTGGTGGGCGCCCGAGGCCAGGCGCAGCAGCGGCAGGTAGTTGGGCATCAGCTTGAGCAGGGGCACGGCCAGCTCTTTGGCCTTGGCGGCGTCGCCCTTGGCCAGGGCGAGCTGGCCCTGCATGAAGCGCCCCTGGGGCTTCTTGGCGAGAGCCGGCGGCATCTCCTCGACGAGCTTGGTCGCCGCGTCGATCTGCTGGCGGCCGAAGGCCAGGCGCAGCAGCAGGGAGCGCACATCGTAGGAATTCGGGTCCAGCACCAGCACTTCGCGCAGCAGCGGCTCGGCGTCGTCCACCTTGCCGCGCGACAGCAGCACCTCGGCCTTGAGCTGCAGGGCCTTGACGGCCTTGGGGTTCTTCAGGATCAGCTGGTCGAGGGCGGCAATCGCCTCGTCCGGGAAACCCGATGCCAGCTTGGTGCGCGCCCCGACGACGACGGCGTCCTCGGACTCGGGCTGCAGCGCCAGCGCCCGCCCGGCCGCCGCCTTCGCCTCGGGCACATTGCCCTGGGCCAGGAAGGCCAGCGCCAGGCTCTGCTGCACCGTCGACATGGCCGCCGGGTCGGAAAAGCTCTGGTCGGAGAATTCGCCGATCAACTTGCGCGACTGGCCCGACTGCAGCAGGGTCTGGGCCAGCAGCGGCGCCAGTTCGTCGCGCGGCGCGCCCAGCTCCCAGGCACGGCGCAACTCGATCTCGGCGCCCGCCACGTCGCCCGCTTCCAGCAGCGCCTTGCCCAGCAGATGCCGGCCGGTGGCGTTGTCCGGGTTCTGCTGCAGCAGATTCTTCAGCTCGATGACGGCGCCACCCGCATCCTTCTGCTCCATGCGCTTTTGCGCGGCAGCGAGCAGGTCCTGCTCCGAACGTTGGCCGCAGGCGGCCAGCGCGGCGACCAGCAGCAGGGGTGCGAAATGACGCGTCTTCATCGAATCTCCCAAATCAGGCGCGCGATTGTGTTCCTAGAATCCGCCCCCCTTGTCAGTGATGCCCCCAGGGCCAGATCCGCTCCGGCGTGACGTCATGAACATCTCTTCCAGTTTCTGTGCCATCGACTTCGGCACGTCCAACTCGGCCGTCGCCGTGCCCAACGCCGTCTCCGGCATGCGCCTCATCGAGCTGGAGCCCGGCCAGCGCACCATGCCGACGGCCGTCTTCTATTACGCCGAAGGGCCGCACGACATCGACGGCCCGCCGCGCGCCTTCGGCCGCGCCGCCGTGGCCGCCTATGTCGAGGGTCACGACGGCCGCCTGATGCGCTCGATGAAGAGCATCCTGGGCTCGCCGCTGATTGACCAGACCACCGATGTCGGGGGGGGTCGGGGTGCCAAATATGCCGACATCGTGTCCGGCTACCTGAAGCGCCTGCGCCGCCTGGCCGGCGAACCCGAGCGCGCCGTGCTGGGCCGGCCGGTGTTCTTCGTCGACGGCGAGCCCGCGCGCGACGCAGCCGCCCAGGCCCAGCTGGAGGCCTGCGCCCGCGCCGTCGGCTTTCGCGAGGTGCAGTTCCAGTACGAGCCCATCGCCGCGGCCTTCGACTTCGAGCAGCAGGCCACGCGCGAGCAGATCGTGCTGGTCGCCGACATCGGCGGCGGCACCAGCGACTTCTCCGTCGTGCGCGTCGGCCCCGAGCGCATGCAGCGCATCGCGCGCCGCGACGACATCCTCGCCAGCCACGGCGTGCACATCGCCGGCACCGATTTCGACCGCCACATCGAGCTGGCTGGCCTGCTGCAGGAATTCGGCTACCGCGCCACCGGGCCCAGCGGTCGCGAGATCCCCAGCGGCATCTATTTCGACCTCGCCACCTGGCATCTGATCAACACCTGCTATTCGCCGCTGCGCGTGGCCGAATGGCGCGGCATGAAGAGCTGGTTCACCGACGTGCGCCAGCATGCGCGCTTGATGACGGTGCTGGAGGAGCGCCTCGGCCATGAGCTGGCCGCGCGCGCCGAGGGCGCCAAGATCGCCGTATCCGGCGGCGCCGACACGACGGTCGACCTCGGCCACATCGAAGCCGGCCTGGTGCTGCCGCTGAGCGAGAAGACCGCCGTGGACGCGCTGCGCGCCGACCTCGACCGCATCATCGCGACGGCCCACGAGACCGTCGCCCTGGCCGGCCTCAAGGGCGACCAGATCGACGCTCTCTACTTCACGGGCGGATCGACGGGCCTGCGCCTGCTGGTGGATGGCATGGCCGCCGGTTTCCCGCAGGCGGCGCGCGTCAGCGGCGACCGGTTTGCTTCGGTCGCGACCGGCCTGGGCCTGCACGCCCAGCGGGTCTTTGCTGCGGCTGCGGCTTGAGCGGCCGCGACACGTCGGCCAGCATCAGCACCGCGCTGACCAGGCCTTCGACCGCCTCCTCCAGGTCGGCCGGCGGTTCCAGCGACTCGATCTCCTCGAGCAGCGCGTCGGCATCCTCGAGGTCATCCGGGTCCAGGTGCAGATAGAGGGCGGCCAGCGGTTCCAGCAGCGCTTCCTCGGGCAGCTTCATCAGGCCTGGATGGGCATCCAGCGCATGCGCAAAGCCGGCTACCCAGGGCAGCACGGTTTCGCTCGGGCTGGCGTCCTCGTCGAGCTCGAACACCCAGGGGTCGAACCACTGGCGGCCGATGATGGCCATGTTCAGCGCTTTGTGACGGCGGCGCAGCAGGCCGATCAGCTCGTCGTCGATCCGCTGGGGCAGCGGACGGCCCTCGCTGTCCAGCAGCGGCGGCAGCCATTGCTCCAGCGGCACGGCTGCAGGCTGCAGCAGCACGCCGCAGAGATAGCCGTCGGCCATGCTGACGTCCAGCGGCTCCAGCGACGCGGGCAAGGCGTCAAGCAGGGCCTGCAGGCGCTCCAGGTCGGCTTCGGTCAGGGCTTCGGGGGCGGGGTGCTGGGCAGAGGACATGGCGGGATTATCGGCAGGGCGGCCGTAAATATTGCCCACCGCGGCGCCGACCGGCCGCCTACAGTGGCTCATCCCAACGACGCCCTCACCCGAGGGCTTCACGACCCGGCAGCCCGCTGACCGGGTCTTTTTTTCGTCTGGCGGCAGCCCTTCACGCCTTGGCCGAGGTGGCACGAGCTCAATCTTGCGTTGAGCTTTCATACTGGCAGCCATGACCGCCGCCGTACTCGCGCTGCGCTTCGACCCGGCGGTCGTCGTGCTGTCCTATCTGACCGCTGCCTTCGCCTCCTATGTGGCGCTGGACCTCGCCCAACGCGTGCGCACGCCCGACGCGCTGGTGGCGCGGACCTGGTGGATCGCCGGCTCCCTGTCCATGGGCACGGGCATCTGGGCCATGCATTTCGTCGGCATGCTGGCGCTGAAGCTGCCCTTTCTCGTCGGCTATGACACCGCCATCACGCTGCTGAGCTGGCTCGCCGCCGTGGGCGTGTCGGCCATCGCGCTGCGCGTCGCGGCCCTGGAGTCGCTGACGCCGACCCGCCTGGCCGTGGGCGCCGTCAGCATGGGAGCGGGCATCTGCGCCATGCACTACACCGGCATGGCCGCCCTGGTGCTGGCCCCCGGCATCCAATGGAACTGGCCGCTGGTGGCCGCCTCGGCGGCCGTGGCCACCGGCGCGGCCGCCGCAGCCCTCGTCATCTTCTTCGGCCTGCGCCGGCTGCCGCGGGCCTGGGCCCGCTGGGGCCAGCTCGCCGCCGCCCTCGTCATGGGCGCCGCCGTGGCCGGCATGCACTACACCGGCATGGCCGCCGCCGGCATTGCCGAAGGCACGGTCTGCCTCAGCGCCGATGCGCTGCGCGGCGACAACCTCGGCAACCTCGTCGCCGGCGCCACCTTCGCGCTGCTGCTGCTGACGCTGATCACCTCGGCCCTGGACGCCCGCGGCGAGCGCCGCACCAACCGGTTGCAGCAGTCGCTGCACGCCGCCACCACCGAGCTGCAGGAAATCGCGCTGCGCGACCCCTTGACCGGCCTGGCCAACCGCCAGCTGCTGGACGACCGCCTGCAGCATGCCGCCGCGCGCGGCCAGCGCGAGGGCGCCCGCCTGGCCCTGCTGGCCGTCAACCTGGACGGCTTCAAGCCCATCAACGACAGCTTCGGCCTGGCCGCCGGCGACCAGGTGCTGCGCGAAACCGCCCGGCGGCTCGAGGGCCTGGCGCGCGGCCATGACACGCTGGCCCGTCTGGCCGCCGATGAATTCGTGCTGATGGTCGAAGGCGAGGTCGACGAGACCACGCTGGCGCAGATCGCCCAGCGCCTGCTGAACGCGCTGGCCGAGCCCATGACGGGCGTGCCCGGTGCCGGCACCCAGCCGCTGCGGCTGTCGGCTTCGGTCGGCATCGCCCTGTATGAAGGCCAGGGGCCGGGAGAGGCGCTGGTGGCCCAGGCCGATTCGGCCGCCCAGTCGGTCAAGCGCGCCGGCGGCAACGGCTTTGCCTTCTTCGAGGCGCATATGCAGGCCGGCGTGCGCGAGCAGGTCGAGCTGGCCCGCGACCTGCGCGCCACCTTGGCCGGCGAGGCCGGCAGCGGCCGCCTGGCCCTGCACTACCAACCCAAGATCGCCACCGCCCAGGGCGAGGTCACTGGCGTCGAGGCCCTGCTGCGCTGGCAGCACCCGCAGCGCGGCGCCATCAGCCCGGTCGTCTTCATCCCGGTGGCCGAGCGCTTCGGCCTCATCATGCCGCTGGGCGACTGGGTCATCAAAGAGTCCTGCCGCCAGATCGCCGTCTGGCGCGAGGCCGGCCTGCAGATGCGCGTGGCCATCAACCTGTCGGTGCAGCAGCTGCGCCAGCCCGACGCCCTGGTGCGCCGCTTCGAGGAGGCGCTGGCCCAGCATGGCGTCGATGCCCGCCACCTGACTTGCGAAATCACCGAGTCCGTCGCCATGGACGACGCCAGCGCCACCGAGCTCACGCTGCAGCGCCTGGCCGGACTGGGCCTGTCGCTGTCCATCGACGACTTCGGCACCGGCTATTCCAGCCTGGCCTATCTGCGCCGCCTGCCGGTGTCGCAGCTCAAGATCGACCGCAGCTTCATCCAGGACCTGGAGAGCAGCGCCGACGCCCGCGCCATCGTCAAGGCCGTCATCGAGCTGGCCCATGCCCTGGGCCTGCAGGTCGTGGCCGAGGGCGTCGAGACCGAAGGCCAGGCGGACGTGCTGCGCGGCAAGCACTGCGACAAGCTGCAGGGCTTCTTGTTCGCGCGGCCCATGCCGGCCGAAGAACTCACACGCTGGGCGACCAGCGAGCCCGATGACCGCCTGCGCTTCAGCGCGTCGGTCTATGCGACGCTGGACACGACGATCTAGACGGCCATGCGCTCCGGCGCGACATAGAAGCGCCGGAACTCCTCGAAGTCCAGCGTGTCGGCCGCCTCGATGCGGGCCTGTTCGGCCAGCGATTCGGCCGCCATCTTCTCGAAGCGACGCTGCAGCTCGTCAGAAAAAGGCATGGCCAGCAGGGCCGCACGCGTGGCATCGCTCTGGCGGCGCGTGAAGCCGACATAGCTGTCGTCGAAGTCCTGGGCCATGACGGTCAGCACGCGGGCCGAGGGGCAGAGCTCGGGGCGCCGCAGCCGTTCACCCACGCGGCGCAGCGCGGCACGGTAGGCATCGCCGCCATGCGCGGCATCCAGCGCTTCGGCATGGACCGCACAGGCGGCCAGGATCTCGCCCGCCCAGTCGGCCAGGCTGCGTTCACCACCGCGCCAGTGCTCCAGCATCAGGCCGGGCTCGCGGCCGCGGGCGGCCACGCGGTGCTGGTTGCGGCTGTTGGCGGCGATCTCGTCCGGCGTGTCGTCGGGGCTGTCGCTGTTCAGGCAGTGCAGCAGGAAGGCGTCCAGCACGCGGATGGCGTCGGCACCGATGCCGACCGGCTCGAAGGGGTCGAGGTCCATCAGCCGCACCTCGATGTATTCGACGCCACGCTCGCGCAGCGCATGCAGCGGCCGCTCGCCCGAGCGGATCACGCGCTTGGCGCGGATGGTGCTGTAGAACTCGTTCTCGATCTGCAGCAGGCTGGTGGAGAGCTGGTTGTAGTCACCGCCGGGCGTCTGCACGCCGATGGCCTCGTAAGGCGCATAGGGCCGGCTCAGCGCCTCCTGCAGGGAGGCTGCATAGCTCTCCAGGCAGTTGTAGGTGACGGCGATGCTGGATTGCGCGTCGCTCTGGTAGCCCAGGCGCCCCATGCGCAGCGAGGTCGCATGCGGCAGATAGAGGGTGTGGCCGGACAGGCGCTGCAGGCCGTGCTCGCGGCCGGCGACAAAGCTGTCGCACAGCGCCGGGCTGGCGCCGAACAGATACAGCAGCAGCCAGCCTTCGCGGCGGAAATTGCGGATGGCGCCGAAATAGCCGTCGGTCGACACACCGGGCAGCGACCAGTTGTAGTGGATGCCCGAAATGGTCTGCATGCGCCGGCCGTAGCGCTGGCCCAGGCCCATGCGGTAGACGCTCTTGGCACGGCCGACATTGCTGCCGCCATAGCGGCCGATGGGGATGGTCTCGTCGGTCGGCAGGCCGCAGGGCATGGAGCCGACCCAGAGGCGCTCGTCGGCCAGCGCGCGGTAGACGGCCTGGTGGATCTCGGTCAACTCCAGCAGGCAGTCATCGACGCCGGCATGCACGCCGGTGATCAGCTCCAGCTGCGACTCGCTGTAGTCCGTCGTGATGTGCGGGTGGGTCAGGGCCGAGCCCAGGGCGTGCGGATGCGGCGTCAACGCGAGCCCACCACCGGGCAGGGCGCGCAGGCTTTCCTTCTCGATGCCACGGCGGATGCCGAGCAATGTCTCTTTGTCGTTCATGGCGTCCGGGGACCGCTAGCTGGGCCGAGACGGTAGCAGAGAAGGGCTAAAGCTGTCCCGGCGCGTCCATGTCAGCCAGACTCGGCCTCAGGGCATGTTCGCCGGCCTGGATGCCTTCGTGGTGGCTGAGGTAGAGGGAGACGTCGTAGCGCTCCAGCCAGTCCACCGCCTTGAGCTTGTCCAGCACCGGGCCCTTGACCTCGGAGAACTCCAGCCTCAGCCCCTCGGCCCGCAGTGCCGCGTGCAGCTCCTGCAGGGCCGTCAGCCCGGACACGTCGATGTGGTTGACCGGCGCCATCAGCATCAGCACGCGCTGCGGCGCGCCGACCCGGGCGCGGTGCTCGCGCACATGGGCCAGCACGGCGTCGACCAGGCCGCGGGCATTGGTGAACACCAGGCTCTCGTCGACGCGCAGCCCGACGACCTCGGGCCGGCACTCGACCGCATAGCGCTCGAGATTGCGGTAATGCTGGGTGCCCGGCACGCGGCCGATGCGGGCGACATGGGGCTGGGCGGTGCGCTGGATGAGCAGCGCGACGGAGCCGACGACGCCGATGGCCAGCGCCGCCGCGATGCTCCAGCACAGCACGGCCACCGTCACCGCCACCATCAGCAGGCCTTCCGCCCGCGCATAGCGCCAGGCCTCACGATAGGGCTGCAGCGAAAAGCCGCCGAGCACGGCGACGACGATGGTCGCGGCCAGCACGGGCTTGGGCAGATGCGCCAGCGGCTCGGCCAGCACCAGCATCGCGATGAACATGAAGCCGGCCACGCAGACCAGGCTCCAGCGGCTGGCCGAACCCGCCTCGTGCAGCAGGATGCTGCGCGAGAAGCTGCCCGCCACCGGCATGCCGCCGCTGACCGACGCGACCAGGTTGGCCGCCGCCAGGCCGCGCATCTCGGCCGCCGGCAGCAGCTTCTCGCCGCGCCGCTGCGCCAGGGACTCGGAGACCGCCAGGCTGGACACGAAACCCATCAGGGCCACCAGCGCGGCCGCCGGCAGCAGTTGCAGCCACAGCGCGGCCTCCAGGCGCGGCAGGCCGATGGGCAAAGCCAGCGACGGCAAGGCGCCCACCTGGGCAACGCCGACGGCGGCCGGCGTGAAGGCCGACAGCGCCATCGCCGCCACCAGCAGCAGCAGCGGCGCCAGCCGGGCCAGCAGGCGCGGGCCGGCGCGGCGGGACAGCAGCAGCAGCGCGATGCCCACGCCGCCCCAGGCCGCACTGGCGACGCCGAAGCCACCCTGCGGGGCCGATGCGATCAAGTCCGGCAGCGTGAAGCCCGCCGCCGCGCTGCCGAGCAGCACCGGCAGCTGGCCGGCCGCGATCATCAGCGTCGCGCCGGTCTCGAAACCGCGCAGCGCCGGCACCGACAGCAGGCTGGACAACGCATCCAGGCGCAGCAGCGCGGCCACGGCCAGCAGCCCACCCACCTCGGCGGCGAGCACGAGGGCCCCTTCCGTCGGGCTGACGCCGGCCGGCAATGCGCCCAGGGCCTGGGCGATCATCAACGCGAGCACTGCCACCGGCCCCAGGCCCAGCACCGGGCTGGAGCCCAGCGCCGCATAGGCCAGCAGCGGCAACAGGCTGGCGTACAGGCCCACTTGCGGCGGCAGGCCGGCCAGCATCGCGTAGGCCAGGCTCTGCGGGATCAGCAGCACGGCGACAACAGCACCGGCGACCAAGTCGGCGCGCCAGGTGGGCATGAATCTCATCGGTGATCGATGCCGTGAATGAGTCTTGCGGGCTGAGCGACGGGCCGCTCCCTAGCCGGCCCGCACTGGCGATGTGCTTGCGGCTCGATGCCGCAAGCATCGCCGTCCCCGCGGGGGCTGAGGCCGGACACATTGCGCCCAGTGGGCGCGATGTGCCTGCCGAAGGGCTGCGGCACATGCCGCAGCGCGGCCTGCAAGGCCGGCCAAGGTAAGCCTTGGACGAGGGGCTTCATCTAGTCGACCTTGGCGCCCGAGACCTTCACAACCTTGGCCCATTTGAGGGTCTCGCTGGCAATCAGCGCCGCGAACTCCGCTGAGGAGCCTCCGCCGGCCACGGCACCCTGGCCCGCCATGCGCTCGCGCAGTGCCGGCGTGTTCAGTGCCGCCGCGGCTTCGCGCTGCAGGCGGGCGACCTGGTCGGCCGGCTGGTGCACCGGCGCCAGCAGGCCGAACCAGGAGCTGGCCTCATAGCCCTTCAGGACCGCGCCGCCGGCTTCGGCGACGGTGGGAAGGTCCGGCACCGCCGGGCTGCGCTGGGCGCTGGTGACGGCGATGGCCAGCAGCTTGCCGGCCTTGATCTGCGGCAGGGCCGAGGGCAGGTTGTCGAACATCAGGTCGGTGTTGCCGGCGATCAGGTCCAGCAGGGCCGGGCCCGAGCCGCGGTAGGGGAAGTGCAGCATGAAGCTGCCGGTCATGCTCTTGAACAGTTCACCGGCCAGGTGGATGGACGTGCCATTGCCGCTGGACGCCATATTGAGCTTGCCCGGATTGGCGCGGGCGACGCGGATCAGGTCGGCCACGCTGTGGATGCCGTAACGCGCCGCATTGGCGGGGTTGAGCACCAGCACATTGGGCACGGCCGCGACCAGCGTGATGGGCGCGAAATCCTTCACCGGGTCATAGGGCAGCCTGGGATACAGCGCGCCGTTGATGGCATGGGTGCCGACGGTGCCCATCAGCAACGTGTGGCCATCGGTGGCCTTGGCGACTTCGGCCGAGCCGATGTTGCCGCCGGCGCCGGGCTTGTTGTCGACGACGACGGCCTGGCCCAGGCGCTGCTGCAACTCGGGCGCCATCGCCCGCGCCAGCAGGTCGGTCGTGCCACCGGGCGTGAAGGGCACGACGAGGCGGATGGGCTTGCTCGGCCAGGCGGTTTGGGCAGCAGCGGGCAGCGCAAGGCTGCCGGCCAAGGCGGTGACCTGGCGGCGATTCAGAGTCATTGCAGTCTCCTGTCGTTGTAGTCGGCTCAGCGGTCGACTTTGACACCTGATAGCTTCACGACGCGCGCCCATTTGGCGGTTTCCGCGGCGATCAGGCTGGCGAACTCGGCACCGCCGCTGCCGTGCACGAGCATGCCACGGCTGGTCAGGCGTTCGCGCAAGGCGGCGCCCGCCAGCGCGGTGACGCTGTCGCGCTGCAGCCGCGCGAGCTGCTCGGCCGGCTGRCTGCTGGGCGCGAACAGGCCGATCCAGGCGCTCGCCTCGTAGCCCTTGAGGGCCGGGCCGCCCGCCTCCTCGACGGTGGGCAGATCGGGCAGGCTGGGGCTGCGCCGCGCGCTCGACACGCCCAGGGCCAGCAGCTTGCCGGCCTTGATCTGCGGCAGCGCCGACGGCAGCGAGTCGAACATCAGGTCCATGTTGCCGGCGATGACGTCCTGCTGGGCCGAGGTCGTGCTGCGGTAGGGGAAGTGCAGCATATAGGTCTGCGTCAGGCGCTTGAAGAGTTCGCCGGCCAGGTGCGAGGGGTTGCCGTTGCCGCCCGAGGCGATGTGCAGGCGACCGGGCTGGGCGGTGATGGCGTGCACCAGGTCGTTGACGTTGCGCACCCCCAGGCTCTGGGCGACGCCGGGGTTGATGACCAGCACCAGCGGCACCGTCGCCACCAGGCAGACGGGCGCGAAGTCCTTCACCGCGTCATAGGGCAGGCGGCGCCACAGCAGCGGGTTGATGACGTGCGTGCCGACGCTGCCCATCAGCAGCGTGTGGCCGTCGCTGGCGCCGGCGACATCGGCCGTGCCGATGTTGCCGTCGGCACCGGGCTTGATGTCGATGGTGACGGGCTGGCCCAGGCTCTTCTGCAGCTCGGGCGCCAGCAGCCGGGACGCGACGTCGGACGCACCACCGGATGGGTAGGGCACGACGATGCGCAGCGGTCGCGACGGCCAGGGGCCGGCGGGCTGGCCGCAGGCCGACGAGGTCGCCGTGGCGGCCAGCCACATCATCAGCTGGCGACGTTG